>JANMQV010000047.1:0-54862 GCA_031370645.1 Candidatus Eiseniibacteriota bacterium | reverse complement strand
CGCTGATCGAAGGAGGCCGCGTCGTCGTTGAGCTGCGTGTCCGCGCCGCGGGGACTCCCATCGGTGCGTACCGGGACCGCGAAGATATCCGCCGAGCCGCGCCGCAAGTCCTCCCACACGACGATCGAGGCCTCGAGGCCGTCCCAGACACAGCCCGGATTCCCCTGCCGGCCGAGGGTCGTCGCGTTCACGCGGAAGTTCGGGCCCGGCGCACTACCGTTCCAGGGGACGAAGGCACCCTCGACGTTGGAGTCGAGTCCGAATCCGCCCCGCAAGTCTTCCCAAAAGACCATGGCGCCTCCCGTCGCGTCGCACGCGCGGACGAAGCGCTGCTCGTTCCCCGCGGCATCGTCGTTTACCCTCACGTTCGCGCCGATCGAAGTGCCATCCGTCTCGAAACGCTGCGCCCAGACGTCGCCCGGGTCGCTCGCTCGCCGGTGGTCGACCCAGGCGACGAGGAATCCATCGGCGCTCGCGGCGACGGTGGGCACGCTCGCGTTCTGAACTCCGGTCGCGTCGTTGATCTTGAAATTCCCTCCGATGGGGGCGCCGGTGCCATCGATATATTGGCCATAAATGTCAAATGTCGCGCCGAAGGTGCCGCCGTTTCGGCCGTCGGACCAGACGACGAGCGTCGTGCCGTCCTGAAGCGCGGCGCAGGCGGGGTCCCCCTGGAAACTTCCGGTCGGCACCGGATCCTGCGAGATTCGAACGTTCCCGCCGATCGGTGCGCCGGAGGAGGTTCGATACGAAGCGAAGATCTCCCCTTTGCCGTCGCGCCCGTCGCTCCAGACGACGAAGTAGCCGTCCGCGCCCTGGGGAATGACGCGGGGCGCGAATTGCTCCTGGGTGGCGATATCGTCGCTGACGCGGAGATTCGGCGTGATCGGAATCCCGAGCGAGTCGAGCGTGACGCCGTAGATGTCGCGATTACCGAGACGGGAATCGACCCAGACGCAGAAGAACGTCCCCGCGGGGCTTCCCGCGATGTCGGGGTTCGCCTGCACTTGGCCCGCCGGATCGTCGTTCAGCCGCCGGTTCAGCGTCGTGCCGAGCGCGAAGGCGTTTCGAATCGTGAGGGCATAGATATCGAAGTCTTCGAAGGAACCGGAGCCGTTACGACCGTCCTGCCAAGCGACGACGATCGCTCCGGTGGCGCCCCGCGCCACGGCCGGCTCCCACTGATTGCGGCTCACGCGGTCGTCGTTGAGGAGGAATTCGTCTTGGGCGCGTGCGGAGGCGGGAAGAATGGCGGCGACCCCCGCGAGCGCCAGGGCGAATGCCGCGGCCAGCGCCAGAGGGCGGGGTACGGATACGGCAGGCACCGAGAATCCGCCGGTCCGTGCGAGCAAGCAAGTGACCTCAACCCGGCGAGGCTCGAGTGCGACGGCGCTCAGAACGTGAGCGCGGGGATCGTCACCTCGGGATGGCTGGCGAGCACATCGGACACCTCACGCGCGATTTCCTGGAGCCGTTCTCGGCTCTTTGCCTCGAACCGGACGACCAAGACTGGTTGCGTGTTGGAGGCGCGGATGAGACCCCACCCATCGCCGAACTGGACTCGGACACCGTCCACGTCCACCACGCGGTATCGCGCGCGGAAATACTCGCGTACGGACTCTACGATAGCAAACTTCGAGGCGTCGGTGCAATCAAACCGAAGCTCCGGCGTGGAGACGTAGCGCGCCTGCGGCAGCTCGTCGATGAGCGCCGAGAGGGGGCGCGAGGTCGCGGCCAGGATCCGGAGGAGTCTCCCCGCCGCGTAGGGCGCGTCGTCGTATCCCGGAAACTCGTCGGCGAAGAACATGTGGCCCGACATCTCGCCCCCGAGCGGCGCCTTCGTCTCCCGCATCTTCGCTTTGATGAGGGAGTGGCCCGCCTTCCACATGATCGGCTGCCCGCCCTTCGCCTCGATGTGCTCCACCAATCCCTGCGAGCACTTCACCTCGAAGATAATCGGACTTCCGGGAAGCCGGGAAAGAACGTCGCCGGCATAGAGCGCCAGAATTTGATCCCCGTAGAGGAGGCGCCCCTTCTCGTCCACCGCGCCGACGCGATCGGCGTCGCCATCGAAGCCGATTCCGACATCGGAGCCTTTCGACTTCACGCGCGCCATGAGGGCCTCCATCAGTTTCGGCACGGTCGGGTCGGGGAGATGATTCGGAAAGCTTCCGTCCGGGACGTCGAAGATCGCGTCGACTTCGCAGCCGATCATGCGGAGGAATTTCGGTCCGAGAATGCTCGCGGCGCCGTTCCCCGGATCGACCGTCACCTTCAGCGGCCGGGCGAGCGTGATGCGGGAGGCGAGATCAGCCAGGTAGGGTTCGTCGACGTTCGCCATTTCGATCGATCCGCGCGTCGCGAGCACCCCGGCCCGCTCGGCGCGTTCCCGCAGCTCGAGGATGTCGGGTCCGTGGAGCGACGAGACGCCCTCTGAAAGTTTGATTCCGTTGTATTCGATCGGATTGTGGCTGCCGGTCACCATCACGCCCGTGTCGGTCTTCAGGAGAAGCACGGCGAAATAGAGCGCCGGTGTGGGCACCTCCCCGACGTCGATCACGTGCATTCCCTGGTCAAGGAGCCCTTCGACGAGCGCGGCGCGAATCCGGGGCGAGGAGAGCCTCACGTCGCGGCCCACGGCGACGCGGGAGAGCCCTTTCTCGCGCATCCGTTCCCCGAACGCCCGCCCGATGGCCCGCACGACGCCGTCGGTGAGGTCGGTGTCGGCAATGCCGCGGATGTCGTATTCACGGAAGATGGCGGGGTTCACGCTGGCTCCTTTCGGCGCAGGTAAGCATCGATGAAGGGCTGAATTTCGCCGTCCATCACGCCCTGCACGTCGGTCACGACGACGTCGGTTCGGTGGTCCTTCACTTGCGTATAGGGCTGGAACACGTACGAGCGGATCTGATTTCCCCAGGAAATGTCCTTTTTCCCGCCGCCGATCAGATTGTGCTTCGCGTGCTCCTCCTCCAGCCGCTTCGCGTAGAGGCGAGCCATGAGCACTTTCATGGCCGCGTCGCGGTTTCGGAGCTGCGACCGTTCGTTCTGACACTGGACGACGAGCCCGCTCGGGAGGTGCGTGATGCGCACGGCCGATTCCGTCTTGTTCACGTGCTGGCCGCCCGCGCCGCCGGCGCGATAGGTGTCGATTCGTAGGTCGGCGTCCTTGATCTCGATCGGAGCGTCTTCGCCCACTTGTGGATAGACGAAGACCGAAGCGAACGAGGTGTGCCGTCGTTTTTGCGCGTCGAAGGGGGAAATGCGGACGAGCCGGTGAATGCCATGCTCGGCCTTCAGAAATCCATACGCGTATTCCCCGTCCACCTGGATCGTGGCGTCCTTGATTCCCGCCTCATCACCCGCCTGAAGATCGAGAACACTCACGACATAGCCGTTTCGCTCCGCGTACCGCGTATAGAGACGGTAGAGCATCTGAGCCCAATCCTGCGACTCGGTGCCGCCCGCGCCCGGATGGATGGTGACGATCGCGCCATGCGCGTCGCTCTCCTCGGAGAGGAGGCTCTTCAGTTCGAGCGCCTGGATGCGTGGGAGGAGATTCTCCGACTGCCGGTCGAGATCGGCCGCCATGGAATCGTCGGGATCGACTTCCAGGAGTTCGATCAGGCCGTTCGCGTCGGATACTTCGCGTTCCAGTGCGCGGTAGTTATCGAGCACCCGCTTGATCGATTTGAGTTCGATGACGGTCTTCTGGGCGCGCTCGGGCACGTCCCAGAATCCGGGCGCCGCTAGTTGTTCCTCGAGTTCGCGGACCCGTGCTTCGCGGTGAGCGACGTCAAAGAAAACTCCCGAGTTGTGCCAGAATCTGGCGTCCCTCGTCGAGCCTCTTCCGTGTGGCGAGCAGGTCCATCGGGTCCTCCCGGTGAGATCGAAGCCGCTTCGCCCCTAGCGGAGCGCCGCGATTTCCTTCCAGACGGCTTCGGCCCGGCGGCGGAGCGCCGCGAGATCGCCGTCGTTGTGAATGATCCACTGGCGCTTCGGATTCAGGACCGGCGGCAACGACTGACCGCGAATCCGCTCGAGCGCCGGGCCGGCATCGAGGCCGCGGGCCGCCATGAGGCGGCTCACCCTCGCGGCCTCCTCGGCGCGCACCTCCACGATGCCGTCGAGGTCGGGTTCGAGCCCCCACGTCGTCAGCATCGCTGCGTCGAGGAGGGTCGTTCCGACGGCGGGAGCGGCGAGCGCCCCGCGCACGCGCTCGAGAAGCCGCGGCTGCACGATCGCGTTCAGCCGCGTCATGGCCGCCGCATCACGAAAGACGATTCGCCCGAGAACGACACGGTCGATCGCGCCGTCGTCCGTCAGAACCTCGTCGCCGAACGCCGCCGACACCGCCATGACGATCTTCGGCTCCCGAAGCACTTCCCAACCGAGCGCATCGCCGTCCACTACCGCCGCGCCCCACTCCTGAAACCACCTCGAGACGGTCGACTTCCCCGAGGCCATGAGTCCGAAGACTCCGATTCGCGGCATCTCTTTACCCTATCCGCGGTTCGTGCCGTTCGTCAAGGACTGGTCCGTAAACCGCGAACGCTGCTTACCCGTGCGCCTCCGCCCAAGTCTTCCCGCGCCCCTCGTGAACGAGCAGCGGCACGCGAAGCGGCAACGCATGCTCCATCGCCTCGCGAACAAGCGGAGCCAGAACCTCGACCTCGTGGGTATCGGTCTCGAAGAGAAGTTCGTCGTGCACCTGGAGAATCATCCGCGACTTGAGTCCCCGCTCCGTGAGGAGCGCGTCGATCTTCACCATCGCCACTTTGATGAGATCCGCCGCCGAGCCCTGAATCGGCGAGTTGATCGCGGCGCGCTCCGACTCCGCGCGACGCCCCTCGTGCGGGTCCCGCAGCCCCGGAAGCGGACGGCGACGGTGAAGCATCGTCTCGGCGTAGCCCCGCTCCTTGGCCTGGGCGAGCATCTGTTCCATGTACTTCGCCACGCCGGCATGGGTCTTCTTGTATTCGTCGATGAACGCGGAGGCGAGCGATCGCGAGAGGGAGAGCTCCCGCGCCAGGCGCGCGGAGCCCATCCCGTAGAGAATTCCGAAGTTCACGGTTTTCGCCTGCGACCGCTGGGCCGGCGTCACGGCTTCCGGCGCGACGCCGAAGAGGCGCGCGGCCGTGGCCGTGTGGACGTCGCCCCCGGTCCGGAACGCTTCCGCCAGGACCGGATCGTGGGAGAAGTGCGCCAGGAGGCGCAATTCGATCTGGGAGTAGTCGTAGGAAGCGAGCCGCCCGTTCTTCCCTTCGGCGATGAACGCCTTCCGGATCGCCCGCCCCTCCTCCGAACGGATCGGGATATTCTGAAGCGACGGGTCGCTCGCGCTCAGCCGTCCGGTCGAGGCGATGGTCTGATGGAACGTCGCGTGAACGCGCCCCGTGTCGGGGTGGACCAACTTCGGCAGCGAATCGACGTATGCCGACTTGAGCTTTTGCGCCTGACGATACTCGAGAAGGAGCCGCGGAATCGGGTGGAGCGGGGCCAGCGTCTCGAGCACCTCTTCGTCGGTCGAATAACCGTCCTTCGTCCGCTTCCCCTTCGGGAGCTGGAGCCGCTCGAAGAGCACTTCCGCGACCTGTCGCGTCGACTTCACGTTGAACGGCACCCCCGCCGACTCCTGGATCTCGAGCTCGAGCCGCTGCATGGTGGCGCCGAGCGACTTCGACATCTCCTCCAGCGCCGCCGTGTCGATCTTCACGCCGGCCCGCTCCATCCGCACGAGCACCCCGACGAGGGGAACCTCGACCTCGCGATAGAGCGCGAGCCCATCGACCGCCACCAGTTCCTTCTCCAAAATCGGGAGGAGGCGGAGCACGACGTCGGCATCCTCGCAGCAATAGACACCGACCTGCTCCACCGGCAGATCGGCCATGCTTTTCTGGTCTTTCCCGCGGGGACCGATGAGCGATTCCGTCGGAATCTTCTCGATTCCGAGACGCGAAGCGGCGAGGGCGTCGAGATTCTTCGGACGGTCGGGATCGGAGAGGAATGCGGCCACCATCGTGTCGTCGGAGATATCGCGCACGGGGATGCCGAACTTGTGGAAGACATGCCAGTCGTACTTCGCGTTCTGGGCCGCCCGGCGCGCTTTCGGATCGTCGAAGAAGGGTCGAAGCGCCTCGCGGACACGATCCGCGTCCAGATTGGGGCCGGTCACGTGGCCGATCGGAAGGTAAAACGCCTCCCCCTCCGACAGTGCGAGTCCGATGCCGACGAGGTCCGCGCGATGCGGATCGAGCCCGGTCGTTTCGGTGTCGAACGCGACGGGGCCCTTCGCTGATGCGAGTGCGCGCGTGAGCGATTCGAGGCCTGCCCCGTCGGTCACCATGGAATATCGCCCGATCGGGGCGCGAAGGTGCGTGGCCTCGACCGCGATGTCGACACCAGCGCCACGGCTTCCCGCCGCGTCGGCCTCGTCGAACACGCCTCGATCGGCGGAGGACGTCGCGCCGCCACTCTTTCCCTTCGAAACCTTCCCGCCTCGCGCGCCCTTCGTCCCAGTCGCAGGCCGTACGGATTCCGGAAAGAGATCGCCGGGCTCGGAGAGCGGGCCGCCGGGCGCCGCTCCGGCAGAGAGCGTTACGGCCGCGGGCGCGCCGGCGCCGACTGCCGCAGCGGAACCGGTTGTCGTGGCCGCCGCGTCACCGCGCACGGGCGCCGCCTTTGGCAGCGTGACGCCGGCCGCCACCGCTTCGTTCGTAAATCGCCGGTGGTGCGTGTGGAGCTCGAGCGATTGGAGAAACGGCAGAAGCCCCGCGTAGTCGACCGGCTCTCGCTTCAATTCCCACCAGTGGCGGTCGACGGGAAGGTCCGCGCGAATCGTCGCAAGCATGCGGCTGAGACGCGCTTGCTCCTCGTTCACGCGGAGTTTCTCGCGGAGCGACGCCCGCTCCACCTGATCGAGGGAAGCGTAGAGCTTCTCCATCGTCTGGAATTTCTGGATCAATTGCGCCGCCGTCTTCTCGCCCACGCCGGGAACGCCGGGAACGTTGTCCGACGCGTCCCCCATCAGGGCGAGGAGATCGATCATTTCTTCGGGCGCGACGCCGTAGCGCTCCCGCACGCCATGCCGGTCGACGACGGCGAGATCGCCGCCCCGGCCGCGCGGCGAGAGGATGAGAATGCGATCCGAAACGAGCTGGAAGAAGTCCTTGTCGCTCGTCAGGAGCCAGGCCGTCGCGCCGTCCCGTTCCGCCTCTTTCGCCAGCGTGCCGATGAGGTCGTCCGCCTCGACTCCCTCCTGCTCGATAATCGGAAGTCCGAGGAGCCGGAGCGACTCACGCACGCGCGGAATCTGCGCCGCGAGATCCTCCGGCATGGGCGGGCGATGCGCCTTGTACTCCGTGTAGACGCGGTGGCGAAACGTGGGCGCGGCGGTGTCGAAAACGATGGCCACGCGGTCGGGTTTGCGCTGTTCCAGAACGGGGAGCAGAATCTGCAGGACGCCGAAGACCGCGCTGGTCACTTCCCCCTTCGCGGTTCGAAGCGGATTCCGAATGAAGGCAAAGTGCGATCGGTAGAGGAGCGCCGATCCGTCGACCAGAAGGAGCGACGCGCCCTTAACGCCGGGGTCCGTAGAGCCCATGTCGTTTGATGTAGGCGAGGACCGAATCGGGGAGCCAGTAGCGCGCGGTCCGTTTCCGGCCGAGGCGCCGCCGGATTTCCGAGGCGGCGATGCCGATGCGGGGAGGCTTCAAGAAGACGACGCGGCGCCGAACGGCCGCGTCGAGACTCGGGCGTTCGATCTCGCCCCTCGGAACCACCGCGAGCCGCGCCAGCGCGAGGATCCGGTCTGGATCGCGCCACGTGCGGAACTCGTCGAGGCTGTCCTGCCCCATCACGAAGTAGAGCTCGGCGCGTTCCGATTTCGCGAAGCGCTCGAGCGAATCTACCGTGAAGGTCACCCCCTCGTGATCGGCCTCCAAACGCGAAACGGCGAAGCGCGGATTGCCGCGCACGGCCAGCCGAAGCATGGCAAGGCGATGCTCCACCGGTGTGATGCTTCGGTCGCGTTTGTGGGCGGGGCGTCCCGCCGGCAGGAAGATGAGCCGGTCGAGGCGCAGCCGCTCCACGGCCTCTTCCGCCATCAGGAGATGCCCCATATGCACCGGATCGAAGGTGCCGCCGAAGATCCCGACGCGGCGCTTCACTTGGAAGCCGTCCCGCCTTCGAGGAGACGCCGCTGCTCTTCGAGCTTCCGCTGTGTCTCGGGCCGCGCGAGACCGGGCGGCACGGACCGGATCGTCCCCAGCGCTTCGTCCCGGTGGCCCCGCTTCACCTGCGTCTCCGCGAGAAGGAGTGCGGCATCGGCGGCCCAGCGCGATTCCGGATAGTCGGCGATGATCCCGCGGAAATAGCGCTCCGCGGCGTCGAATTCGCGGAGCCGGGTGTAGAGCCGGCCGCCCTTGAACCGCTTCTCGGCCAGCCGGTCCCGGAGCGCCGCGATCCGTGCGGTGGCTTCAGCCGCCCGCGCGTGACCGGGGTGAGCGCCGAGGAATTCGCGGTAACGCGTGATGGCGCGCTCCGTCTCCGTCTGATCGAGCATGGCGCCGTGCGACTGCAGATCGTCGCAGCGAGCCAGGTAAAAACGGGCGTCCGCCTCATAGACCGAGGAGGGAAAGTCTCGAAGGAGCCGGTCGAACTGGCCCGATGCGAGCGCGAAGTCCCGCATGTGGAAATAGGCGTCGCCGAGGTAGTAGAGCGCGTCGTCGGTACGCTCGGTCCCGGGGTAGGCCTCGACGTACGCCTTCAGGTCGAGCACGGCGTCGGACCAATTCGTCTCGTCGTAGGCTTTCTTTCCGCGCTCGTAGTCGGCGATCCCGCCGGTTCGCTCTTGAAGCGTGCCGCCGCAGCCGGCGACGAGAAGCGGTGCCGCGAGGAGGAGGATCCGAAGACGGCTCATCGTCGCCGCGCGCCCTCCGGAGATGCGCCCTCCCGATCGAGGAGTTCGAGGTAGGCCCGGGCGCGGACATGACCCGGATCCTCCTGCACGCAGCGCTCCCACTCTTCGCGGGCACGATGCGGGCGTCCCGAACGGTGAAGGACGACTCCGAGTGTCACTCTCGCCTCGAGGTAGCGCGGGTTCTGAGTCAGCGCCGCGGTGAGCTCCGCCTCCGCGTCCTCGTAGAGCCCCATGTCGCCGTAGGTCGCGCCGAGCTTGTTCTTGATGTCGAGGAACTGCGGCGCGACTTTCAGCGCCCGCTTGTATTCCTGCGACGCGTCGAGCGTGAGCCCAAGATTTCGGTACGTGTCGCCGAGCAGGACGTGCGATTCGGCCAGGTAGGCGCGGACCTCCGGCGATAGATTGCCGTGGTCGGGGTCGCGCGGCTGGTCGGTGCGGAATTCGCGCAGCGCCTCGTCGTAGCGGCCCATCTCGTTGTAGACGATGGCCAGATTCAGCCTCGCCTCCACGTAATGCGGATTGATCTGCAGCGCGCGCTGGAAGCAGGCGACCGCGCGATCGCGCTCCCCCGACATGCCGAGTGAAAGGCCGAGCAAATTGTGGAGGTCGGGGAACTCGGGCGCGAGCGCGATCGCCTGTTCCAGTTCCCCGGCCGCCTCGTCGTACCGGCCCCGTTCGAATGCGTCCCTGCCGAGCACCCAATGCTGGCGCGCGGCGAGCGTCATGCCCATCCTCTGCCCCTCCCTCCTGGAGGAACCACCGTCCCCCGCGTCACGTTCGATTCGAATAGAACAGGATCACCAGCCCGGCCACCACGCCGGTAACGATCAAAGGCTCCAAGAATCCGAACGCGGTTCCGCGCGGAACGGCGGGCCGAAACATGCCGGTCCCCGAAGCGGCGGTGTCGAGATCGTGCGCGCCGAGCACGTCGCTCGCGGAGCGCGCCGCGGTCTTCGCCCAAAGGACGTTTCCGTTCGCGGCGTCCACGAGCCGCGCCTGCGCTTGAAGGGAGACGAGTCGCTCATACCCTCGCGTCCCGAAGGGGAATTTGCCGATCCGCCGGACGAAGAGCACGCTCCTCGACTCCACGCGGAGCCCGAGACGAACGACGCTCTCCGTGACCGGAGCGGCGGTCTCCACGCGCGGCTCGCCCGTGACGGGATCGACCGCCGGTGCCGTGGTGGCGGGACCAACCCGCACCGTGACACCGTCGTTCCGGAGCCGCTGAACGACGCGCTGCTCGAAGAGGGTGAGCGTGTCGCCCGGAACCGGCGTCGTGATCTCGACCGAACGGCCGGCGGGAATCGCACCCACCGGCAAGAGTTCGGACGCCACCATCGAAGCCACCGAATCGAACATCGCGATGTGAGTGCGCGGGAGCGAAGTTTCCGCTTCTACCGGCGCCACGGCACCTCCAGTCGCCACCGTCAACACGACGGCGGCCAGCCAGGCCCCTCTCACGCAACCACCTCCCCTTCCAAGTCGTAGTGGCGGGCCTTGGTGATGCGTACCCGCGCGAACGTGCCCGGTACGGGTGTCGCGACCCCGTTGCCGCCCCGGACGTGAGTGACTCCGTCGACCTCGTATCCCTGCTGCGCCACGCGCCCGACCCACGCACCCGACCGCGACGGAGAGGGTCCATCCACGAGGACCTCCACCGTGCGCCCGACCCACCGGCCCCACACGCGCGTCGCGACCTCGCGCTGCGCGTCCATGAGGCGGCGCCGCCGCTCCAGCTTGATGCGTTCCGGGACTTGTTCCTTCATTTTCGCCGCCGGAGTGCCGACTTCCCTCGAGTAGGCGAAGCAGCCGACATGATCGAAGTCGGCCCGCTCCACCGACGCCAGGAGTTCTTCGAAGTCCTCGTCCGTTTCGCCCGGGAATCCAACGATGAAGTGGGTGCGAATCGCCACGTCCGGAATCCGCTCCCGCAGCATGGCGAAGAGCCGTTCCGTGTCGGCCCGCTTCACCTCCCGCCGCATTCGGCGAAGCATCGGATCGGTCAGGTGCTGAAGCGGGATGTCGACGTAGTTACAGACCTTCGTCTCCTCTTGGAACACCTGAATCAGCCGTTCGCTCCAAGTCTTCGGGTGCGTGTAGTGAACGCGGATCCAATCGACTCCCTCCACCGCCGTCAGCGCGCGCAACAATTCAGGAAGGCGGGCCTCTCCGTAGAGATCCTCGCCGTAGGATGTGGAGTCTTGGGCGATCAAGTGGAGCTCGCGGACGCCCGACTTGGCCAGCCGTCCCGCTTCCTCCACGACCGACTCGATCGTCCTGCTTCGGAGATCGCCTCGAAGCGCGGGAATGATGCAGAAGGTGCAGCGGAAATCGCAGCCGTCCGCGATCCGAAGATAGGCGAGGTGACGAGGTGTGGAGATGGCGCGGTGCGCGGTCAGGTCGACGGCGGTCCCCGGAGGGCCGACCTCGAGAATCCGCTCCGAGTCGCCGCGTCTCACGCGATGCGCCACGCGGACGATCGCGTCCACCTGCCCCGTGCCGACCACCGCGTCGACTTCGGGAATCTCGCGAAGAATTTCGCTCTGAAAACGCTGCGCCAGGCAACCCGCGACCACGAGCCCGCGAAGCGTCCCCTCCCGTTTCAAGGCGGCGAGTTCGAGAATGCGGTCGATCGACTCCTTCTGGGACGGACCGATGAACGCGCACGTGTTGACGATCGCCACTTCCGCCGTCGACGGGTCGCCGGTCATCGTGAAACCGCCGTGCGCCAGGAGTCCCGCCATGATTTCGGAGTCGACGAGATTCTTCGCGCAGCCGAGCGTCACGAGAGCGACGCGGGCCGGGCGCTCCGCGACGGCGCCCTTCGCGGGGCCGGGGCGCGCGGGGAGAAGTGAAATCGTTTCGCTCACGCGCCCGATTCCACCGGAGGAACACCGGAGCGCCGCTCTTCGAATTCGTGTTCCGTCAGCATCACCTCTCGCCCCTTCGCCCCGTCGGGCGGCCCCACGATCCCGCGTTCCTCCAGGAGATCGAGCAGACGGGCGGCGCGCGAGTAGCCGACCTTGAGGCGGCGCTGCAGCATGGAGGTAGACGCCTGCTGGTGGAGCACCACCAGCCGCATCGCTTCCTCGTAGAGTTCGTCGTCGGCCCCTTCATCCGAAATCGTGACCGTTTCGAGAACCGAGTCGTCGGCGACCGCGGGGACGCCTTGAGTTTTCAAGAATGCTACGACCCGTTCGGTCTCTTCGCCGGAGACGTAGGCCCCGTGGATGCGGTAGGGCTCCGGCTTCCCCGCGGGGAGATAGAGTGAATCTCCGTTTCCGAGGAGGCTTTCCGCGCCGTTCATGTCGAGAATGACGCGCGAATCGGTCCGGCTCGCGACCTGGAAGGCGAGGCGCGAGGGGAAATTCGCCTTGATGAGGCCCGTGATGACGTCGACCGACGGGCGCTGCGTGGCCAGGACGAGATGGATCCCGACGGCGCGCGCCATCTGTGCCAAACGCCCGATCGGCTCTTCGATCTCGGCCGGCAGGAGCGCCATCAGATCGGCCAGCTCGTCGACGATTACGACGATGTACGGGAGCTTCGCGTCTTCGTGCTCGGCCGGATCGAGGCCGAGGCGATTGTAGCCCTCGATGTGACGCGCCCCGTGCTTCGCCAGGATCTGGTAGCGCCGCTCCATCTCCTTCACACAGAAGCGGAGCGCCTGGGCCGCCTTCTTCGGATCGGTGACGACCGGCATGCGAAGATGTGGAATCCCGTTGTAGGGGGTCAGCTCGAGCATCTTCGGGTCGATCATGATGAAGCGAAGTTCCGCCGGGGTGCGCCGCATGAGGAGACTCATGATCAAAACGTTCACCGACACGCTCTTCCCGGAGCCGGTGGCGCCGGCGACGAGAAGATGCGGCATCTTCTCGAGCGAAGTCGTGAACGGAACGCCGGCCACGTCCTTTCCGAGCGCGATCGGAAGCGCGTCTTTCCCCTGCTGGAACGCCGCGGAGAGGACGATCTCCTTGAACGAAACGATCTGCTTCACGCGATTCGGAATTTCGATTCCGACCGCGGCCTTTCCGGGAATCGGCGCGACGATGCGGATTCGCTGCGCCCGGAGCGCGAGCGCCAGATCGTCCTGCCGGTTGAGGATCTGATTCACCTTCACCCCCGGCGCCGGTTCGTACTCGAAGAGCGTGATCACGGGGCCGGGATGAACCTCGGAAACCTTCCCGGCCACGCCGAAGTCGGAGAGCGTCCGTTCCAGGACGCGGGAGAGTTCGAGGAGTTCCGCCTCGTTCACCGCCACGACCTGCGACTCGTGCGCGTCGAGGAGCTCGATCGGAGGGAGGGGCGTGTCGGGAGCCTTGGCGGCGCCGAGTTGGAGGCCTCCCGGTTCACCCGCGCCACCCGCGCCGGAGCGTTGCTTGTCGCCCTTCCCAACCGTGGGCGAAACACCCGCCGAAGGTGGAAATGGAATCGGGAGCGACTCAGCCTTCGGTGCCGGCGACGAACGGCCCATGATACGCGGGCCGCTATTCGCCGCGGCGTTCTTGGCGTCCCGCGAACCGCGTGCCGCCTCCGGGGCGAACGCGCTCGCCAGCGCCGCTTCCTCGTCGGCGGGAGCAAGCCGGCGGCGGCGCGCCTTCGTGGGAACGGTTTCGACGTCGTCGCCCGCGGCGTCCGTGGCCGCCTTCGCCTCGGCGCCCTTCCGCTTCTGTTTCGTATCGCCTCCGAAGCGCGAGAGGAACCCGCCGAACATTCCGGCGAGCGCGCGGCGGAGCGGCGAAGCGGCGCCGAGTTCGAAGGCGACGGCGGTGACGATGATGAGCGAGGTTCCGAGGGCGAGTTGCGCCCCGATTCGACCGAGGAGCCGTGCGGAGCCGGCGCCGATCCATTCGCCGAGCGCGCCGGCCCAAGCGCGGTTTCCCGCGCTCAAGAGATAGAGAAGCCCGATGCCGACCCATAGCGCCGCGGCGGCAAGCCCGGTGCGGATGGCGAGGTCGGTGGGTGCTTTCAACCGGAGCCGGTTCCAGCCCCAGGCGAGGAGCCCGAGGGGAACGGCCCAGGCGCCGACCGCCCCGAGGAAGCCCGCGAGTCCGGTCGCGGCGAGCGCGCCGAGCACCCCCGCCTGATTTCGAACGGCGCCAGACGCGAGAAGATCGGTCGTCGTGTCACGCGCGTCGCGTGTCGCGAGCGCCAGCGACAGGAAGAGCGCGATCGAGAGAAGGCAAAGCCCCAGGATCTGGTGCTTGCGCCGGACGGAAATCCGTCCTAGGAACCCCATCGCGTGTCGCCCGGCCTACGTTCCGTGCTGCCAGGAGGCGAGATACGCGATCTGCTCGGTGGTCAGAGCGTCGATGCGGATTCCAAGCGCCTCCAATTTCAACCGCGCGATTTCCTGATCCACCGCCTGCGGAATCGTATAGATGTCGGGCTTGAGCGACTTCGCGTTCGCGAGAACCCATTCGAGGCCGAGCGCCTGATTGGCGAAGCTCATGTCCATCACCGACGCGGGATGCCCTTCGGCCGAGGCGAGGTTGATGAGCCGACCTTCCCCGAGCACGCAGACCTTCTTCCCGCCTTCGAGCGTGAACTCCTCCACGAACGGGCGGGCGATGCGCCGCGACTTCGCGACCTTGGCCAGGTTCTCGAGATCGAGCTCCACGTTGAAGTGGCCCGAATTCGCGATGATGGCGCCGTCCTTCATGGCGCGGAAATGCTCCACGCGGAGAACATTGATGTTCCCCGTGACCGTCACGAAGAAGTCGCCAATCTTCACGGCCTCCGCGGCGGACATCACCTGGAAACCGTCCATGACGGCTTCGAGCGCGGGAAGCGGATCGATCTCCGTCACAACGACTTTCGCGCCCATGCCGCGCGCGCGCGTGGCGAGCCCCTTGCCGCACCACCCGTAGCCGAGCACGACAAAGGTCGAGCCGGCCAGCAGGCGATTCGTGGCGCGGAGGATTCCGTCGAGCGTGCTTTGCCCCGTGCCGTAGCGGTTGTCGAAGAGGTGCTTCGTCTTCGCCTCGTTGACGGCCAGAATCGGGTAGCGAAGCGCGCCTTCGCGCGCCATCGCCTTCAACCGGATGACGCCGGTCGTCGTCTCTTCGGTGCCGCCGATGACCGCCTTCGCCTGATCGGCTCGCTTGGTGTGAAGGACCGTCACCAGGTCCGCGCCGTCGTCCATCGTGATTTCGGGCCGCGCGTCGAGGACCGCCGAGATGTGCTTGTAGTAGGTATCGCCGTCCTCGCCCTTGATGGCGAACGTCGGAATGGAGTAGTGGTGCGCGAGCGCCGCGGCCACGTCATCCTGCGTGGAGAGCGGGTTCGACGCGCAGAGCGAGATGTCGGCGCCCCCCGCCTTCAGCGCGATCATGAGATTCGCCGTCTCCGTCGTGACGTGGAGGCAGGCGGCGATCCGCTTCCCGCGGAGCGGTTGTTCTTTCTCGAACCGCGCCTTGATTTGGCGCAGCACGGGCATCTCCTTCTCGGCCCAATCGATGCGATTTACGCCGTCGGCGGCGAGATCCGCGCTGGCAACATGTCCGTGGGCGTTCATCAGGGCCGTCTCAGGCGTCACGTTTGAGATCCTCCACGCGGTCGAGCAGCTCCCAGCGGAAGCCCTCGTGTTCGCGGCCAAAGTGTCCATACGCTGCGGTGCGCTTGAAAATCGGTTTGCGAAGATCGAGCGAATGAATGATCGCGTGCGGCCGGAGGTCCCAGTGCTTGCGGACGAGTTCCGCGAGACGCGAGTCGGGCACCGTTCCGGTGCCGTGGCTGTCGACCATGACGGACACGGGTTGCTCGACGCCGATGGCGTAGGCCACCTGAACCGTGCAGCGCTCGGCCAGGCCCGCTCCGACGAGATTCTTTGCGACGTGGCGCGCCGCGTACGAGGCGGAGCGGTCGACCTTCGTCGGGTCCTTGCCGCTGAACGCGCCGCCGCCGTGGCCGCCGAAGCCGCCGTAGGTGTCGACGATGATTTTCCGTCCGGTGAGCCCGGTGTCGGCCCGGGGGCCGCCCAGCACGAACCGGCCGGTTGGATTGATGTGATAGGTCGGTTCCCCGTGCACGAGTTCGCGCGGCAGGACCGGCTGAATGATCTCGGTAATGATGCGCTCGCGAAGATGGACGAGCTCGGCGTCCGACATCTCGGCGTGCTGCGTCGACACGACGACCGTGTCGATCCGGCGCGGAACGCCGTTCTCGTACTCCACGGTGACCTGCGACTTGCCGTCCGGGCGGAGATCCGAGAACTTTCCGGAACGCCGCGCGTCGGCGAGCGCCCGTGTGAGCCGATGGGCGAGCATGATCGGGATCGGCATCAATTCCGGCGTCTCCCGCACCGCGTAGCCGAACATGAGGCCCTGGTCCCCCGCGCCGCGGCGATCCACGCCGAGCGCGATATCGCGCGACTGCTCGTCGATCGCGGTCAGGACCGAGCAGGTCTCGTGATCGAAGCCGTACTTCGGATCGTCGTAGCCGATCTGGCGGATCGTGTCGCGCACGATTCGCGGGATGTCGACGTAGCACTTCGTGGAGATCTCGCCCGACACCAGCGCGAGGCCGGTCGTGACGAGCGTCTCCGCGGCGACGCGCCCGAAGGGATCCTTGTCGAGGATCGCGTCGAGCACGGCGTCGGAGATCTGATCCGCCATCTTGTCGGGGTGACCCTCGGTCACCGATTCCGACGTGAAGAGCATCGCGTTTCCGGTCGACTTCGCCCGGCGCGTTTCCGGCTTCGTCTGGGTGGCTTCCACGTTCATGAACGCTCGACCTCCGAAGAGTCTCCGACATTGAGGCGCCGATTCGACCCGCGGACGACTTGCGACTCTCCGATCACCTCGTGATCCAAGAGCGCGTCCTCGACGGTGGCGCCTTCGTTGACAATCGAGTGGCGAATGACCGACCGGCGCACAGTCACCCCCGGTCCGATGGAGGCGTAGGGCCCGATCTCGGAATCGCGCACGTCGGCGCTTGGGTCGACCGCGACGGGCGGCACGACGACGACGCCCGCCCGGCTTACCGAGTCGGCGCGCGCTTCCAGGAGCGCCCGGTTCGCATCCAGCAGGGCCTCCGTGTTGCCGCAATCATACCAACCTTTTACCGGAAAAGGGCGGAGTTCCTCGCCCGCGGCCAGAAGGGCTTGAAGGGCGTCGGTTAGCTGGATTTCGCCCCGCGTCCGGGTCCCGCCCCGCTCCAGCGATTCAAGCTCCTGAAAGAGGAGCGCCGAATTCCGGATGGCATAGAGCCCCACGACCGCCAAGTTCGTCTCCGGATGATCGGGCTTCTCGACGAGTGCCGTGATCCGGCCATCGCGAACCGTGGCGACTCCGAACCGCCGGGGGTCGTCCACTTCCTTCACGCCGATCCAGGACCCTTCGGCGGCGAGCCGGTCGAGCGGGGCTTCCACGATCGTGTCTCCGAGCACGATCAGGACGGGTGCATCGCCGACGACCTCCCGCGCTTGAAAAATCGCGTGCCCTAGCCCATGCGGTGCTTCCTGGAGCACGCAGGTGATGGGGAGATCACGTCGCGATGCGGCGTACGACCGGAGCCGTTCCCCATGCGCGCCGGGACCGACCACGAGCACGATGTGATCGGGCCGCGCGGTGGCGACGCGCTCGAGGATGTGGGCGAGAATCGGCCTTCCGGCGACCGCCAGGAGCGGCTTCGGAGTCTTGTCGGTGTGAGGCTTGAGGCGGGTGCCCGAGCCGGCCGCTGGAATGACGGCGACAAGGCTCACGCTTGCAGCGCCTTCTTCAGCGATTCGACCCCCGGAAGCGCGCTCGGATCCATCCCGTTTCGAAGGGCGAGGTAGTAGCTCACGAAATCCCCCATCGCCACGCACGAAAGGACGCGCTCCATGGCGTCATCCCCCTTCGGGGAAACAGTTTCCACGGTGACGCCTTTCTTTCGGAGGTACTTCCCGAGCCACTCGAAGCGGCGGACGATGCGCGGATGGTCTTGCGGGTCGCGAAGGAAAACCGCCGCCAGACCGTCGAGGAAGGGTCGCGGGTGGACGAAGCCGTCGACTTCGTTGTGATTCGACTCCGGCAACGGCGACACCCACGCGAGGTGCTTGGCGTTTTCGTTCATCTGCCCCTTCCACCGGACCGCGGCTGGACCGAGCGTGCGAGCGCTCGCCACGAGGAGGATCGCCCTCCCCGCCAAGCGTGTGGCGAGTCTGTTCGCCGGATTCCGCGCCGGGGCCACGATTCGTCCACAGGAGGCGGCCACCCGATCCACGGCGTCGGCCGCCGCGAGGACGCGCCGCCCGCCATGCACGAGAACTCCGAGATGCTCCGCGAGATGGGCCAGCGTCGAGAATGAATAGCCGAGGGCGGCACGCGGCGGGTGCCCTCCGGGAAGGCGCGCGATCGGAATGCCGTCGGCCTCCGCCCGCGTCGCGAGCGTCCCGCCCGTCGTGAGGACGCAAGCGCGCGCATGAAGCGGGCGAAGGGCGCGATACGCCGCGAGCGTCTCCTCGGTCTCCCCCGAGTAGGACGAAAAAATGAGGAAATCGTCGGGTGAGACCCACGCGGGCGGCTCGTAGTGCCGAACGACATGCATCGGCGCCACACCTTCCCGATCGATCAACGACGCGAGGAGCTCCCCCGCGATGGCCGACCCACCCATGCCGCAAAGAACGATTCGACGCGGGCGCTCCGGCGCCACCTTCGCGAAGAGCGGCGAAGCGAGCGCGCCACCCTGGCGGAGTTGATTCGCCAGCCCCTCGATCCGCTCCCCCATCCCCGAGGGATCGAGACGCGCGATGAGGGCGGCGCGGCTCTCGACGGCCGGACGCTTGGGCTTCGATCGGCGTGCGGGGCTCATGCGAGAAAGTGCTCCGGGAATCGGCGGTGCATGTACTCGGTGACGACCGCCCGCACTTCGGCCGGCGTGCCGAGGGCGAGGCATTCCTTCACGAGTTTCGCCGCCTCGTTCGAATCGCAGGCGTGGAGGATCGTCTTGATCTCCGGGACCAGGTAGGGGCTGACGCTCAGATCCAGGACGCCGAGACCGACGAGAAGGACCGCGTAGAGCGGCTCGCCCGCCATCTCTCCGCAAATGCCGACGCGGATTCCGTGGCGCTGACCCGCCTCCACCACCGCGCGAATCGCGCGAAGGACGGCCGGGTGGAGCGGCTCGTAGATCTCCGCGATCAATTCGTTGCCGCGGTCGACCGCGAGTGTGTATTGAATGAGGTCATTCGTTCCGATGCTGACGAAGTCGGCCTCTCGCGCCAGAAGATCGATCGCGAAGACCGACGCCGGTGTTTCGATCATGACGCCGAGCGGCACGTGTTCCGGCGTCTCCACGCCGGCCGCTCGGAGTTCCGCGTGGACCTCCTCGACGATCGTCTGGGCGCGCCGGAAGTCCTCGAGACCGATCACCATCGGGAACATGACCTTCACGTTCCCGAACGCGGCCGCGCGAAGAATGGCGCGGAGCTGCGTCCGGAAGATGTCCTCCCGCTTCAGCGAGAAGCGGATGCCGCGAACACCGAGGAACGGATTTCGCTCCACCGGGGTGCCGAGATACGAGGCGAACTTGTCGCCTCCGACATCGAGCGTCCGGATGACAACCGTCTTCGGGTTCATCGCCTCCACGACGGACCGGTACGCGTTGAATTGCGCCTCCTCCGTCGGGAGCGTGTGGCGCGACATGTAGAAGAACTCGGTCCGGTAGAGACCGATTCCATCCGCGCCGTTTTCCTGGATTCCCGGGAGCTCTTCCGGCACTTCCAGATTGGCGGCGAGATGGATGGCCACGCCGTCTTTCGTGACGCAGCGCTGGTCGCGGAGGACGCCGCGTTGTGCCGCGATCTCCGCGTAGCGGCGCTGCTTCCGCCGGTGTTCCTCCAGCGCCTCGGGATCGGGATCGAAGATCGCGATGCCGCGCGTGCCGTCGACGAGCGCGGTCGCTCCCTCGCGCGCGGCGCTCATCGCGTTCTTGAGTCCCACCACCGCGGGAATGCCGCGGGCGCGCGCCATGATCGCCGTGTGGGAAGTGCGGCCGCCCAAGTCGGTGATGAATCCGAGAATCTTGTCGCGCGGCGCCGTCGCCATCTCGCTCGGCGGAAGATCCGAGGCCACGATGAGGGAGGGCGTCTTCAGATCTCGAAGGCTTCGCGACCGCGTGCCCCCCAATTGGTCGAGCACGCGCCGCTTCACGTCGCGAATGTCGAGCGCACGGCCGCGATAGTACTCGTCGTCGGCCTCCTCGAGGCGAGAGGCGACATCGCTCAAGATGCGCCGGTAGCAAAACGCGGCACTTCTCCCCTCGCGAGCGATGGCCGCGAGCGTCTGGTCCATGGCGTCCGGGTCTTCCAGGATGGCGATCTGCGTATCGAGGATGCGCGCGTGCTCTTCGCCCGTTTCGATGGCGATCTTCTCGCGAAGTCCGCGCACGTCCTCGCGGCAGGCGGCGATCGCGTCGCGAAAGCGCGACTGCTCCGCGGCGACCGCGCCGGGGGCGATGGCGCCGTCGTGGACGTCGACCTCATGGGCGTCCACCACGTGGACGGGCCCGATGCCGATGCCGGGCGAGGCGGCGATACCGGTGAAGGTGGTCATTCTTCCCCGAACTTGTCGTTCACGACCTGAACGAGGGCCGCGAGAGCCTGGGTCTCATCGGCGCCTTCAGCCCGGAGCAGGAGCTCCGCACCTCGTTCCGCCGCCAGCATCATGACCCCAAGGATGCTCTTACCGTTCACTTCCAGTTCGTCGCGCGCGAGCGTGATATGCGATGCGTACTTCGCCGCCTCCTTCACGAAGACGGAGCAGGCGCGGGCGTGAAGCCCGAGACGATTTTGGATGACGACCTGCTGTTCGACCATGGATGGGTTCCGAGGTTCGGAGCGACGACGCTCAGAACGCCAGCGACACGAGCGTCGCGAGCGTCAGAACGGTGAGCGCGGTTTCGACGGTCGCGGCGGCGCCTCGCCGCAACAACAGGCGCGCCGCCGTGAATCCGAGCGCGAGCGGCAAGAGCGCGGCGCCGAATGCCCCGACGCCTGAGCCGCCGGCCGACGTGGCCGCGTGAAGACCGGCCGCAAGGAGCGCCACGAGGGCCCCGTAGAGAAACGCCCCGCCTCGCTCGAAGATCTCGCGCCACTCGGCGAAACGGAGCGCGTGAAGCAGGCTCGACGGCGACTCGGCCGCCGCGTATCCCGCTCCAACACCGCGCCACCGCGTCGGCAAAGCGACGGCATTGTACGTCAAAAGAAGGAGGAGCGGGCAGAGAAGGACCCGCAGGTCGGGCTCGTACGGATCGGCCGCCCCGAAGAGCGCAATGCCGAGCACGGCGATGAGCCCCGCGAGCGGTCGGAGCACGACCCAGAAGAAGGGATCTCCGATCGCCGCGAGCGGACTCGCGAGCGCGCGCTTCATCGCGTCGATGCGGACGCCGTCGATCGGATCGCCCGCTGCCCGCTTCGCCTCGAGCCGCGCCGCGGCGCCGAGCACATAGCCGGAGAAGACCGGATGCGTGGCGACGTAGGCCGTGTGCCTCGTCATGGCCTCCGCGAATCGAGCGCGGTCGGGATAGAGCCGTCGAAGGACGGGAATCATCGCGAAGGCGAAACCCGGGCCCTGCATGCGCTCGGGCGTGAGAAGGGCCTGGAGGTGGAGCAGGCGCGACGCCGCGGCGCCGAGATCGCGCGCGCGGAGCAAACGCGGCGGAGCCGGCGCGTCGGGCGACCGTGCCGGCGCGTCGGGCGACCGTGCCGGCGCGTCGGGCGTCGACTGACCGTCGTCGATCATGCGCCCTCCGTCGCGAGCGTGAGAAGGAGTGCCGCAGCGGCGGCGGCGCCGGCGGCGGTCCAACGGACGCCCCCCTTCACGCCTCGCACGTGCGTCTCGTAGGCGGCGGCGAACGCCCCACCGAGGAGCGCGGCGAACGTGAAGCCGATCCGCCTCACGGTGATCAGATCGGCGAGGCGCGGGAGAATCGCCATGGCCACGGCGAGGAGCACGAGCGCGCCGCACCACGACCAGAGAGCTCCGAGCATGAAGATTCGAACGAGCGATCCGAGGTAGAGCCGCTCGTACCCCGCGGCGTCCCCCTCCGCGGCGAGCGCCACCGCGCGGCGGGAGTCGGCCCCCGCCGCCGCGCGATTCAGTCCCTGCACCCACCCGCCGAGCACCGCGGCGATCAACCCGGCGAGGACGCCGAGGAGGACCCAGAGAAGACCCGCGGAGGAGGCCGGGATCGACGCGTGGAGATGCGCCATGCCGAGGACCGCGACGGTGCTCCCCACGACACCGGCCGTCGCGGTGTCATGCGGCTTCTGCGCGGCGGGGAGCGCCGGGTTCGTCAGGAGGAGCTGGAGCAGCGCGCCGACCGCGATCGGGATGCGAAGCGCCCAGAGTTCCCACTCGGGATTCGGATGCACGAGCGCGCCGGCGAGGCAGGCGGCCACGAGCGGCTGGCTCAGCATGAGATTCCACCCCGCCGCGCGATCGACGGAGAGCATGCCGCCCAGGAACGCGATGCGGAGAAAGTCGGCGATCACGCCGCTCCCACCAGTTCGTCAAGGCCGTGTTCCGCGTTTCCGGGAAGGTCCCGTGCCGCGACACGGACTCCGCGCGCCGCGAGGGCTCGGAGCCGGTCGCGATCGGCGCCGTCCAGGAAGACGTACGGGAGCACCTCGTGCTTCCCCGCCGCATGGTGGAGTCCGCCGATGTTCAGCGCTTCGAGAGGGAAGCCGCTCTCCGCCAAGCGAAGCGGCGAAGCGAGATCGAGGAAGAGGAGGATCGTCCGCTCCGAAGCGGCGTCACCGAGGAACACCGGCGAAAGCGCCTCCGCTTCCGAGATCACGACGCCTCGCGCGCCTTCCGGGACGGCGAAGAGGTAGAGCTCGGAGCGCTCGGCGTCGGCTCGGAGTTCGTCGGAGACGATGGCGAATAGGGTCGCGTCGAGCGGACGGCCCCAGCCGTGGACGACCTGGCCGTGGATCAGGCGGTCGTCGACGCGGGCCAGGAGGATCGGCACGTCAGGAAGAGACGATTCCCGCGCGCCCCTTCGTCTCCATCCGCGGCAAGAGATCGTCGAGCGGGACGGCGCCACGATAATGGAAGAACTCGAGGAGCATCGGAAGGTTGGCGCCCGTGATGCGCCGCACGACCCGGCCCGAAGCGCCGGCGCGCCTCGCGGCGAGCCCGCACGACCCGGCCGCGAGATCGCTGAAGACGACGGCCGGCTGCCCCGTTGCGAGCGAATCGATCGCCGCCTCAAGTGCGTTCACGAGCCCGTCGGCGGAGAGGCCCTCGTTACTGACGACGACGACGTCGCTCTGCGGGCCGAGGATTCGCTCGACCGTGCGCACCAGCTCCGTGCCGAGGACGCCGTGCGTGACGAGCACGGCCGCCGGACGGAGATCGCTCACGATCGCTACTCCGTGTCGTCCCGCACGAGCGGGTTCGAGAGGAGCTTCATCCGCATGGTCTCCATCAGCCGCTCGTTCAGCGCGCGCGCCGGATGGTAGCCGTAGACCTTCACCAGGTGGTTCAACGCCACGACTTCCGCGATGACCGTGATGTTCTTGCCCGGAAAGATGGGAATTGTCACCAGGGGGATCGCGACTTCGAGGTGCTTCACCGTGGCATCGTCGAGCCCGACGCGTTCGTAGTCGCGCGCCTCGCTCCACTCCGTCAGGTGAACCTCCACCTCCACGCGTTTTTGTCCACGGATCGACCGGATCCCGAAAATCGACTGAACGTCGATGATCCCGAGGCCGCGGATCTCCATCGTGTGCTTCAGCACTTCGTTGCACGCCCCGATCAGTATGTCCCCGTGGCGGCGCGTGATCCGCACCACGTCGTCGGCGACGAGGCGATGGCCGCGTTCCACCAAGTCGAGCGCCGTCTCGCTCTTCCCGATGCCGCTTCGACCCGTGAAGAGGAGTCCGACGCCATAGACGTCAACGAGCGACGCATGCGCCGTGACCGAAGGGGCGAAGACGTAGTCGAGGTAGGCCGTCAGTTGGTGAATGAAGGGCGTCGTGTCGTGCGGCGTCCGGAAAACCGGTATGGTGTGCGCGTTCGCGCGGTCCAGAAATCCCCGCGGGATTTCCAGGCCTTTCGCGACGATGATGCAGGGCATTTGAAATCGGAAGAAGCGCTCGAGCGCCGCCTCGCGCTCCTTCTCGCTCAGGGTCGAGAGATAGGCGAGCTCGGTGCGGCCGAAGATCTGGATGCGATCCGCGAGGAAGTTCTCGGTGAAGCCCATGAGGGCCATCCCCGGGCGATGGATGTCGCTCAGCGTGACCGGTACGGTTGACGCCGCGCTCGCGGAGAGGAGTTCCAGCGCGAGCTGCTCCCGCTGCTGCTCGTAGAGCTGCTCGACGGTGAGCGTCTGCGGCTTAGTCGAGCTCAAGGACTCCCACCTCGCGATCGCCGCGGCGATAGGCAACGCGCACGCCGGCGCCCGGCTCCGTGAAGAGGAGGAACGGCTTCGATCCCTTGAGGAGCCGCTTCGCCGCCGCTTCGGCGGTCATGGCGGGTGCCTTCGCGGTCTCTCTCACGACCTGCACCGTGCTTCGGAGCCCCGGAAGCGTCGTCGGCATCTCCATCTCTTCAGCCGCGCGCGCCGCCTTGGCACTCCCCGTTCGGGCGGTGCCGCGCTTCTTCCGGTCCTTCAACCGGTCCGTCTTCCGTTGGAGTGCGCGCTCCGACTTGTCGAGCGCCGCGTCAACCGCCGCGCGGGGATCGGTGTCTTCCCCCTTCGTCAGGAGCGCGATCTCGTTTCCGTGCAGTCGAAGCTCCGCGTGATGGCGGTATCCCTCGCGCGTGACCGTCAGCTCCGCCCGGATCAGATGCGGGTAGAAACGGGCGAGCTTCTGGACGCGTTCCGCGGCGAAGCTCTTGAAGGCCGCGCTCGGTGTCCAGTGGCGGCCCTTGATCGTCAGGTCCATGAGTTCTCCACGACCGGTGTGGGGGCTACGCGTAGCGGCGACGGGCTCGGGCCGGGAGGATGCGCAGCGCCTCCCGGTACTTGGCCACGGTGCGCCGCGCGATTTTCAGTCCTTGCTCCTGCAACAACTCGGCGATGCGCTGATCGCTGAGCGGGTCCTTCTTGTCCTCTTCGCCCACGAGCGCCTGGATCTTCTCCTTCGCCGCCTTCGCCGAGACGTCGTCTCCGTCCTCGGTCTGGAGTCCGCTCGAGAAGAAATACTTGAGTTCGTAGACGCCGCGCGGTGTTTGCACGTACTTCTGTGTCGTCACGCGGCTCACGGTCGACTCATGCATGCCGATCTGGTTCGCGATCTGTTGGAGCGTGAGCGGACGCATCCCCTGCACGCCCTTCTCGAAGAAGTCCCGCTGCTCCTCGACGATTCGCCGCATCACCTTGATCATCGTCTTCCGGCGCTGCTCGATCGTCCCGATGAGCCACTTGGCCGCGCTCAGCTTGTCCTTGATGAACGCGCGCGCCTCCTCGTTCCCCGGTTCCTTCTTCCGCATGGTGTCGGCGTAGGCGCTGGAAATCCGGAGCCGCGGCACATTTCGGTCATTCAGCGTCACGACGTAATCTTCGCCGACCCGCTCCACGATGAGATCGGGGATCACGTACTTCGTCTCTTCCACGGCGATGGCCTGCCCCGGGCGGGGATCGAGGGTGGCGATGAGGTCGCCGGCCGTCTGCACCGCTTCGACCGGCACTTTGAAGTGGCGGGCGATCTCGCTGAACCGGCGGTTCAGGAGATTGTCGAATTGCTCCTGCACGATCCTCGCCGCGAGCGTCTCCTCCATCTTTCGCTGGACCAACTGGATCCAGAGGCACTCTTGGAGATTTCGCGACCCCACGCCGGGGGGCTCAAAGGCTTGGATGTGGCCGAGGATCTCTTCGATTCGCTCCGGGGCCATCCCGGTCGCCTCGGCCACTTCGTCGACGGTCGTCTGGAGGTAGCCGTTCTCGTCGATCGACCCGATGAGGTACTCGCCGATGGCGATCTCCTCTTCGGAGCGCTCGGTGAGGCGCAACTGGTCGATGAGATGGTCGCCGAGGCTCTTCACGGTCACCGGGACGCGTTCGTAGAACTCGGCGTCCGGATCGTCCACGCGCGCGGTCGTCGGCGAGTCGTAGGTGTCGGGCCAGTAGTCGTCCCAATTCACCTCGCGATCGGAATCGTCGTCCTTGGGCGCTACTTCGGGCGTCTCGGTCGTCCCTTCCGCGGTGCCGGCCTCTTCCTTCGCTTCCTCGGTCTCGCGCTCTTCCTCGATTTCGTCGATCTCCTCGAGGAGCGGGTTTCGCTCGAGTTCCGTCTTCAGCGCCTGCTGCAGCTCGAGCGTCGGCATTTGCAGGAGCTTGAGCGCCTGCTGCAGACGCTGCGTGATGATGAGCGTCTGCTTTTGCGTCTGGTAGAGACCGTGTTTCATGTCCATGTTGTCTGGGTCCTCAATCGAGCCGGAAACGCTCTCCGAGATAGATTTGTCGCGCGACCGGATCCTGGGCCAACTCCTGGCTCGTCCCCTGGAGGAGAATGCGGCCTTCGAACATGATGTAGGCCCGGTCGGTCGTGCTCAACGTTTCGCGCACGTTGTGATCGGTGATCAGAATGCCGAGCCCCTTCGCCCGAAGCCTCCCGATGATGTCCTGAATTTCCGCCACCGCGAGCGGGTCGATCCCGACGAACGGCTCGTCGAGGAGCAAGTACCCGGGCCGCGTGACCAAGGCTCTCGTGATCTCGACGCGCCGGCGCTCGCCGCCCGACAGGTGTTGCCCTTTTCGGTCCGCGAGATGCGCGATGTTCAATTCTTCGAGCAACTCCGCGAGGCGCTTCGCGCGCTCCCCGCCCGTGAGCGGCAGGGTCTCGAGAATCGCGAGAATATTCTCCCGCACCGTGAGCCGCCTGAAGATCGACGGCTCCTGCTGCAAGTAGCCGATCCCGAGCCGCGCCCGCTGATGCATCGGCGACCGCGTGATGTCGCGGCCGTCCACCGTGATCTTGCCGCCGTCGGAGCGGAGAAGACCGACGATCAGATAGAAGCTCGTCGTCTTCCCTGCGCCGTTCGGACCCAGGAGGCCGACCACTTCGCCGCGCTGCACTTCAACCGTGACCTTGTCGACCACCTTCCAGTGGCCGTAGAAGCGTTCCATGTCGCGGGCGATGAGCCCGGTCGCGTCGATCACGGGCCGGACGCGCCGGCGTCCCCGGCGCTCCGAACTTCGGCGTGTACCTCGCGACTCAGGCGGAAGTGTTCCAGCGTCGCGTCGCTCTCGAACCCGAAGCCGGTCAACACGTCTCCTTGCCGCGTCACCTTCACGAACCCGTCGGAGAAGATCTTTCCCGAGCGATTCATGAAGCGAAGCGAATCGGTCTCCATGGCGACGCCGTTCTTCGTGACGATCCGGACGTTTCCGCGTGCTTGGAGGTCGTTCGTGCGTTGATCGACCTCGCCACGATCGGCCGTCAGCGTCGAGTAGAGCGTCCCTTCCGCGTCGAAGAAATCGATATTCACGGTCTTCGCGTCGACCTTCTGCTCTCGGTTGTACATTGCCGCGTAGACGGCGCGGAGCGTCCAGTTCTTCGTGCCGGCCGCGCTCTCGGTGAGCGTGAAGTCTCGCGCCTCCTGATCGGGAAGGCGCAGCTCCTCGTTCGACGCCGCCGGCGCGCTCCGCCCGTGGCATCCGCCGATCGAGCCGAGCAAGCCCGCGGTCGCCGCGAGGGCGCCTGCCACCAGCAGGAGGCGTGCCGCTCGCGCAGCAACCTTCCGAGCCGACTCTAGCAGACCCCCGTTCGGCGGGTCAAACCTTAGGCACCGCATGATGTTATCGAGGGCGCGCGCCGAGGCAGTCATGGAGGTGAATCACGCCGGCCGGAGCCCCGGCGGCGTCGAGCACCACGAGCGAGGTGATGGCGCCCCCCGCGTTCTCCTCCATCCGCCGCACGGCGTGCGCGATCATGGCGCCGCTCTCGATCGTCTTCGGCGAGCGCGACATGACCTCCGAGACCGGCTTGGCCGGATCGAACGTGCCTTGAAGGAGGATCCGTTTCAGATCGCCGTCGGTGAGGATGCCGCAGAGGCGCCCCGACGAATCGACCACGGTCGTCATTCCGATTCGCTTCTTCAAGATCTCGAGGAGGGCTTCCCGAATCGTCGCGTCGGGTCCCACGCGCGGGAACTCTTCCCCGCGCCGCATCCGCTCCTCGACGCGCACCGTCGCGGTCTGGCCGAGCACACCCCCGGGGTGAAGCACCGCGAAATCGGCCCGCGTGAAACCCTTGAGCCTCATGAGCGCGATCGCGAGCGCATCGCCCATGGCGAGCGCCGCGGTCGTGCTCGAGGTCGGCACCAAGTCGTCGGGGCACGCCTCTCGCGGATTTCCTAGATCGACGATGGCGTCGGCCTCGCGCGCGAGAGTCGAACCACGATCGCAGGTCATGGCGATCACCGGGACACCGTGTCGCCGAAACGCCGGCAACAGTTCCAGGAGCTCGGCCGTCTCCCCGCTCTTCGAGAGCAGGATGGCGGCGTCGCGCTGCGAGACAATCCCAAGATCGCCGTGCACCGCGTCCACCGGATGGACGAAGGTCGCCGGGGTCCCCGTGCTCGTGAGGGTCGCGGCGATCTTCTTGGCCACCAGGCCCGACTTCCCGACTCCACTCGTCAGGACCTGCCCCTTTACCTCGAGCAGTAGGCGAACCGAACCCGCAAACCCATTGTCGATAAGAGCCTTGAGGGCCTCGATCGCCTCCCCTTCATAGGAGAGCACCTCGCGTCCCCACTCGATCAATTGCGCCGTGGAATCGGGCGGTGTGCCGGTCTTTCGGTCGTGAGTCATGGCGGTGTCGCCGGGGGCGCTTCGGGTCATGCGCGCTGCGCCTCCATCTTCATACTATCGGCCGTCGCGGCCCGGATCTTCAGGAGGGAGCGGAGGAGCGGCTCCACCTGGGCCAGAGGCCATTGGCAGTCCCGATCCGACTTCGCCTTCGCGGGATCGGGGTGGGTTTCGAGGAAGATGCCATCGACCCCCGAAGCGACCGCGGCCCGCGCCAGGAGCGGAATGAATTCGCGCTGCCCGCCCGTCTCGGCCCCACCGGGGCGCTGCACCGAATGCGTCGCGTCGAAGAAGACCGGGCATCCGAATCCAGCCATGATCTTGAATCCGCGGAAGTCGACCACCAGGTCGCCGTAGCCGAACGTCGTTCCCCGCTCGGTGACAATCACGCCGGGCGCCCCGGCGCCTCGCGCCTTTTCCACCGCGCGCGCCATCGAGCCTGGATCGAGGAACTGTCCCTTCTTCAAGTGCACCGGCTTCCCCGACGCGCCCGCCGCCTCGATGAGGCTCGTCTGGCGGCAGAGGAAGGCGGGGATTTGGAGAAGATCGAGAACGGCGGCCGCTTCCGGAACTTCATCCGTCTCGTGCACGTCGCTCGTGATCGGCGCTCCGGCCGCGTCCCGAATACGCGCGAGCGCGGCGAGCCCCGGCTCGAGCCCCGGTCCCCGGTAGGACGACGTCGAGGAGCGATTCGCTTTCGTGTACGACGCCTTGAACACAAAGGGGATCTCGAGGAGCGTGGTGATTCGGACCAACTCGCGCGCCACCTCGAGCGCCATCCCCTCGTCTTCCAGGACGCAGGGGCCGGCGATGAGAGAGAGGCGATCGGAGCCGAATCGAACCCTGCCGATCGGGACGGGAGCGACGATGGGACGCATGAAGTGCCTTCTCCCTATGCCCGCGTGGCGCTCGAAGCGCGGGGCGCGGCGGACGACCCGGCGCCACCGTCGCGGCGACGGCGCTCCTCGTTCGCGGCGCGGAGGAACCCGCGGAAGAGCGGATGCGGTTCCGACGGACGCGACCGGAGTTCGGGGTGGAACTGGACTCCGACGAACCAGGGATGCTCGGGCAACTCGACGATCTCGACGAGTGACTTTTCGGGGTAGAGCCCCGTCACGCGGAGCCCCTTCGATTCCAGTTGCTCGCGGTAGGCGTTGTTGAATTCGTAGCGATGGCGATGCCGTTCCGCCACGGTCGCCGTTCCGTATTCCTCACGCGCGTGAGTGCCCGGGGTGAGCGCGCACTCGTAGGCTCCGAGGCGCATGGTGCCGCCCTTCTGGTCGACGCCCTGTTGCTCGTGGAGCAGGTCGATGACCGGGTGCGGCGTTTTCGCTTCGAACTCCGAGGAGTCGGCGCCCGCCAATCCAGCGACGTCACGCGCGAATTCAATCACCGCGCACTGCATGCCGAGGCAAATCCCGAGGAAGGGGACATTCCGCACCCGCGCATACTGTGCCGCGAGAACCATCCCTTCCACGCCTCGGTCGCCGAAGCCGCCCGGAATGAGAATCCCGTGCGCGCCGCCGAGGAGCGCTTCCGCTCCGTCGAGCTCCACCTTCTCGGAGTCGACCCAATCGACCTTCACCTGGACGCCGTTCGCCACGCCACCGTGAATGACCGCCTCGGAGATGCTCTTGTAGGCGTCGCGGATCTGCGTGTACTTCCCGACCACCGCGATCGTGACGACGTCCTTCGCCGCCTTCATGCGGTCGGAGAAAGCCTGCCAGGCGCGAAGATCCGGAGGCCCGGCTTCGATGTGGAGGAGATCCACGATGAGGTCGTCGAGGCCGCTCTTGTGAAACATGAGCGGAACCTCGTAGATCGACGCTACGTCCACCGCCTCAATGACGGCTTCCGTCGAAACGTTGCAGAAGAGTCCGATCTTTTCCTTCACTTCTTGAGGGAGCGGCACCTCGGAGCGGCAGAGGAGAATATCGGCCTGGATACCAATCTCGCGGAGTTCGCGCACCGAATGCTGCGTCGGCTTCGTCTTGATTTCGCGCGCCGCGCCCAAGTGCGGCACGAGCGTTACGTGAACGAAGAGCGTGTTGAGGCGCGTGTATTCGAGGCGCATCTGCCGGATCGCTTCGAGGAACGGGAGGCTTTCGATGTCGCCGACCGTGCCGCCGATCTCCACGATCGCCACGTCCACCTGCTGGCGGCGGGTCGGAGCGAGCATGCGCGCCTTGATCTCGTCGGTGACGTGCGGAATCACCTGAACCGTCCGGCCCAGGTAGTCGCCGCGGCGTTCCTTCGTGATGATCGTGTCGTAGATCTGTCCCGCGGTAACGCTGTTCGCCTTCCCCATGGAGACGCCGAGGAAGCGTTCGTAGTGACCGACGTCGAGGTCCGTCTCCGCTCCGTCGTCGGTGACGTAGACCTCCCCGTGCTGGTAGGGACTCATCGTCCCCGGATCGACGTTCAAATAGGGATCGAGTTTCTGCAGCGAGACCTTGAGGCCCCGGCTCTTCAAGAGCGTGCCGATCGAGGACGCCGCGATTCCCTTCCCCAACGACGAGACGACGCCCCCCGTCACGAAGATGAATTTAGTCATGAGGTCCCTCTCCCTTCCCGGAAACGCGTGCGGGCCCGAGCGAGATCCTCGGGGGTATCGATGCCGAAGGCGGTCCAATGGCCGACGGCCACATGAATCGGAATGCCGTTCCAAAGCGCGCGAAGTTGCTCCAGCCGCTCCGCTCTTTCGAGCGCCGCGACCGGAAGCCGCGCGAGTTGGAGGAGCGTGTCTCGCCGATAGGCGTAGATGCCGAGGTGAAGGAGCGCCGGCGTTTCGCCACCGTGCCCCGCCGGGATCGGCGCGCGCGAGAAATAGAGCGCGCGGCCCTCCCGGTCGAGCACGACTTTCACTCGGCTCGGCTCCTGAATGTCGGCGTCCGGGAACGGGCAAGCAAGTGTCGCCATGCGGACTTCCGGTCGCTCGAAGAGCCCGACCAGGTGATCGATGGCGGCCGGCTCCACGAACGGTTCGTCTCCTTGTAGATTCACGAATACGGTTTGCGGATCGGCTTCGGGCGCGTCGGAGAGCAGTTTCACCGCCTCCGCCACGCGGTCGAGGCCAGCGGGGTGATCGGGGCTCGTCATGAGCGCCTGCCCGCCCGCCTCGCGGACCACGGCGGCGATCTTCTCGCTATCGGTGGCGACCCAAAGGTCGCGGAGGCGTGTCGCGGCGCGCGCCTGTTCCCACACGCGAACGACGAGCGGCTTCCCGCCGAGGTCTTGTAAGGGCTTTTCGGGGAGTCTTGTGGAGTGGAGTCTCGCCGGGATGATCCCGACGGCGCTGAGCCGCGTTCGCACAGTCGCGTCGCGCGTCTCGGTGGGGGACGGGAGACGATGCACAAGTCATGCTAGCAATCGTGGCGGTGAGAGTCAAGCGGGGGTGCGAGTGGATCTAGAGGTGGAAGTCGATGGGCACGTCGGTCCAGGCCTCGACCGGGTTTCCCGCGGCGTCCACGGCGGGAATGAAGGTCCATCGCTTGACCGCGTCCATGGCGGCTTCGTTGAGTCCGGTCACTCTCTTGACGGGGTAGACGTCTGCAACCGTGCCATCAACGGTCACGAGTACACGAAGGATCACCTTGCCTTGGATCTGCGCTTCCCTCGCAAATTCGGGATAGCGAGGTTGAACCGTCGTCAACGGGACTGGGCCCGCATCGGTTCGATCGGGCGGAGGTCCCCATTCCGCGTCGAACGCGGCTTTCATCTCTCGGCGAGAGCGTGCGGCTCGATCCTCGATTGGATCGACGGCCACCTTCTCTCCCGGCCGGCTCGGGAAGATGTTCGAGCCCGAGACATCGGCGCCCGGCTCCCAAGCGAGCTCCCCCACCTCCTGGAGATCGACGAGCGCCCAACGTTCCCCGACCTTGGCCCAACTTTCCAGATAGTCGACCCAGCCGATCTGCCGCGTGATCGGTCCCCTTCCCTCGCGCAGGGAGCGGGCGAGCCAGTAGCGAGTACGGAGTAGGGCATCCGCCGTGCCGATACTGTCCGAGGCGAGCGTGACCGCCATCGAATCGACCGCAAAGGTGTGCGCCATCTCGCGCCGCAGGGTCGCGCCGAACTCCCGACGGCGCGCCGCCAGTGTGCCAACTGCGGTCGACGAATCGGGAGCGAGCGGAACGATGAGGTCGGGATTCTTCCTTCGCCAAGCACGCATGACCGAGACGGCGTTTTCGCCCGCCGCGGCCATCAATCTTCCCCGCTCGGTGTGAGGCTGCACTTCCTCGCAACCGGTCCATGATTCGTCCCAGTAGACGGTGATCCCGCAGGGTCCCGGGTCAATCCCGTTCAGGATGGGGACGACGGCGAACGCGGTCTCCGCCTGGATCCAGATCGCGAACACGGCCGCAAATACGGACGCAAATCGACCGGCAGCGGCGCGGTCGATCGCGTGCGAGAGTCGGATCCTTCCCGCGCTCATCGGATCTCGACCCGGGACGAGCGATGGCGGTCCACCCACACGGCCCATGCCAGGAGGAGCACCGCGATCAAGTCCGCCATCGCGACGACCTGGGTCCCCGGCGGCGGTGGCCCCACGAGATTGGCCGCGTAAAGAAGCGCGAGCGCCGCCACCAGCGACCAGAGCCCGATGCTCCCTACGTTGTCGCGCGCCTTCGTCCCCTTGACGTAGAGCGCGACGCCAACGACATAGAGCCCCACCTCGAGCGGGATCTCGATGGCGGGCTGGTTCCAGAGGCCCATGCCCACCTTGATGCCCCCCGACGGAGCGAGCGGCAGATCGGGAATGTGCGCCACGTAGTCGAGCGCCCAGTGGCTCACGACCGCTAGACCCGCGATTCCCGCGCCGAGGGCGCCACTCCCCCACCGCGCCACGACCACGCCGAATACGAGCGCCCACCCGATGGTCATCAGGAGGCTGTGCGACCAGGGATAGTGATCGAAGGCAAGCGGGCTGAGGACGGTCTCCCCCGGCACGATGCGGAACGACTCGATGCCGATGAGGACGAAGATCGGCCAGAGGAGATCGAGGAAGCAGGCCGCGGCGATCATGGTGCCGAGCGAGGAGCGCGGCGCCGCCCGCTTCGCGGCGAATCCGACGGCGAAATGACCGAGGAACATGGCGGATTCTACGCCCGCCCGCCCGGAGTCCACCAACAAAAACCCCGGAGGGACGGAACGCGTCCCACCGGGGCGAACGACCACGACTTCCGCCGCCGCTACTTCGCGACCGGCTCCATCGCCAGATCCGCGATTCCCTTGCGCACTTCCTCCGCCGAGTTGGCCAAAGCGGCCTTCTCGTCGGCCGAAAGCGGCACATCGACGATCTTCTCGATCCCCTTCGCGCCGAGCAAGCACGGCACGCCGAGGTAGATATCCTTGAAGCCGTACTCGCCGTTCAAATAGGCGCAGCACGGCAGGAGGCGCTTCTTGTCGCGGAGAATCGATTCGGCCATCTGCACGGCCGACGAGGCGGGAGCGTAGAAGGCGCTCCCCGTTTGCAAGAGTTTCACGATCTCCGCACCACCGTCGCGCGTCCGCTGCACGATCTCGGCGAGGCGCTCCTTCTTGATGAAGTTCGTGATCGGAATCCCCGAGATGGTGGAGCACGACAGGAGCGGCACCATCGTGTCGCCGTGTCCGCCGAGCACCATCGCCTGGATATCCTCGACCGAGACGCCTGCTTCCATCGCGAGGAACGCGCGGAAGCGGGCAGAATCGAGGACGCCGGCCATTCCCATCACGCGCTCGCGCGGGAAGCCGGTGATCCGGTACATGAGGTACGTCATCACGTCGAGCGGGTTCGTCACCATGATGACGAACGCCTTCGGCGCGTGGTCGTGGATCGCCTCGGCGACGCCCTTGATGATGTCGGCGTTCGCCTTCAGGAGATCGAGCCGCGACATGCCGGGCTTCCGCGCCAGGCCCGCGGTGACGATGATCAGATCGCTGCCGGCGACCGACTTGATGTCGCCGCTTCCCTCCACGAAGGAGTCGTAGCCCCGCACCGGGCCCGCCTCGAGAAGATCGAGGCCCTTCCCCTTCGCAACCCCTTCGACGATGTCGATGAGCGTGACGTCGCCGAGTTCCTTCTCCGCCGCGTAGAGCGCGGCGGAGGCGCCGACGTTGCCGGCGCCGACGACGGTAATCTTAGGCATGCGCCGCCTCGGTGCCGGGCTTGACCGGCTCCACGTGGATTTGCATGCCGCTCTTGCCGCGCCGCTTGAAGACCACGAATCCATCCGCGAGAGCGAACAGGGTGTCATCCTTTCCCCGGCCGACGTTCAGGCCGGGCTGGACGGCGGTGCCCCGCTGACGAATGAGGATGTTGCCGGCGCGAACCTTCTCGCCGCCGAACTTCTTCACGCCGAGCCGCTGCGCCTGCGAATCGCGGCCGTTGCGCGAACTCGATACACCTTTTTTATGAGCCATGGGTTCCCGCTCCTTCCCGCGCCGTTACGCGCGGATGTCCAGGATTCGCACCCGAGTGAGCGAATCCCGATATCCAATCTTCCGACGGAACTTGTTCCGTCGCTTGTAGACACCGACGCTGATCTTCTCGCCCTTCTCGTCGCCCACGACCTGCGCGCGGACCGACGCACCTTCCACGGTCGGCTGACCGAGACGAAGGCCCTTCGAATCCGAAACGAGCAGCACGCGGTCGAACGTGATCTCCTCCCCCGCCGCCGCCTTCAGCCTCGGCAGCACGTGCTCCTCCGAGGGCGACACGCGGATCTGCAACCCGCCCGCTTGGATGATGGCGTACTTCTGATCGCTCATGTGACTCCTTCCCTTTCTCGTACGGCGCCCGGCCGGCAGGCGACTCTACTGGGCAAACTGCTTCGTGATTTCCTCGAACGTCCGGCCCCTGAAAAGACGGATCTCGTCGCGCCGGAGCGACGGATCGTCGCGAATCTCCACCCTCAACTTGTACAGCCTCTCAAGCCGCTCCAAACGTCCGGCTTCCTGCTCCACCAAGTAAACCGCCACGTCCGGGTGGACGCGGAGGATCAAGGCCTTCTCTTTCGACTTCTGCCCCACACGATGGAGCATCCGTTCGATCTTCAGCGCCGCCGACGAGAGCGAGAGAACCCGGCCCGCGCCTTCGCAATCGGGGCACGGCTCCGTGAAGTAGTTCGAGAGGCTCGGCCGCTGCCGCTGCCGCGTCATCTCGATCAACCCGAGCTCGCTCACCGCGAACGACTTGGTCCGCGACCGGTCGCGCTTCAGGTGCTGGCGGAGCGTGTCCGACACCGACCGGCGGTTCGCCTCCTCCTCCATGTCGATGAAGTCGAGGACGATGATGCCGCCCAAATCCCGCAACCGAAGCTGCCGCGCGATCTCCGCGGCCGCTTCGAGATTCGTTTTGGTGATCGTCTCTTCTTGGTTCTTCTTGCCGACGAAGCGGCCCGTGTTCACGTCGATGGCCACGAGCGCTTCGGTCTGGTCGATCGTGATGTAGCCGCCCTTCTTCAGCCAGACCTTCCGCTCCATCGTCTTCTCGATCTCGGCCTCGATGCCGAAATGATCGAAGATTGGCGCCTGGCCCCGATAGAGCTTTACCCGCTGCTTCAGATCGGGCGCGTAGGTCGCCAGGTATTTGACGATGTTCTTATGCTCTTCTTTCGAATCGATGACGAGCTGGTCGACGTCTTCCTTGAAGATGTCGCGGATCAGCCCGGTCGTGAATTCCATCTCCTGGTGGAGGACCGCCGGCGCCTTCGACTTCTGCGCCTGTTTCTCGATCTTGTCCCAGAGCGATTCCAAGTGCCGGACGTCGGCCTCGAACTCCTTCGCGCTCTGCTCCGCCCCGACCGTCCGGATGATGATCCCGGCGTTCTTCGGTTGGATCTGCCGCGCAATCTCCTTCAGCCGCTGCCGCTCGCCGCGCTCCTCGATCTTCCGGGAGATGCCGACGTGCTCGTGTCCCGGCATGTAGACCAGGAACCGTCCGGGGAGCGACACCTGAGTCGTGACGCGCGGCCCCTTGGTCCCGATCGGCTCTTTCGTGATCTGGACCAGGATTTCCTGGCCCTTTTTCAGCGCTTCCTCGATGCGCGGCACCGGCTCTTCGCGGCGTCCGCCTCGGCCACCCCGGCCCCCGCGTCCACCGCCCTTCGGCGCCTCCTCGACTTCCTCTTCCTCGAAGAGGTCCTCGACGTCCGTGGGTGGGCTCAGATCCGATGCGTGCAGAAAGGCGCTCTTCTCGAGGCCCAGATCGACGAACGCCGCCTGCATGCCCGGCAGAACCGCGTTCACTCGCCCTTTGTAGATGTCTCCGACGCGGCGTACGGCTTCGGGCCGTTCCACCAGGATCTCGGCGACTTCCTTGTCTTCGAGAATCGCAATCCGCGTTTCGCGCGGAGTGGCGTTAATGATGATCTCTCGGCGCATCCACCTCCAGGGCAGCATCCGTCGTGGTCGCACCGTCGCGGTCCACGGGTACCGCCCGCCAGAACGACGATTCCTCCAGCGCCTCGAGAGGCGAGAGGAGCGTCGTTCCCCGCTCAACGCAGAGAGCCTCGCGGCTGATCTGCAGGAGTCGGGAATCGAAATCAAAGGATGGCAGCAGGCTGCGGAGGAGGTAGTCCGGGCGTAGGTAGCCCGGCGCCTGGAGGCGCGTCGCGACTCGCACGCCGGGGATCGAACCCTCGTCGTCGAGCTCCAGCGAGATCACGGCGGGGCGGGCGTTCACGATCTTCGCCACACCCTGGCTCGGCTTCGTCACGAGCCATTCCGCCGCCGCGCGAAACGCTTCCGCGTTCCGCTCCAGCTCCTGCCGCACACGGTGGACATCTTCACCGCGCGCCAGCCGGTCCATCAGCGATCCGGTGAGCCGCACGCGATAGTCCGCGCGCGTGATCACCGACATGAGCGAATCCACGTTCCGCGAGAACGGACGCCCTTCCAGGATGGTATATCCCTCCGGAAGAACGTCGTTCAGCGCTTCGATGGTGTTCCAAGGCACCGCCTGCGCCAGCTCCAGGTCGAAATATTCGGCCTTGCTCGTCGCCCCGAGCGAGAGTGGCGGTCCGTACGCGATCTTCGCGTGGCGGTTGAATCCTTGCGTATAGGCCATCGGAATCTTCGTCACGCGAATGGCGCGGTCGAAGATCCGTACGAGATCGAGGTGCGAGGTGAAACGCGCCGGACCGACCTTTTCGAAGGCGACCCGGTAGCGCGTCGCTTGGGCGCCCTTCTGCGCGACCGGCCAGGACTTCCGGCGGCGGCCGAAGGTGCGGGAGATGAGGGTGCCGCTCGTTTCAGCGGCCCCGTTCCCGTCTCCATCGCCATTGCCGTTTCCGTTGGTTTCAGCGTGCACCGCCGCACCGCCATTCGCGGCGTGCCCGTTCGTATCGTGCCCGTTCGTATCGTGCCCGTTCGCGGCATGACCATTCGTCGCGTGGCCATTCGCTTCCTGGCCGTTGGCCTCGATCGGCGCACTCTTCAATCCCTCGATCGGCGCCGACTTCAATTCGATCATCCGCGCGCGGATCTCTTCCGTCGTGACATCGGCCGGGATGGCGAACGCTAGCGAGGCGGGATCGCTTCCCTGGCCCGGCGCCATCTGGAGCGACACGCGGCGCCCTTCGCGCGCCTTCGGCGTGAAGCAGGGCGCGCCGCAGCGATAGCAGGCGTGGTCGCGGCAGTCTGGCGTGAGTGCGGCGGCGTAGGCCTTCCCCCGCTCGGCCAAGAGGAACTTCTTCACGACCGGAGTCCGGATGTGTTCCCACGGCAACTGCTCGTCCAGGTCGCGCGGCCGGAGGTAGACGTTCGGATCGATGCCGACCTGTTCGAACGCGCGCATCCAGAGATCGAAGTCGAAGCACTCCGACCATCCGTCGAAGCGGGCGCCGAGACGCCAGGCAGCCTCGAGCGCGTCCGCCGTCCGCACGTCGCCTCGGGCAAAGACACCTTCCAGAACCGTCGTCTTCGGATCACGCCACTTGAGCCGGACGTTATTCATGCCGCGAAAACCCGCCTTCAAGCGGTCGATCTTCTTCCAGAGGGTTTCCATGTCGTCCTGGACTTCCCACTGGAACGGCGTGTGCGACTTCGGCACATGCGGCGAGATGCCGACGTTGAAGTGCATCCGCTTGTTGCCGCCCTTGGCCCACGCCTGCGACTTCCGGAGCACGTCGGCGATGCCGTCGATGTCTTCCATCGTCTCGGTCGGCAGTCCGATCATGAAGTAGAACTTGATGCCGCCCCACCCCTGGTCGCGCGCCAGTTTCACCGAGTACTCGAGCTCGGCTTCGTCGATCCCCTTGTTGATCACGTCCCGCATCCGCTGCGTCCCGGCTTCGGGCGCAAACGTGATGCTCCCCTTCCGCCCCTGGCCGATCTTCTCGGCCACAGACGGCGCGAGCGTTCCGACGCGGGTCGAGGGAAGCGAGATCGAGACGCCGTACTCATTCGTGAAGCGGTCGAGCTCGTGGAGCACAACCGGCAACTGCTTGTAATCCGTGGTCGAGAGCGAAAGGAGCGACACCTCGTCCCATCCGGCGTGGACGATGCCGCACTGCACCTCGTTCGTCACCTGATCGGCGCGCTTCTCGCGAAGCGGACGGTTCATGTAGCCGGCCAGACAGAAGCGGCAGCCGCGCGTGCAACCGCGCATCACCTCGACGCCGAGCCGGTCGTGCGTCACCTCGGTCGGCGAGATGAGCGGCTTCTCCGGGTAGTAGGCGGGGTCGAGCGAAGGCACCCAGCGGAAGCGGGGGCGCGATACGGGCGTTCCCTCTTTCGCTTCCCGCACGATGAAGCCGTACGGATTCATCACCTCGTCGAAGAGCGATGGAACGTAAACCCCTTCGAGCGCCGCGAGGCGCTTGAGCATTTCGGCGCGAGGCATGCCGCTCGCGCGGCGCTCCGCGACCAGGTCGCAGACTTCCTTCATGATCTCTTCGCCGTCGCCGATCACGACCGCGTCGACGAAGGGCGAGAAGGGCTCGGGGTTCACCGTGCAGAGTCCGCCCGCGATGACGATCGGGTCGTCCTCGCGGCGATCCTTCGCGCGGAGCGGAACCCCCGAGAGGTCGATCATCGTGAGCATGTTCGTGTAGGCGAGCTCGTACTGGAGCGAGAAGCCCATGACGTCGAACTGGCGAGCGGGCGTGCGCGACTCGAGCGAGTAGAGAGGAATCCCTTCCGCGCGCATGAGCCGCTCCATGTCGCCCCACGGCGTAAAGCAGAGCTCGGCCACTCCGTCGGGACGGCCGTTGATGATGTGATAGAGAATCTTCAGTCCGAGATACGACATCCCGATCTCGTAGAGGTCGGGGAAGCAAAGAAGCACACGGACCTTCGCCTGCGCCGGGTCCTTCCGCGCCGCGTGGAGAAAGCTACCCACGTAACGGCTCGGCTTGGTTACCAGCGGCAGGTACGCTTCGTCCAATAGACGCAGCTTGTCCATGCCCCTCCCTCGGTCGTGTGCGATCGTGGCAAGTGGTTCGGAAATAAATCGTTAGCGGCAGTCATGGGACAGGCCACTCCCATTCCGCCAAGCCTGAGACTCTAGCACAGGCCCCCTGGAGCCGCAACCTTCGCATGGGCCGAGGATTGCGCCCCCTCAGGGTCGCCCCCATGGGCCGCGGAGAGGGCAAGAATCCAGGCTGGGCCGGCCTCTTCCGCCACCTGCGCGGCGGCGAGGAGGGTCGTGCCGGTCGTGACCACGTCATCGACGAGGAGGAGCGGCCTCCCGTGCGCGAGTGATCGGGCCTCCGTGCGGAGGCGAAACGCGGCCTCCATCGTGCCGCGCCGGGCCGTTGAATCGAGCCGGGCCTGTGGGCTGGTTTCGCGCCGCCGCTCGAGAAGGGGCGCCACGGGAACGCCCCACCAGCGCCCCAGGCACTCCGCGAGCAGGTGCGCTTGATCGTATCCGCGCGACGCGCGGCGCGCGGGGTGGAGCGGGACCGGAACCAGAAGCGCTTCGCGTCCGAACGATTCGCGAAGCGCGGGGGGAGGCGGTACGAGAGAGGCGACCCAGGGGGCGAGGTGTGAATTCCCTTCGTACTTGAACGCGCGGACGATCGCGTCGAGCGGCGATTCGTAAGCAGGGCCCGCGAGCACGAGGCGGCTCGAGCCGTGTCGCGGGCAACCGCCTTCGTCGCGCGCGGCGCGTTTCCGCGAATGCTCGGCATCTCCACCGTGAAGGCAGCGAAGGCAGAGCACCGAACCGAGGCGGCCGATCGCGGCGTCGCAGGCGTCGCAAACGGGGCGTCGCCGCTCGGCGGGGCCGCGGCACCCCGCGCAACGCCGGTCGGTCACTGCGTCCAACAGGTCCGAGGCCGAGTCGCTCGCGAAGCGTCGCGCCGATACCATCAGTCGATTCCATCCCCCACGCATGCTCCCCTCCCTTCGGAATCGTTATCCCGGCGCCGCCTCCTTCAGCGCGCGCCGCATCGCATCGAGCGGCGCCTCTCTCCCCGTCCAGTAGGTGAACGAGAGCGCGCCTTGGTGAAGCAACATCCCCAACCCGTCGTGAAATGGACGCCCCGCGTCGCGCGCCGCGCGCCGAATCGTCCCGGCACGGGTGCCATAATTCAGATCGACCACCGGCGCGGCGTCGGCCAACCGCTCCCACCACGCCGATTCCCCGGCGGCGAGCTCCGAGACCGAGAGCGAACGGACGAGAAGATTGAATTCCCCTTCTTCGTCCGCCACCCGGTCGGCGTCGAGCGACGCGGCGCTCCAGGCGGTCCCGCCGTTTTGCCGCTCGCCAAGCGCCGTGACCGAGGCCGCGCGGGAGGCGTTCCGCGACACGACCGTCACGGCCGAAGCCCCGAGCGCCGCCAACGTGGGCGCCACCGCGCGCGCCGCGCCGCCCGATCCCAGCAGGAGCACCCGCGCGCCCGACACCGGCAACGAAACCTCGCGCGCCCAAGCGGCGAAGCCGAGCCCGTCGGTCGCGTGCCCTTCCCAGCCCTGTTCCATCCGCTTCAGCGTGTTCACCGAACGGAGGAGCGAAGCCTCCGGCGTCGCGCCGGCCAGGAGCGGCCAGACGGCCTCCTTGAGCGGCGCCGTGAGGTTCAACCCGGCGAACCCCTCGGTGTAAAGCGCGGGGAGCGCCGACGGCAGATCGGCCGCGGAGACTTCGCGCGCTTCATAGACGGCCTCAATCCCCGTCGCGGCGAACGCGGCGGACTGGATCGCGGGAGAGAGCGAATGGGAGACGGGTGATCCGAGAACCGCGAATCGCACGGCGCTACGCCGTGGGCGCGGGGCCCGGAGCGTCGGAGGCGGCGCCGCTCGCGGCCGCGGGGAGTGCGGCGTCGGGGGCGGCCGGGCGCCGCGACAGGATCGCGAGCATGACCACGGACAGCAGAATCAACCCGCCGCTCAGGACCTGATTCATGTTGAACGAGAGGCCGCCGAGAGTGCCGATAGCGCTCGTGGCGTCATAGTAACGAGTGAAGTCGATGAGGAACCGGAACGCCGCATCGACGGCGATGTACGTCCAGAAGAGCCACCCCTCGAAGTGTGGCTTCCGGTCGACGACGAGGAGCCAGATGAAGATCGCGAGCCCCGCGAGCGACAGGTATACCTGCGACGGATGAAGCGGGGCCCCCGGGAACGTGTACGAGGCGATGCTGTCGTTCGGGAAGCGGACTCCCCACGGAAGCATCGTCGGCAGTCCGTAGCAGCAGCCGTTCAGGAAGCAGCCGACGCGGCCGATGGCGATGCCGAGCGCCATGCTCGGTGCCGCGGCGTCTCCCACGCGCCAGACGCGGATGCCGCGGCTCCGAACGTAGAGGATGCCGCCCGCGATCGCGAAGACGTACCCGCCGTAGAGGATCAATCCCCCCTCCCAAAGCCGGAGGATTGCGACCGGATCGGCGGCGTAGTCACCCCAATGCGTGATGACGAACAGGATCCGCGCCCCGACGATGGCGAGAACGAGGAGCCAGAGGGAGAGGGTCTGCATCGGCTCTTCCGCGATTCCCCGCGCGCGGGCGCGCGCCACGAAGATCTGGATGCCGAGGAGGAACGCAATCGCGAGAAGGAGCCCGTAGCTGTGAAGCTCGAGGCCGTGGAACTTCAGAAGGGTTGGATGCACATCAGTCCCGGGTCAGTACTCCCGCCATCGCATGGCGACGTTTTGGATCAGGCCGATTTGAATGAAGCTCGTCAGAAGCGACGTGCCTCCGTAACTCAGAAGCGGTAGGGGGAGGCCTGTGACGGGGGCTAAGCCCACCGTCATGCAGATGTTCACCAAAATATGGTACAGGAAGATCGCGGTCATGCCAATCGCGAGGAGGCTCCCGAATCGATTTCGCGCGTGATGCGCCACTTTCACGCCGCGGAGGACGAGCGTGAGGTAGAGGAGCGTGACCACGGCCGCGCCGAGGAATCCGGTCTCCTCCCCCACGACCGAGAAGATGAAGTCGGTGTGCTGCTCGGGCAGGAAGGCGAGCCCCTTCTGCGTGCCGTTCATGAATCCCTTCCCCCACATCTGCCCCGATCCGATGGCGATCTTCGACTGGATGATCTGATACCCCGCTCCGTACGGATCCCCGTTCGGGTCGAGGAACGTCGTGACGCGCTGGCGCTGATAGGGCTCGAGATGATTCCAGACCTGCGGCGTGACGATCCCCACGAGAAGATTGATCGCCACCACGATGAGGATCGGCATCAGTCGAAGCCGCGACCGGTAGAGCACGAGCGCCAGAACGGCGGCGAAGAGTATCCAGACCGGCAGGAAGAACGAGAGCGCCACGTTGATGAGCGGCGTGACGAGAAGGAAGAGGTAGAGCGGCGGAAGTCCGCCCCAGAAGAGCATCGTGAAGAGAATCATGATGAAGGCGACCGAGGTTCCCAGGTCGGGCTGCTTCAGCACGAGCGCGAACGGGATGACCGCCAGAAGGCAGGGTTTGAAGAGCGACCGGAACTGCGTGAGATCGGTCTTCCGGTCGGAGAGAACCGTGGCGAGGGCGAGAACGGTCACGACCTTCGCCAACTCCGAGGGCTGAAACTTGAGCTGGCCCCAGCCGAGCCATCGCTGTGCTCCAAGGCCGACATGCCCGATGAAGAGCGTCAACACGAGAAGGACGATGCCGACCCCGAAGAGGAGGTAGGAGGTCCTCCCTTCGTAGACTCGGTACGGGAGCGCCGCCGTCACGGCCGCGCCGGCGAGCGCGATGCCGAGCCAGATGAATTGCTTGAGATAGAGCCCCTGCTTCGCCTCCATCACCGCATTGGCGGTGGCGCTGAAGACGAAGGCGATGCCGATGAGCGCGAGGAGAATGGCCGCGATCATGAGGGGGCGATCGACTTCGGCCGCGAGTCTCATGTTCGCCATGTCAGCCCCTCTTCGCCGCGGCCGCCGGCGCCTTCGCCGCGACCCGTTCCTTCGCCACGCGCGCGCTCTCGGCGGCGGCGGGGTGGAAATAGGCGTTCAAGACCTTCTGTGCCACGGGCGCCGCCTCCGAACCGCCGTGCCCGGCGTTCTCCACGAGGACCGCGATCGCGATTTCAGGCGCTTCGGCGGGAGCGTAGCAGATGAAGAGGGCGTGATCCTCCCCGTGCGAAGTCTGCGCCGTGCCGGTCTTCCCCGCCACCCGAATGCCTTCCACTTTGGACAGGCCTCCGGTTCCGCCCTGGTCGTACACGACCGCCTCCATCGCCTCCTGCACGCGCTGCACGTCGCGGGGGTTGAGTTCGAGGCGACGAGAGATCGAGTCAGGCCGCGCGGGACCGAGCGAAACCTTCGCCCCGTTTCGAGTCGCCTCGCGGACCACCCGGGGGCGCCACATCATCCCGCCGTTCGCGATCATGGCGGTAATCTGAGCCAGCTTAATCGGCGTGACCGACGACTCTCCCTGTCCGATCGCGAGGTTCAGAATGAGCCCGCGGCTCCAGCGTCCGACACCGAAGCGCTTGTCGTACCAGGCCGGGTCGGGAAAGAGTCCCCGCCGCTCTTGGGGAAGGTCGATGCCCGACCGCTCCGAGATACCGAGCGTCTTCATGAAGACGGCGAGCCGCTCGAGGCCGAGGCGAATTCCCAACTGATAGAAGTAGACGTCGCACGATTGCGCGATGGCGCCCCGCATGGCGAGCGTGCCGTGGCCTCGCGGGTTCCAGCAGCGGAAGGGACGGCTCCCGAATTGGAACACACCGTCGCAGGTTTCGCGGAAGGTCGTTCCCACGTCGATGGCCCGGGTGGTCAGGGCGCACAAGGCCACGAACGGCTTCAAGGTCGAGCCGGGCGGGTAGGCGGCTTGAATGGCCCGATTGAAGAGGGCGTGATTGTCTCCCTCGCTCAGTTCTTTCCAGCGTTTGAACGTGATGCCGGTCGTCAGCTCGTTCGGGTCGTAGTTCGGCCTGCTGGCGAGCGCCAGCACGTCGCCGTTTCGCGGGTCGATCGCGACGACCGCGCCTCGGGCGCCCGGTGCGAACGCCTCTTCCGCCGCGCGCTGAAGGTCGAGATCGATCGTGAGCGTCAGGTCGGTTCCCCGCCTCGGAAGAATGGGCCGCTTGTCCCCGAGGAGTTCCGCTTTCCGGCCGAGCGCGTTCACCTCGACGAAGCGCTTTCCATCGACGCCGCGAAGCAAGGTCTCGTACTGCCGCTCGATCCCCATCCGCCCGATCAGATCGCCGCGCAGATACTCGGAGTATTTCGGATCGTCGAGCTCCTTGTCGGAGATTTCCCCCACGTATCCGAGCAGGTGGGAGCCCATCGGCCCGAGCGGATAGCGCCGAAGCGGCTCCGATTCGACGTCCACGCCCGGAAGCGTCGCCTCGTGCTCCGAGACGATGGCGACGGACCTCAGATCGACGTTTCGCTTCAGCCGAATGGGGACGAAGGAGCGCCCCTTCTCCCGCTTCACCTTGTCGCGGATCTCCGCGGGGTCCTCGCCCAAGATCACGCCGAGCCGCGCCACCGTCGAATCGAGGAGCGCGGGATGATCCTGGTAAGCCGGGTCGAAGGGATCGAGCGTGACGGTGAAGGAAGGGATGTTGTCGGCCAAGAGACGCCCGCGCCGGTCGCGAATCTCGCCACGCGGCGCCGTCAGGACTTCCACGCGAATCCGGTTCTCCTCGGAGAGCTCGCGATAGCGCGTCCCTTGCAAGACTTGCATCGTGAAGAGGCGGAGGATGAGCGCGGCGAAGATGGCGCCCACCGCCCACGCGAGGATCCGTTCGCGCCGCGCGGACCCGCGGGCGGGGATCGGATCGAAGCGCATCGCTAGGTCTCGTCCGTCAGGAGGCGGCGGCGCGTGAAGCGCTCCGCGACGCCGAGGAGGAGGAGCGTGGCAACCGTCGTGTAGAGCGCGGTCGGGAGGGCTTTCACGATCATCTGCTTTACGAATTCCCCTCCGTCTCCCCCCGTCGCGACCGCGTAGTAAATGAGGTCGTGGAGGAGGAGCGCGGCGAAAAAGAAGGCGAAGCGAACACCGACGTTCGACCGGTGGACGCGGAACCCAGCCCTCGCGACGAGGAAGCCCACCACCGATTTCGCGAACGCATTGAGACCGAGCGGCCCCGCGGCGTCGAGATCCTGAATGAGTCCGACGCCGAAGCCGCCGAGCGTGCCCGGGATCGGGCCCCGCATCCATCCGAAATAAACCACGAACGCCACGAGAAGATCCGGCCGGATGCCGCCGATTTCGAGCCGATAGAGAAGCGTCGCCTGGAGCGAGAGAACGACCAGAAGGACGACGCCATCCCGGAACGATTTCACGGCGCGACACTCCCCGCCGGGTTCGCGGCGCCAGCAGCGCCCGCTGAAGAAGAGTCGGCCGCGGCCGAAGCGGAATCGGCCGGCGCGTCCTTACCGAGCAGATCGCTCGGCGCCACCGCGCCCGCTCCGGACGGGGTGTAGACGAGCACCTGCTCCAAGCCGCGGAAATCGACCGCGGTCTTGACGACGATCTCCTTCATGAGCCCGTTCGGCTCGAGCGCCACGCGGTCGACGGTGCCGATCCGCACTCCCGCCGGGAAGATCCCCCCCTGCCCCGACGTCACCACGAGGTCGCCCGGCTTCACGTCCTCCTGCGAGGAAACGTAGAGGAGATGGAGCGTCGGCTGGTCGCCGAAATCCCAGCGAATGACCCCTTCGACGCGCGTCCGCGCCACGCGGGCGGCCACGGCGCAGTCGCGGTGGAGGAGTGTGAGGACCCGCGCCTGATGCGCCGTCGCGCGCTCCACCCTCCCGACGAGTCCCTCGGGCGTGAGGATGGCGCGATTCGCCGTCACGCCGTCCAACTCTCCCTTGTCGAGCGTGAGGCTCCCGCCGAGGCGGTCGAGGCTCCTGCCCGCCACGTCGGCGGCCACGAGGGCGTAGGGATGGCGCTGATCGAGTTCGAGGAGGCGGCGAAGGCGGGAGTTTTCACCCCGTTCGGCGCGCATCGCGTCGACTTCCATCTGGAGCGAAGCGACCCGCTGGCGCAGGCGCTGGTTCTCCCAATAGACGCCGACGCCGCGCTCCACCCAGCCGGCCGCCATCTCCGCGGGCGCGAGAACGGTGTGCTGTAAAAACCAAACGACGCGCTCTTGGGCGCGTCGTTCGAGAAACATCATGCTCAGGCAGAGGAGCGTGGTGACGACGAAGACCGTCCAGTCGGGACGGCGGAAGAGCAGATTTCGAAGCATCGGGGCTTACCCCCCGAAGCTCAGTCGCGGACGACCGACATGAGCACTTTTTCGTACTGGGTCGGATCGTCGAGGATCTTGCCGGTGCCGAGGACGACGCACGTGAGCGGGTCTTCGGCGACGGTGATGGGAAGATTTGTCGCCTCGCGGAGGAGCATGTCGATTCCGCGGAGGAGCGAACCGCCGCCCGTCATGACGATGCCGCGGTCGACGATGTCGGACGCGAGTTCGGGGGGGGTCTTTTCGAGCGACTTGTGGAGCGCCTCGACGATCTGCTGGAGCGGCTCATTGAGCGCCTCGCGGACCTCCACCGAGGAGAGTTTCATGGTCTTGGGGATGCCGGCCACCAGATCGCGGCCCTTGATCTCCATTTCCTCCTCCACCTCAAGACGGAACGCCGAGCCGATCTTGATCTTGATCATCTCCGCGGTCTGCTCGCCGATGAGGAGGTTGTACGCCTTCTTCACGTACTGAACGATCGCCTCGTCCATCTCGTCGCCGCCGACGCGGATCGACTGCTGGTTCACGATCGAATTGAGGGCCATCACCGCAATTTCGGTCGTGCCGCCACCGATGTCGATGATCATGTTGCCCGACGGCTTCCCGACGGGAAGGCCGACCCCGATCGCCGCGGCGATCGGCTCGGGCACCAGGAGCACCTCACGGGCGCCCGCGTGCTGCGCGGAATCCTGCACGGCGCGCTTCTCGACTTCCGTGATTCCCGATGGGACGCAGATGATGATGCGCGGGCGCACCCACGTGCGGCGGCGCAGCGCCTTCTGGATGAACTCGCGCAGAAGGTCCTCGGTCTTCTCAAAGTCGGCGATGACGCCGTCCTTGAGCGGCCGGACAGCCACGATCTCATCGGGCGTGCGCCCGAGCATGGCCTTCGCTTCCCTGCCGACCGCGATGACCTTGCCGGTCGTGCGATCCACCGCGACGACCGAGGGCTCGTTGAGCACGATTCCTTTACCGCGCAGATAGACAAGCGTGTTCGCCGTTCCGAGGTCGATCGCGACATCGTTGGAGAACACACCCATCAACTGGTCGAGAAACATCCGTGCCTCCCGAAGTCCTTGGGTCGACATGGTGGGCGACTCCCTCCGTCACTCCCGGGCGGGTGTGACGAGCTCTGGTGTCAGAGCCTCCGGACCCTAACAAACGGGTACCCCGAGGCGCAACGAGATTCTCCTACGGAAGCTGCGTTGACAGGCCGAGATACGGGTGGTAGCGTGGCGTCGAGGTTCGCCCTCGACGACGACCTGTTGGGAGGTATCGTCCATGAGTCGGTTGAACTTGAGAACTCTCGCCCGAATCACCGTCGCCGGAGCCATTTTTCTGTCTCTGGCCGTTCCCGCCGCCGCCGCACCCCCTACCGGCTCCGGATCCAGCCTCGACCCGACGCCGCCACTCGACAATCGAGCCGGTTCCCCGCCCGAGTTCCAATCGCTCGGTATCTCGCGGCCGATCTCCATCTTCGAGGGGACCGTTCTCGACATCAACGACCGCCCCGTGCCGAATGTCCTCGTCCAGCTCTTCGACGACGGCGAGCTTCTGGCGAGCGCGACGACGGATGGGGGCGGGATCTACGACCTGCGGGCCGTCTACAACCTGAACGACGACACAACGTCGCTCCTTTGGTTCGTGACGCCGGACCGCGCCTTCATGCCGAAGGAGTTGGTCCTCCGCGAGAGCAAGGCATCGCTCGAGAATCACCTCATCTCCCGCTGCGTCCCGCGCACCGCCTACGCGCCGGGCCGGCAATTCCGCGTCTATCTCTTCGACCCGGCGAATCGCAATAAGGAGCTGGCCGAGCTCGACTGCTTGCAATAGGCGTCGGGATCGGCGCGGGCGAAACGCGCGGACTTACGCTGCCGGGGACTGCTTGTCGAGGATTCGCGTGGTCGCCGCCATGCGCTCTTCCACGAGGAGGCGCGTGGCCTCGTTGATCGGGCGGCGGAGGAGTTCGTCGTAGAGGAAGCGCGCCCGCCCGTGGTTGTTCAAGAGGCGGCGCTCGATCTCGGCGGACTTCAAAAGCGCGAGCGCCGCCGCCTGTCGCTCGGGGTAACGCCGGCCGTACGCCTCATAGGCGCGGCTCGCATCGGCCGAGCGGCCGAGTTCCTCGCAGGCGCGCGCCACCCGGAGGAGTTCCGCCGGAGGAAGCGTCACCGCCCCCAATAGCCGCTTCATCTCCTCGTACCCGTCGCAGGCATCCCGGAGCGACCCGCGTTTGAGCCAGAGTCGGATCGCTTCTCGGAATCGCGCGGCGGCCTGTGCCTCCTGTTGCGTGACGCGCTGAATGCGCGCTGCTTGCGCCAGGACGGCCGGATCGTCCGGAACGCGCGCCAGGTAGGCCTCCACTTCCCCCAGCGCCGCGAACCACTCGCCCCGCTCCGATTGCCGCTTCGCCCTCGCGAGGTGGTGCTCCAGCCGTCCCTCCGACGCGAGGCCCATGGCGAAGCCGAAGGAGGCACCCAGGAGCGCGCCGCCGAGGTGCGCGACGTAGGCGGTCTCGGGCGCCTCCAACGCGATCGCCTGCGCGATGGTCAATCCGAACCAGAGTGCGATGCCAACGATGGCCGGAAGCGTGAATCGGGTGGGGCGGACGGTGCCGTGCAGGAGGAGCATCGTCATCGACGCGAAGCGAAGTCGCGCAAAGTAGAGCCGGACGAGGAAGAGGCCCATGAGCCCGGAGATCGCCCCCGACGCTCCGACGATCGGAACCGAAGCGAGTTCGGGGATCCAGGAGAGGATGGCGGCCGCTTGGGCCAGGTTCGAGAGCCAGCCGCAGGCGAGGTAGCAGATGATGAAGCGGAGCCCCCCGATTCTCGACTCTAGAGCCGGCCCGAACACGGAGAGGAAGAGCATGTTGCCGAGGAGATGAAGCGGATCGGCGTGCATGAAGAGCGAGGCGAGCGCGGACCCGATGGTCGGATGGGCGGCTTTGAACGCCCATCCGTAGGACGCCGCGACCGCCCCCGGCGTGAGATGTATCGCCGCGAAAACAAACACGTTGGCGGCAACCAGCGACCACGTGACCCAGGGGGTCCGTGGAACGCGGGCATCCGTGCCGATCGGCAGCCAGTAGAAGTAGTACATGCTTGATCGCTCCCTCCGACTTCTCTACACTACCTGGGGCCTAAAAATGAAGTCTTTTCATCACTTACAGAATCCGGCACCGGCCCTGACCGGTGCCGGCAACCCATTCGAGCGAGGCTGAAGGACCGTTGATGGATACCACGAACGATTCCACCGGAATGGACATGGGCTCCTCGATTCAGAAGGAGCTCAACCCCCTCGAGAACGCCAGACTCCAGTTCGAGGAGGCTGCCGCTCGGTTGAAGCTAGACCCGGCCTTCCTCCAGATCATCAAGGAGCCGCGGCGCGTGACGATCGTGAAGCTTCCGGTGCACATGGACGACGGCTCGATCCGGCTGTTCACGGGATACCGCGTCCAGCACTCCATCATCCGCGGACCCGCCAAGGGCGGGAGTCGCTACCACCCGGACGTGACGCTCGAGGAAGTGATGGCCCTCGCGGCCTGGATGACCTGGAAGTGCGCGGTGGTGGGCATCCCCTTCGGAGGCGGCAAGGGCGGGATCATCTGCGATCCCCCGAATATGTCGCAGAAGGAGCTGGAGCGCCTCACGCGCCGCTACACGGCCGATCTCATCGACGTCTTAGGTCCCGAGTCGGACGTCCCGGCGCCGGACGTGAATACGAACGAGCAGACGATGGCGTGGATCATGGACACCTACTCCATGCACGCGCGCCACACGGTCACGTCCGTCGTGACGGGGAAGCCGCTCGCGCTGGGTGGCTCGGCGGGGCGCCGCGAGGCGACCGGCCGCGGGGTCCTCTTCTGCGTCCGCGAGGCGGCGAGGAAGATCGGGCTTCAGTTGAAGGGCGCCACGGTGGTCGTCCAGGGCTTCGGCAACGTCGGTTCGGTCGCGGCGGATCTGCTCGCCAAGGACGGGGCGAAGGTCATCGCCGTCTCCGACGTCGGCGGAGGCATCCAGAATCCGAACGGTCTGGACATCCCCACGCTCATCCGGCACGTCCAACAGAATAAGACGGTCGTCGGCTTCCCCGGTGCTACCCCGGTCGACGGCAAGAAGATTCTCGAAATTCCGTGCGATGTCCTCATCCCCGCGGCGCTCGAGAACCAAATCACGCACGCGAACGCGGCGCGCATCAACGCGCGCATCATCGCGGAAGGCGCGAACGGCCCGACCACCACGCAAGCGGACAAGATCCTCAACAAGAATGGGATTCTCGTCGTGCCCGACATCCTGGCGAACAGCGGCGGCGTCACGGTCTCCTATTTCGAGTGGGTGCAGGATCGCCAGGGTCTCTTCTGGCGTGAAGAGGAAGTGAACACGCGCCTCGAGCAGATCATGGTCGACGCCTTCCACGACGTCTCCTCGATGGCGGACGAGCACAAGGTCTCGCTCCGCGTCGCGGCCTTCATGCTCGCCATCAAGCGGGTCGTCGACGCCATCCAGCTTCGCGGGGTCTACGCGTAGCCTAGAGATCCGCTACGAGACGAGCCCCTCCTCAAACTCCACGACTCCCTGCGACGGGCGTAACGTGGCGCGGGCGCCGAGCGGGAACGGAATGTTCCGCAATCCATGCCCCGCCGTGATTCCCTTCACCACCGGCACCCCGAGAGGCGACAGGTGATCGCGGAGCACCTCACGTAGCGGCAGTTCGCGGTGCCCTTTCTGCGGCACGCAATTCGTGAAGTCGCCTAGGGCCACTCCCCGCACGCCCCGCAGGGCACCTGAAAGTCGGAGCGACATCAGGAGTCCGTCGACGCGATAGGGCGCCTCGTTGACTTCCTCTAGGAAGAGGAGGCTTCCCCGAAGCGAGGGGAGGATCCCCCCGAGCGCCGCGTAGTGGAGGAGGACGAGGTTTCCGCCCATCACCCGACCGGAGACCGGGGTGGAGGGACCGGCGAGTCTGAACGGGGCTCGCAGACGCCTCCAGCGAGGCTCGGGGCGTGGCACCGACACCCAAGCGACCCAGCGCTTCAGTTCCCGAGCCGAGACGCTTCCGAATCCCTGCGCGTTCGGACCATGGAGCGTCCGCACGCCGGCGTGAAGCGAGAAGCCGGCGTGGAAGGTGGTCGCGTCGGAAAAGCCGGCGTAGATCTTCGGGTCGCGCCGCATCGCGGACCAGTCGATCTCGGGCGCGATTCGCATCGTTCCGTATCCGCCGCGCGCCATCAAAATGCAGCGAACGTCGTGGTTTCGAAGCGCGCGATTCATGTCGTCGGCTCGCGCGGAGTCGGCACCCGCCAAATGGCCGCGGCGATCGAAGAGGTGTCGCCCGAACGTGACCCGGAATCCCGCCTCCTCGAGGAGTCGTGCCCCCGCGAGGACGAGTGGACGCTTCACGGCGCCCGAGGGCGCGACCAACTCGATCCGGTCGCCCGGTCGAAGTCGGGGCGGTGCCACGAGGGCGCGGCGGCGAATCATCGCGGAGCGCTCCCCGGCGGCAGGAAGGGGGCTCCCCGGAGCCGCGGAACACGCGCCAGGAACGAGACGAGACGCTCTTCGGCGTCGCGCGCGGAGGCGACCGAACGCCGCGCGGCATTCACGATCATGGCGAAAACGATCTCCTCCCCTTCCACCGTTCGCAAGTACCCCGAGAGCGACGTGACGTTGGTGAGCGTTCCGGTCTTCGCGCGGAGATCCGCGCCCGGCGGTAGCGACATGAAGCGCCGCTCGAGCGTCGATCCCGGAGCGCCGGCGATGGCAAGCCCCCTGCGGAGCACGCCGCGCGTTGCCTCCGTCTGATCCGAAACGGAGAGCCACCGGACGAGCGCGCGCGGTGTGACGAGATTTTGAGGCGAGAGCCCCGAACCGTCCACGAGCGAAAGATCGAGCGTATCGATTCCCGCCTCCGCCGCGAGCCGGTAGATCTGCGCGATGCCTTCGCGGCGGCTCTTCGACCACCCCGCCGGACTGACGAGACGCAGAATTCCTTCGGCTTCGATGTTGAGACTCCTCGCGTTCACCACGCCGATCGCCTCGCCGATTGGAAGCGACGACAGCGCCGCCACCGTGGCGCTCCGCGTGCTCGTGACCGAGTCCCATCCGGCCGTCACCGGATCGCCGCGCCACGCGCGATTCTCATTTGGCTCGATACCGCGCCACGCGTCCGGCCCCATCGGTCCGCTACCGTCCCGGCCGGGGAGCAGGAATCCGAACGAGACCTTCTTCACTTCGATTCCCTCGCGGCGCATGGCGGCTAGGAGTAGCGCCGCGGCCGCGGAGTCGGGATCGGACATCGCGATCGACCGCTTCACCGCCCCTGCGCGAGGGACCATGCCGGCGATCTCGAGCACGCGCGATCCGGTCGCCCATCGCGGCGTGAGCCAACCCACCGCGCTCGAGTCGCCGACGACGATGCTCGTTACCCTGATCGTGATCGGCGTGTCGGGAGGATCGAGCTGGAGGCGGATGGTTCCCTTCTCTTCGCTCGCGGTGACGAGCGCCGCGTTTCCGTTCGCGAGCACGGGCCCGAGCGGGGCGCCGTAGGAGTATCCAAGATCGTCCTGCGCCCATCCCGGCGGAAAGGGCTCCGCCGCGAAAAGCGTCCGATCGACGTAGAGCGTTCCCTCGAAGCGCTTGAGCCCGCTCGCCCGGAGGAGCGCCGCGAGCGAATCGAGGAGGCCGCGCGATCCCGGGCGAAGGAGCGGCACGACGTCCGGCATGCCGCAGGGCCGGAGCGTCAAGTCGCCCTTCAGTTCGTAGCTGCGCGCTTCACCCGATTTGCCCGATCGCTTCACCTTTCCGCGGGCTTCGAGCGTGGTGATGCGCTTCCCCTGCGGGCCGTGGAGCGCCAGGAGCGCACCCGTGGGGAAGAGCTTCGTGTTGCTTCCCGGAATGAGCCTCCTTCCCTCTCGATAGGCGAGCAGCGTATCGGCCCGGTCGGACGAAACCGCCAAGAGCCCGATCTGGGCGCCGCCCAGGTCGGGACCGAGGATCGAATCGATCGAGTCGGCGTAGAAGCCGCGCGCCCCTTCCGACGCGGAAGTCGGAGGGTCGGCTACAGCCGCCGGAGCCCGCGCGGCGCCCGCCGGAGCTGCCCCGAAGAGCGCGCCGAGGAGGAGCGTCCCGGCGACGGACCTCGCCGCGCCTCGATAGGGGAACGAAGCGGGGCGGACCCGCGAAGGTCCGCCCCGGAAGAAACACTTCGACTGCCTTTCGGTCAAAACGTGAGGCCGAGCGAGAACTGCTGATTGTCGTCGAAGAACTCGCCCGCGTGGCTCCCGGCCCAATCGAAATGGAACGGTCGGTCGCCCAGCTTGAAATTGACCCCCGCGCCGTAGGTGTAGGAGTAGATGTAATCCTGCTGCCGGTCTTGCTTGCTAAGCGGGACCTGCCCCTGGAATCCGCCGCGCAGGTTCAGCCATTCGCCGACCGGAAAGTCGGCGCCAATGTGGTACTCGTCGGTCGAGAAATTGTTCGACTGGAAGGTGCCGTAGAGCCCCACGTGTCGACTTTCGCCCATCGGGAGGTCGTACGCCATTCCGATCATGAGATAGGTCGGAATCTCGAACTCGGCCGTCTGGAGACGCACGACGTGCGGCTGCGCCGACGGATCGCTCCCCGGCACGATGAC
>JANMQV010000057.1:0-32932 GCA_031370645.1 Candidatus Eiseniibacteriota bacterium | reverse complement strand
GGCCGGCAACGCGCCCCAGCCACGAGATCAGCGTGTCGCGGTAGCCCGGAGCGGGCTCGATCTTCGCGAGGAGTCCGAGCCCGCTCCGCACGTTCAGCGCGTGATCGGCGCCTCGGAACGGACGGACAATGCCGCGCCGATTGTAGCCACGCCCGAGCGCCGCCTGGAAATTGACGACGCTCTCCACGACCGGCACGTCGTGGTCCTGCTCTCCGTAGAGTGCCAGGATCGGTACGCGCACCCGCTCGAGAATCCCGACCGGATCGTGGCGGAGCGACCAGAACGCCGGCATGTCCTTCGCGAGCCATGCGCGTGCCGGATGATTCACCGCACCCATTCCCTCATCGGGAATCAATGTCTCGGGAAGATCGCGCGACTCGACCGCGGCGGCGAACCAGGACCGCTTCTTGGCCGAGTCGAATGCGCGCCGAAGGGAATCGCTCGATGCCGACCCTGTCCCCGGCGGTGCCAGCCAGAACTCCCAGATCCGGCGCCGAAGGCGCGCTTCCGCCTCGGCGTCATGGCGCTTCATGCCGCGGGTCACGAGCTGCTCGGTTCGCTGGTACGCCAACTGATCGAGCGGCGAGACGACGGGGGCGGAGACGAGAACGAGGAACGCGATGACGCTGTCGTGCGCGGCGGCGAGCGGCGCGACCCAACCGCCTTCGCCGATCCCCATGAGGCCGACGCGGGCCGAATCGACTTCCGGCCGCGCGCGAAGAAATCGCGCGGCGGCGGTCGCGTCGTGCGCCAGGAAATCGAAGTTCGCCTCCGCCAGCACTCCCTCCGAGCCTCCGGTGCCGCGTTTGTCGTAGGCGAGCACGGCAAACCCGTGCGAGGCGAGGTAGCGCGCGTCCTGCACGTAGTCGAGCCGACTATCGCGATAGGCGCCGCCGACGAGGACGATCCCGGGGTGCGGGCCGCGCCCGTCCGGAAGAAAGAGCGCACCTTCGAGCCTGCCGGCCGGACCGGAAATCGCAACGGTGAGGGAGCGGGGAACGCGGACCGCGCAGCCGGTGGCCGCGAAGCAGGGAAGCGCCAGAAGCGTGGCAGCGAGCGCCGCTCTTGCCGCGCCCATTCGGCGAGGACGCGAATCCATCCCGCCGACACGACCTCTCAATGGGTCCGTCTCACGGCACCATCCCCTTCGCGTGCGCGAGTAGTCCGCGCGCGCGCCCCGTGATGATCGCGATCTGGGAATCGGGGACCGCGCCGGCCGCGCCGTCCACCAGGCGGCGGCCCCAGATGGCGGTGCCGCTGTCGCTGAACATGAGCGTCCGCTGGATCAATCGCGACATCGGCGGAAGGGAACCGCGCGGTACTTTCTCCTCGCCGCGATCTTCGTAGAAGAAGATCACTTCGTTCGGGTCGTAGTAGTAGCGGTTACTGCTCGAGCCGTACTCGCCGCGGTCGTCGCGCTCCTCGATGAAGCGAACCACCTCTCCGGATCGATAGGAGTCATACGAGGCGGTGCTCCCGGGGGTGGTCCATTTGCCGCGGCCGATCTTCATCGAATCGCGGCCGTTGAATACATCGTCCGCGCGCGACTGCGCCCTGGCGATTTCCTGGAACAAGGCTTCGTTTGCCTGGGGCGGCGGAGACGCCTTCTTCTTGCAGCCGCTCGCGCCGAACAGGAGGGCCGTCACCGCCACGGCGGCGAATCCCGCGCTCGCCAGCCGGCCCATCCTTCCCTTTGCCCTCACCTCCCGCGAATTCAAAACGAGCACGAACTCCTCCTCTGAGATCAATCTCGCCGCGGCGTGCCGGGCGGTTCCAGGCGTGCCAGGTCTCGTAGGTTCCGCCCCGCGCGCGTCGCGAGGAGCGCGATCATGCCGAGCGCCGCCGCGATGCCGACGACGTCGAATACGGTGAACCCGATTCCCTTGATTCCGAAGTCGAGCGGCCCAACCCAGAGCGCCGTCAGATTGAGCACGATGAGCAGGAGCCGCGCCTCCGTCGGGCCGATGATGCCGTAGCCGAACCGAAACACCTTATACACCGCCGTCTCGAGATAGACGTTGATGGAGAGAGTCAGGTACGCGATCACGATTGCGAGGCCGGTGGAGAGAAGCATGTAGGGCGAGAAACCGAGCCCGAGCCCCACTGCAATCGTGGAGTAGGCGTCGGTGAGGTGATCGAGGTAGAAGCCGTAGCGGGGCCGCTCGTGCTTCCGGTATCGGGCGAGCGTGCCGTCGAGCGAATCGCCGAACCAATTGATGAGAAGCCCGAGGTTCGCGACCCAGAGCCACAATGGAGACCAACGTGAGCAGAGGTAGGCGGCCGCGATCATGGTGGCGCCGAAGACGCCGATCCCCGTCAGATGATCGGGCATGACCCAGCGGGGGAGCGCCGCCGCCATGCGGGGGAGCGCCCACTTCTCGAATCGGGTGAGGACGAAGGTTGCCTGGCGCTCGGCGTCGGCCGGCCGGTCGCTTGGTTCGCGCGGGCGCTCGTTCACCTGGGCATCATCCTGCCGCGCGCCCGATCGGTCAAGCAGCCCCGGTGGGACCGGGGCTGCCCGGAACTAGTGCTTCTTCGACTCCTTCGTCGATTCCCTCTTCGACTCCTTACGGGAGCCCGGCGACGGGGCCGTGAGCGCCACGCGAACGGTTCCCCCGTCCGGGGCGTCGGAGACGACTTCGGGAATCGCCTGAATCCGCGCCGGATCGCCGAGCGTGTTCGCGGCGAGCGCCACGGTGACCTGCTTCGCGAGGGAGAGGGCCTGTTCCATCGAACGGCCGGTGGCCGTCACGCGCACGGGGCGCATGACGTTTGGCGACTGATTGAGCCACGAGGCCGTCTCGAGAAGAATCGGCGCCGTGGGACGCGTCGCTCCCGCGCCGCCGTAGAGTCCGGCCGCGCCGCCAACCGGCGATACGAGCTCCCGACCGTTGAAGACGAGCAGGGGACCGTCCGGCAGATCGAGACGATAGGCGGAGACGCTGAATCCTTCGCCGACGAAATTCCGCTTATTGCCGGCCTTGTCCTTCGCTTCGAAGACGTACGAATAGGTGACGCCCGGCGTCACGGAAGCGCCGTTCGTGGCGCGGCCGTCCCAGACGATCTCCTTCGGCGGATCGCCCTTTCCTTCGAATAGCACCACCGCCTGGCCGCGCGAGTCTGCGACCGTCAGCTTCCAGCGTTCGACACCCTTTACGTTCGGCTGAAAGCGCGCCACGGAACCGCTCGAGAAAAGGCGAAGCCAGGGGCGCCCCGTGTAGGGGGAACGGTCCTGCGAGGTCGAAGCGTAGAATGACGTCGTGAGATCGGGAGGCACGCGGTCGAGCACGTCGCGCGCGTCGCCCATGACGAGTCCCTCCACCTTCGACGGGTCGAGATTCATCGCCAGCGGCGGCCGCTCGATCTCCACGTGCACGCGGTCCTCTCCCTCGACCGTGAGCGACTTCAAGTCGGTCCGATCCTGGCCGCCCTTGATCGTGTACGAGCTGTCGCCCTTGGCGGGGGCCGGCTCGGCGTGGGCCGGCGAGGAGGCGCACCAGGCCGCCACCGCCACGGCTCCGAGAATTCGAGTCCAGCGATTCATGAGCGTCATCGGTCCCCCTTACCCCACGTCCCGAAGTCGGAAGTGGAACGTGATGGTTCCCCACTGTTCGCCCGTCCGGCCGCCATGGAGCGGCTCGAAGCGCCACGCGAGAAGCGCGGCCCGGGCGTTGTCGTCGAATTCACCGAAGCCCGCGGTCTTCTGAACGACCACGTTCTCCTTCACCGTCCCGTCGGGACGGACCACGAAGTAGAGCGTCACCGATCCCTCCACGGCTTCCCGTTTCGCCCACTCGGGGTAATCGGGGACATCGGTGGAGAGGACCTTTCGATCGGCGATCGGACCGGCGAGGGACGCGCCCGCCACCGTGCGGCGCGCCGCGGCGTCTCCCGCGCTGGCCGCGGACTGAGCGCCTCCGCCCGCGCCCGCCTTCGACACGGGAAGTGTCGTAGGCGCGATACCGGCGCCGCCGGTTCCGCCTCGTGTAAGCGGCAAGGCGCTCCCGCCTCCACCGCCGCGCGTCAATGCGACTGAGGGGCCACCGCCAATGCCACCCATCGGCGCCGAGCCCGATCCGAAGAGCGAAGCCGGCACGACCGATGTGCCCGTCCCCGCCGGCGCGAGAGACGCCGTCTGCTGGAGCGAGGCAAGTCGCGCCTCCAACTGATCCGCCTGGACGTCGGGCGCTACGGGATCGAGTGAGATGTCGCCGTTTCGCTCCAGGCGCTGAAAGCGGGCTTCCTTGTTTGCCCGCGAGGCGGCGCCGGAACGAGGTTCCTCCGCGGACACATTAACTGCCGCAGCGGCCGGCGCCCCTTCTAGCTCGCTTGGCTCGAGGAACGTGATCTCCGTCAGCGGCGGCGTCTCCTTCGCCATCGAAGGCTGCAACACGATCCAGAGGAAGAGCAGGGCATGGACGGCAATGCTGACCGTCATCATCCAGCGCGTCTTCCGGCGAACCTCTTCCATGTCGAGTCGGAGTGTGGCGGCGGTCACCGGCTAACCTCCGTCTTCTGGCGCGTGGCGATGGCGATTCGCTTCGCTCCCGCGGCGCGGGTCTGCTCCAAGAGTCCACGAATGTCGGAATAGGGCGCGCCCGAATCGGCGCGCACGACGACCAGCACGTCGGAATTACCGGGCTCGGCCAGGTGCGCCTGCAGCACGCCCGTCAGCGATCCGGGCGCCACGCGCTCCTCGTCCACCGCCAGGGCGCCGTCCGAACCGAGCGTGACGCTGATGTTTCGCTCGTCCTCGGCCTCGCGCGTCCTCGCTTGCGGCAGGTCGACCGGCAGGTCGGCCACCGAGAGGAGGGGTGCTGTGACGAGAAGAATGATGACCAGCACCAGTGCGACGTCGATGATCGGCGTCACGTTCACTTTCGTGATGATGCCGTCGCCGCTCATTGCTTGGTCGAAGCGTCGTCGCATCTCAGCCTCCCACCACCGCGATGTCCGCGGCGCCGCACCGCTTCGCCTCATCCAGAATGCCGACGAACGCGCCGTGAGGAACTCCGTCCGCGCAGCGCACGACCACCGTCCGCGTCGCGCTCCGCTCGAGCAGCGGGCGAAGCGTCTTTTCGATCTGGCTACGCGGCACGGGGGCGCGGTTCACCGTCACGCTGTCGGCCGTCACGATCTGGATCTCGATCCGCTCGGCATGGGCCACCAGAGCGGCTTTCTGACCGCTCTTCGCCGCCCGCTGGACCGCGATGCTCGACTGGAAGGCCATCGGCGTGGCCACCATGAGAATCACGACCAGCACCAGCGACACGTCGATCAGCGGCGTCATGTTGACGTCGTGAATGCCGTCCGGCGCCTTCGCGCCCCTTCGTTTGCCTCGTTGCACGCGTCGTCTCCTTTCGGGATCTCGTCGGTCGCGGCTAGGCGGCCCGCGACGTGACGTTCTGATTGCTGGAGACGGCGTACGTGCCGCTGAGGCGGATCGAGCGCGCATGGTTCTCGGCCACCGTGAGCATGACGCTCATGCGGCGGACGAAGTGGTTGTAGACCAGAACCGCCGGGACGGCCACGAGGAGGCCCGCCGCGGTGGTGAAGAGCGCTTCGGCGATACCCGCCGCCACGACCGACGGACCGGCCGAACCGGTGCTCGCCATGTCATGGAAGGCGCGCATGATGCCCCACACCGTTCCAAGGAGTCCGATGAGCGGCGCGGTGTTGCCCATGGTGCCGATGAAGCCGAGATTCCGCTCCAACTGGAGCTTCTGCTCGCTCAACGAAATGTGAAGTTTCTCTTCCGCCGCGTCGGCCGGAAGGTCGAGGCTCCGAATCGTCTCGGCGGCCACGGGGCCGACCGGGTGCGGCGAGGCGGCGCAGGCGCGAACCGCTTCTTCGCGGTTGCCCGAACGGAGCGCCACCATCGCGCTGGCCAAGACGCCGTCGGCGTTGCCGCGACGCTTCCAGTAGTAGGCCGCGCGCTCCAGCGCGAAGCCGAACGTCATGACGCTGCAGGCGAGGATGATCACCATCACAGGGCTCTGCCGCATCGCGTTGATCCAATCGAAATTCTCAAACATCTCGGGGCTCCTTTCCTGGGTCCCGGGGGTTAGCGGCGCTTCCGGCCCGCTTCCAGCTGAGACGCGCGACCCGCCGCGGCGGCGGCCAGTTCGCGGTCCTTTGAATTAACCGAAATGTCGCGATAGGAATCGAGCGCCCTCACGAGCTGCTTCGACTTCTCATAGAAGAAGGCGCAGCGGGCGACGGCCGAGAGCCGGTAGGCGTTCTTCTTGTCCGGTGCGGCGGCGGCGCGTTCGTAGGCGATCAGCGCCTCCTTCTCGCGAGCCTGCGCCTCGAGAACGCGGCCGAGACGGAAGAGGAGTTCGATCGAGAGCGGTCCCTTCGGTCCGGCTTCGAGCGCGTGGTTCAGCTCGGCTTCCGCGGCGGTCGAATTGCCGGCCGCTTCGTCGAGGTCGGCCAACTGATAGGCGACCTCGGAAGCGCGCGAATCGTTCGGGAATTCCTCGCGGTGCTTCACCAGGGTCGTGCGCGCCTCCTCGGACTGGCCGAGCTGGCGTTGGCAGAGCGCGAGATTGAAGCGCGAAGCCGAGCGAACCTCGACCGACGCGCTCTCCTCGAGCGCCTGTGTGAAGGCGACCGCCGCGCGTCCGAAGTCCTGCGACTCGAAGCGGAGGAGACCCAATTGGAAAATGGCGGACGGGCGAAGTTCGCTCTCCGGGAAGAAGGCGAGAAACTGGTCGTAGGCGTTCGCCGCCTCGTCGCGCGATCCGGCCCGCGTCAGAGCGTCGGCCAGGAGGAACTGCGCCTGGTCCGCCGTCTGAGAACCGGGGAACTGGCTCACGACGCGGCGGAACGACTCCGCCGCCTCGGTCCACTGCTTCGCCTGATAGCGCGACTTGCCAATCTGGAAAAGCGCGTCGGCCGCGTAGGCGCTCGTCGGGTACTGCTCGACCAGCGCCGCCAGCGTGGCGGCTCCCTTCGGAGACTGTCCGAGGCGATAGAGAGAGAGTTCCGTGCCGCGCTTTGCCTCCTTGGCGAACGGGCTGTCGGGATAGCGCTCCACCACCTGTGAGTACGAGGTGAGCGCGTCGGCGTCGCGTCCGGCGTTGTAGTCGCACTGTCCGAGCCGGAGTGTGGCAAGCGCGGCCGCGTCTGTGGCCGCGAAGTGTTCGAGGAGGCCGCGATAGCAGCGCTTGGCCTCCGCATAGCGCTGCGCTTGGAAGTAGAGATCGCCCACGCGCGCCCAGGCGCGTTCCGCGATGGGGGCGCTCGCGCTGTCGCGCACGATCGCCTCCCAGCGGTCGACCGCGTCGCCCGCGCGATTCACGCGAAGGTAGGCGAGCCCGGCCTGATAGCGCGCCTGATTCCGGCGCGGGCTCTGCGGGTAGCGGCGAAGGAAGTCGTCGTAGCCGGCGGCCGCGTCGCGGTAGCGCTTCTGATTGAAGCGAACATGCGCGATGTCGAGGAGCGCGCCGCTCACCACGGCCGGATCGGAGGCGCCGCCCCAGCGGGCCACGAGCCGCTCTTCGGTCGCGATGGCGAGGCTATCGCGGCCCTGCTGCGCATAGGTCCAGGCCAGGAGCTTCGTCGCCGAAGCGTTGACCGGATGATCGGGGAAGTCGGCCATGAGCCGTTCCAGCGTCTTCTGCGCCTCCGCGTGCCGCGACATCGCGGCCATGGCGTCGGCGTCGATCAGCATGGCGTAAGCGCGCCACGGCGTGCGGCTCGGCGGCATCCGCTGAAGAAGGAGATGCGGCGCGCCGGCCAACTGGCCGAGGTCGCCCGCTCGGCGGTACGACTCGAGCAGCAGGCAAAGAGAAGCATCGACCACGTCCCGCTTGTCGGCGGAAGGCGCCACTGGCTTTCCTGCCGAATCGGCCGGAGGCACGTAGCGATCGAGAACGATCTGGAAGTAGGGCGCGGCCGAGCGCGGGCGATTCTGCCCGAGGAGCCCGACGCCCGCGAGATAGGCGGCGGCCGGGGCTTCCGGCTCGAGCGGGTAGCCCGAGACGACCGCCTGGTAGGAGCCGGTCGCGTCGTTCGGACGCCCCATCGCGTCGAGGCAGCGCGCGACGCGATACTGAGCGCTCGCGGCCACCGACTGTTGGAAGTAGTTCGTGAGCACTTTGTTCAGCTCCACGATCGCCTCGGCGTTCTGTCCGCGGGCGGCGAGAAGATCGCCGATCAGGAACTGAGCGCGCGCGCCGACACCGGTGCCGGCATGACGTTCGGCAACGCCGCGAAGAAGTGCCAGGGCGGAATCGGAAGCGCCGAGGAGCGAGACCGCTCCCGCCGCGCGAAGCTCCGCTTCCGCCACCACGCGCGGATCCTTGGCGCGGGTCGCGGCGCGCGTGAATTCCTCGGCCGCGCTACGGTAGTCCCGAGCCACCAGGAAGGCGTCCGCCTTGCCGAGCAATGCCGCGTCGTGAAGCGGGGAGTCGGGGTAACGATCGGCCACCTCTTGGAACGAAGCCGCCGAGCGAAGCACCGATCCCGATGCCCGGTAGAGAAGCCCGCGGAGATAGGTCGCGGCCGGCCCCGTGACATCCTTCGTCATCGCCGCCGACGCTTCCGTGAACCTGCCCTGCGCGTAGAGCGTCGTCGCCAACGCGAGCGCCACGCGCCGATCGCCCGCCGCCCACGGCTGCATCGTGGTGAGCACCGTCAGGTGCTTCCGCGCCACCGTGGGATCGCCGCGCCGAAGCGCATTCCACGCCTGAGCGAGGAGCGCCTCACCTTTCAACGGACTCTGCGGGAAGCGGCTCATCCATTCGACCCACTCCCCGGCGGCGTGGGCATCGTCGCCCGACGCTTCGAGCGCCTGAATCGAAGCGAACGATGCATCGTCCGCGAAGACTCCCTTGCCGAAGCCTTCCGTGGCCCGCCGAAATTCTTCGGACGCGAAGACGGGCTCGCCCCGTTCGCTCGCGACCGTCGCGGCGAGCGCTCGGGCCGCCGCTTTCTCGTCATCGCTTCCGCCGCGCGCGATGGCCGCGGCGGAGCTCGTCACTTCATCGAAGCCCGCAACGCGCTCGGCGTCGCGGAGGAGGCGCACCTGTTCGTAGCGCACCCCCGTCTCCTTCAGACTCGAAGCGCTCGGGTTCTCCTTGTCGCCCCCTGCGACCGCCGCCGGGGCTCCAACGAGGAATGCGGCGACCCCGATCGCCACGACCCAGGCGTTGAAGCGAAGGCGGCGCGGGGACTGAATTCGTCCCCGGGCGCCTCGCCGCGTACTTTTCCGACCCTGCGTCTGATTCATGACTCGAGACCCCCGCGCCTTACTGAACCGGAATGACCGGGACGGAGCCCTGCGGTCCGCCGGTAGAGATCTCGACCGTGTGCGTGCGGCTCTCGATGGCGCGGCCGTCGGCGTCGCGCACTTCGAGGGTGTAGTGATAGACGCCGTCCGGGAGCGGCATACCCGTCTCGTCTTTTCCGTCCCAGAGGAGGTGCGCCGGAGGCTGTCCCTTGCCGCCGAACTCGCGGACCTTCTCGTCGCTCTTGTTGACCACCGTGAGCGACCACGCGTCGGGTTCCGACTTGGTGCGCGCGTTCAAGGAAATCTTCGTCACGGCCGATTCGCCCGTGGGCGAGAAGATCTCGGGCGATGCCTTGGCGCTCGCGAAGAATCCGCCGAAGCGATACGAGAGCCCAATCCGATGCGTGAGGCCGAGCGGATGATCGAGCACGCCGTAGTCAAACTGATATTTGCCGTTGAAGCGGTAGGAAAGGCCGCCGCCGGGGCTGTTGTCGTTGTATCCGACACGAAGCGCGATCATCGGCTGCACCCAGTATTCCGAGCCGCCTCGCACGCGCATGCCGGGACCCTGCGCCTGGTCCAACTCGGCCGTGATAAGTCCGCGACCGTTGAAGAGCGTGGCCGCAAAGCCGCCGCGGAATTCGACCGGATACGTTTCCTTCGCGTCCCGAAGCGTGAGGTTCGGGCCGCCCAGATTCAGAACCGACGCGCCGAGGCGCAGATTCGGCGTCACGTCATACACGCCGCCGATGTCGAATCCGACGCCGCCGGCGTTGAAGTCCTCCACCGTCTGGCGGACGAGCTTCACGTTCGTGCCGAGCGCGAGGCGCGGATTGATGTTTCGGGCGACGGTGAAGAGGTACGCCGTCTCTCCTTCATGAAAGTCGCCGAGCGGATCGTTCATGGCGTTCGTCCGCTGAAACGCGCCCGACTGGAGCGACACGATGCTCAGGCCGAAGCTCGGGAGCTTGTTCCCGGGCACGGCGAAGTTGAACGAGTTGACCGACGTATCCTCGAAGAGCACGGCCGTCTCGAAACGAACTTCGTTCGGGACGAGCATGGCGAGACCGGCCGGATTCCAGACGACCGACGCAGCGTCGTCCCCGGCGCCGACGAAGGCGCCGCCGAGACCGAGCGCACGGGCGGAGACGTACGAGGAGAGCCAGCCACCCGGCGTGCCTCCACTCTCGTCGGCGGCGCGCGCCGTGGCGGTGCCGCTCAGGAACAGCGTGACCGCCAGGGCGGCCGCGATATGGCGATGCGTGCGGACCATTGCTCTTCCTCCTCGCCTAACGGACCACCGCGATCTTGCGGCGGATGACGTGCATGGTTTCGCCCGTTCCCTGGGCCTCGATCAACGCGATATAACCGCCGCTGGCGACGACTTGGCCCTTGCCGTTCTTGCCGTCCCAGAGAACTTCGTTCAGTCCGGCCGTACCGCCCGGGGCGCCGCGATCGAGGACCACGCGCTTCACGAGGTCTCCCGACTGCGTGTAAATCCGGATGGTGACCGTCGCCAAGTCGTCCAGCTTGTAGGCGATCGTCGTGGCTTCCGTCGGAGGGTGGAACGGATTCGGATAGTTCGTGACGTAGCCGCCCGCCGCCGTCGGATCGACGAAGGCGACCTCGAGATCGAGGTCCTGCGCCAGGCTGCTCCACGTCGCGCGGATGACGTCATGCTCGGGATTTCGCGGAGCGAGGAAGTCGGCCCGCGAGTTGCCGTTCGCGTCGGAGAGTGTGTCCATCGGTGAGGTGGTGCCGGTTCCCGAGAGCTGGCTGAAGACCACCGGCAGGTTGGGGACGCCGTTTTCGAAGGCGTCGACCACGCGGGCGGTCACGATCGCATGCTTGTTGCCGCCGACCCAGGGCGGCGCGCTGGTGAGGTGAATCGCGGCCGGCTGGCCGGGCGTGATGTCGATGACGCCGGTGACGCCCGGCGCGTTCCCCGCATCGTCGCGAACCACCATGACGATCGGTTCGGCGAACGTATAGGTCTGCGAAACCGAGCGCTGTCCTTGCAAGAGCTGGAACTGCGACGTCAAGAGTGCGCCGCGGCCGCCGGCCTGAGTCGAGGCGTTCTGAACCTCGACCGTGACGAACGAGTTGATCTCCTGGATCACGCTTCCCGCGTCGTTCGTGACCTTCACCGTCAACGTGAATGGCTCGCCCGCGCGCGCCGTCGACGGCGTGACCGACGCCTCGAGATGGAAGCCGCTCGAGATCGCGCGGACCTGCGTCGTGCTTCCGGTCTTCGACGGATTCGTGACGTCATTCACCGAGATCTGCTGGAATCCGCCGGTCGCGAGCCGAACACTCATGTCGGCTTGGCCGTTCACCATCGCGCTGTTCGGCGGAAGCGTCGCGAGCGGGTCGTTGCTCGTGATCTGCACCACGTCCGTCACGCCGCCGACCGGATTCCACCAGGCGTCAGTGGCGAGCACGGTGACGGTGAAGGCGTAGTTGATCGACTGATCGGTCGCGGTGCCCGTGCGGCCGCTGACGGTGCCCGGCGCCGGCGATTCACCCGGCGCTAGAATGAGAACCTTGGCGAAGGCGCCGCCGGTGACCGTGACCGGACTCGACGTGTTCGCCTGAATGGATCCGTTGTCGTCATCGGTGGCCGTGATCGTCTGCGCGCCGGTCTTGAAGAGCGTGACCTGCTGCAGGCGCTGGCCGTTCGACAGCGTCGTCGTGGCCGGCATTCCCGCGAAAGCGTCCGTGCTCGTGAGTGAGATCTGGTCGTTGACGCCAGATACCAGGTTCCAATAGGCGTCCACCGCGCGGATCGTGATCGTGAACGGGGTTCCCGCCGTCTGCCCGGTGGCCGTTCCCTGCTTTCCGTCATTCGTTCCGCCCTGGGCCGATTCGCCCGGGACGATGACTTGGAGGCCGAAGAACGGGCCCGGATTGACCGTGAACGAATTGCTCGTGCCGAGCTTCGGCGGCGCGGAGAAGTCCGCGCAGGTGAGCGACACGGCGCCGCCCGCCCCGAAGAACGTGACGGGGCCGGTCCACACCCCGGCGGCAAACGTGATCTGCGACGGCGGGATGCTGCCGAGGCCGGTGTTCGCCGACAGTGTCGCGTCGCCCGCATAGTTCGGAACGGTGTTGTTGCTCGCATCCACGGCGCGGACGGTGACGACGGCCGGCACGCCGGCCGTGAGAGGGCCGGTGATCGTGTTGATCGCGAAGTGATGCGCCGACGACGGAATGACCGAGATCGGCGGCGACGTGCCTCTGGTGAGGCCGCTCGCGTCCGTCCAGACGGTCTGCGTTCCGACCGTGTTCAGCGTGAAGGTGACCTGGCGGGTGCCGTTCGACAGCCCCCCGGTGGCCGGTTTCACCGCCGCACCGTCGCTCGAGCCGAAACTAACGGTGGCGGCGCTCGAAACGACATTCCACCACGAGTCGGTGGAGTTGACCGTGACCGCGAAGCCGGTACCGGCGCCCTGCGTAGCCGGCGATCCCGTGTAGCCGGAGACGCTGCCCGGCAGGGGCGTCTGGCCGGGAACGATGATTTGGAGTTTGTTGATCGAACCGGGATGCACCAGGAACGGATCGCTGCTCCCGTTCACCGCGGCGTTCGACGGAAGCTCCGCAATAATGTTGACGTTGCCACGATTGATGTTCGTCTCGTCGGCACGATACATCGTGATGCCACCGCTCCAAACACCGTTCGTGAAGGTGACCGTCGCGGGGCTCGTGCGGCCTTCGCCGAACGACGTCAGCTCGCGAATGTTGACCTGCCCGTTGAAACCAGTAACCGTGGCGCCGCTCGGGTTCTTCGCCGTGATCGTGGTGCTGAGCGGCTGGCCGGCGTTCTGGTGCTTCTGCGAAATCGTGGGGAAGGTGAAACTGGCGAGCACTTGCGACGCGACCGTCGCCGAAGCGGCGTCGGGAATCGTGCCGTCCGTCTCGTCGTGCGCGAAGACTTGGAAGTTACCTGCCGCGTGGAACGTGATTGGGTAACTCCCCGTGCCCGAACTGAGCGAGGTCGTCGCGGGTAGCGTCGCGCTCGCATCGGAGGAGAGGATTTTCACGACGTGCGTGACGCTGGTCACGGTGGTCCAGGTGTCATCGCACGCGCGGACGGTCACGGTGAAGGGAAGTCCCGAAACCTGGGCGCGCGGCGTGCCCGTTTTACCGCTGGCCGAGCCCGGGGCCGCGCTTTCGCCAGGCATGAGCACCTGGAGGCGCGTGAACGGACCCGCTGCGGCGGTCGACGCGAAACTCAATTGCGTAAGGAGCAGGAGCCCCGACAGGAGCCACGCTCCGCGTCGCGTGTGGCGCACGGCGTCACCTCCGTAAAATCGGTTGTCGAACCTTGGTCGTGAACCAAATCGCCGGCGGCGCTAGGCCGCGCGGCGTCACTCCCCGTCGCTCCGAACGGCCTGATGAAGGCGGCTCGGACGCGTACCTGACGCCTGCTGCCTTTGCAGGCCCCGTGCCGCGGCCATCGAGCAAGTTGCCTGGAGCGGGGGCCGGCACCGGGAAGCTGGTCCCTTGAAAGAAGTTGACGCCTTGCAGTCGGCACGAAGGGTGCCCGATTCGGCATCCGACCGTGGGGGCGGGACCATGAACGGCTCGATCGATCCATCCGGAACGCCGCGAAACGCGCCGTTCGCAACGACCCCATCCGCGAATCGCGGCGCGGTGGAGACTTCGGGAATTGCGGAATCCGGCTTCCGTCCGGGCGCGCGGCTCGCTAGAGTGCGCGGCGAGCGGGCGGTTCACGACGCCGCTTCACGAACCATGCGACCTGCGTCCCGTATTCAGCGTGTCCTTCTCACCGGCGCGAGCGGCGCGATCGGCGGAATTGTCGGTCCGGCCCTTCTCGCCGCCGGCATTCCCCTGCGCGTTCTCGTCCATCGGCATCGCCCCGCCTGGCTCCCGCCTGGAGCGGAAGTGGAGGAGCGGCGGGGCGATGTCCTCGAACGCTCCTCTCTCGTCGGCATGCTCGACGGATGCGACGTCGTGCTTCATGCGGCGGCCCGCCCCGGATTCGGCGTGCTCGATCGCGAACGCCAGCGGCGGGTGGAAGTCGAAGGGACGGCCGCCGTGCTCCACGAGGCGGTGAGCGCGGGCGCGCGCAGTTTCGCGCTCCTCGGATACACGGGGACGGTGCAGGAGCGTGGGGACGATGAATTCGTGACGGAGGAGACGCCGCCCCAAGCGGAGTACGAGTCGGCCTACGTGCGCATGAAAATGGAATCGGAAGCGGCGACGCTCGAGGCGAACCGGCCCGGCGTCTTCCGGACGATGGTGCTCAGTCCGGGGATCCTCTTCGGGCCTGGGCTTCGGAGTCCGCTCTCGGAGCTGGCGCTTCTCTTTCTCCGCCAGGAGTTGCCGTATCGGCTCCTGGAGCGCGTGTGGCTCGCGCTTTCGGGCCCCGCCGACATCGGAAACGGAGTCGTGGCCGCGCTCGAGCACGGGAGGGGAGGGCGCCGCTACTTCCTCACAGGCGCCTGCGTTCGGCTTGGCGACCTCTACGAGCGATTGGGGGAGCGAAGCGGCATCGCGCCGCCGCGCCGCCGGCTTCCCGATCTTCTCGTCGAGGAACTCGGGCTGATCGCGCCGCTTTTGCCGGCGCATTCGTTTCTCCGGCAACTGGTGCTTCCGCGCGAATTGGTGCTCCACCTCCGCCGGCTGGCACCGCTCCGAAACGAAGCGACCCGCGCGGAGCTCGGCATCGCGCTGCAGCCGCTCGAGGCGCTGATCGACGGTCTGATTCGGGAGGCCGGAACGCTACCGCGCGGCGGGGCGCTCGACGCCGGAGCGTGACACGGGAACGGCGTCGAGCAGCTCGCGCACTTTTCGGGCGAGCGTGATCGGCGTATACGGCTTCGGAAGGAAGGAATTCTCGGGGGAGCGCTCGTCCACCGGCGGCGGCATGTCTCCCGCGAACCCCGAAACGAAGAGAAGTCGAAGCGCCGGGTAGAGTTCCCGTGCCCGCTGCGCCAATTCGCGCCCGCCCATTTCCGGCATGACCACGTCGGTCACGAGAAGGTCGATCTCCCCGCGCCGCTGCTCGAGGAGCGCCAGCGCGTCGCGCCCCGTCCTCGCCGTCAGAACATCGTAACCGAGTTCGCGGAGAATCTCCCGGCTGAGCGCCACCAGCGCCGCATCGTCCTCCACGAGCAGGATTCGTTCCCGCCCTCCGGCCGGAGCATCGAACGAGGACGCGCGGATTTCCTCCTCCCCGGCGACTTCGGGGAGCAGGATCTCGAAGGTCGTTCCGATTCCCACCTCGCTCCGCACTTCGATCGTCCCGTGATGCTGACGCACGATCCCATAAACGGTAGCGAGTCCGAGCCCTGTCCCGCGCCCCGCTTCCTTCGTCGTGAAGAAGGGCTCGAAGATGTGCCCGAGGACGTCCGGCGGAATTCCGACGCCGGTGTCGGTGAAGCGAATCTGAACAAATCGGCCGGTCCCGGTCCCACCCTGCAGGAGGTCCTGCCGCTTCGTCATGGACGACTCGATCCGGATAAAGCCTCCCGAAGGGAGCGCGTCGCGAGCATTTACCACCAGGTTCACGATGATCTGCTCGAAATGAGTCGGATCGATCCGAATATTTCCCAGCGCCGGCGCGAGCGCGAGTTCGAATGAGACGTCTTCACCCACGAGGCGGCGAAGCATCGGCTCCAACTCGCCGATCGCGGCGTTCACGTCCACGAGGCGCGGTTGCGTGGCCGAACGGCGCCCGAAGGCCAGCAATTGCCGCGTGAGGCCGGCGGCTCGATCGCCCCCCTTTCGAATCTCCTCCACCGCGCGGCGGTTGGGGTCGCTGGGCGAGAGGCGCGCCAGTAAGAGATCGGAGTACCCCATGACGGCCGTCAGGATGTTGTTGAAGTCGTGCGCCACGCCGCCGGCGAGTTGTCCGATCGCTTCCATCTTCTGCGCGTGGCGGAGCTGGTCCTCCAGTTTCACGCGTTCCGTCACGTCGGCCTCGATCCCATCCACGTGGATGCAGCCGTCCGCCTCGCGTCGCGGGAAGAGATGGCTCCGATGCCAGCGATGGATGCCGCGCGACGATTGATACCGAACCTCGATGACCGCGGGCTGGAGCTGCGCGAGCCGCGCGAAGGCTGGGCGGACCACGTTGGCGATGTCTTCGGAGTGGACGCGCGCGATCCAGAAGGCCGGATCGGTTTCCACCGTCTCGCGCGAGACGCCGTAGAGCGCTTCGGCCCCGCGGGAGACATAGTCGTAACGCTGGATCACCCCGTCCTCACTCAGCACGCAGGTGAAGAGCGCGGCGTCGAGATTCGTGGCGATCGTCGCTTCGCGTTCCATTGCGAGCCGCTGCTCCTCGATCGCCTTTACCCGATCGGAGACGTCGCGGAAACTCCAGACACGCCCGATGATCTCCCCGTTCAGGCGCTGGGGGAGGGAGTAGCGCTCGAAGACGCGGCCATCCTTGAAGCGGAGCGTGTCGAAGCTCTCGGACTCGGGTGTGGCGTAGAGCTTTCGTACCTTTGCGACGAAGAATTCGGGGTCCTCCAACTGGGAGAGGACGAAGCCGACGGCGCGTTCGTCGTCGCCGCTCGCGAGGATTTCGATGGGGATGCGCCAGAGGTGCGCGAAGCGCTCGTTGAATCGCTTGATCCGCCCTTCGCGGTCTACCACCAAGAGCCCGTCAGCCGTCGATTCGAGCGTCGCTTCGACAAGGGAGAGCGCCTGCTGGCGCTCCTGTTCCACGCGGTGGCGAACCGTGATATCGCGGAGAATGCCGAACCCCTCCACGAATTGCCCCTGCGCGTCGAGGATGGGATGGGTGGAGGCGAGGGTGTGGGCTTCGCTCCCGTCCTTGCGTCGCAGCGAGACCTCGAAGGCGATCGGTTCGCCCTTCACCGCGCGCTCGAACGCTTCGACCGCGGTCCGGGCCCCTTCGCCGTCGAAGAAATCGAGGAAGTGCCTTCCGATCATCTCCTGCGGCCGGTAGCCGAGCATGGCGGCCATCGGCAGGTTCACTTCCTTGGTGAGGCCCGCCCCGTCGACGCTCCAAATGCCGTCGGGGCTGCTCGCCAACAATTGGTGGAAGCGTGAAGCTTCCCGCCGCTGCTGCTCCCTCCCAAACTCCTCCTGCCGGTGGAGCCGGATGCGTGCCCGGATGACGATGATCCCCGCGGCGGCCAAGGTGGCGAGATCGGCGAGCGCGTCGGGAAGCGCCCCGCGCGTGATGCCCGGGAGTGACGACTCGATCGAGGTAGCGACGAGCGTGACGCCGAAGCAGATCCAGGCGAACCGATTCGGATAGCGAAGGGTGACGAAGACGAGCGCGAGGAAGGGGAAGACGGGGCTTTCGATGGAGGGGAATGCCGTCTCGAGGGCGTAATTGGCGGCGGCCGCCACGAGGGGCAGCGCGACTGCCTCGAGCCATCCGTACCGATGTTCGCCCTGATCCGCCATACATGCCCCCCGGAACGTCTGGCGAGTGGAGCCCGAATGGTCCGGGTCCGGTGGGGATTCCGGTAGCCCATTCGACTGCCACCATAGGATGATTTGCAGTGAAGGCGCAACCTCTTATGATCGTTGCATGCGTTATCCCGCCGAGCCGTTCCGAATCAAGGTCGTGGAGACGATCCGCTACGTCTCGCGAGAGGAGCGGACGCGGCTCATCGAGGAGGCGGGCTTGAACATCTTCTCCGTTCCCGCCGACTCGATCTACATCGACCTCCTGACCGATTCCGGCACGTCCGCCATGAGCGACCGCCAGTGGGCGGGGCTCATGATGGGTGACGAGTCGTATGCCGGGAGTCGGAACTTCTTCAATCTCCAGAGCACGGTCCAGGCAATCACAGGTTATCCGCACGTGATTCCGACCCACCAAGGACGGAGCGCGGAACATCTGCTCTTCTCGGCGCTCGTCTCGAAGGGGCAGATTGTCCCGAACAACAGTCACTTCGATACCACGCGGGCGAACGTCGAGGCGGAGGGAGCCGAAGCGCTCGACCTCGTCATCGAAGCCGCCCACGACCCCGCCGAGGAGCATCCCTTCAAGGGGAACATGGATCTCGCCCGGTTGGAGCGGGTTCTCTCCGAGCACGGTCGCGCGAAGATTCCTCTCGTCATGATCACGATCACCAACAATACGGGCGGCGGGCAGCCTGTTTCCCTCGAGAACGCGCAGGCGGTCCGGGCCATCTGCGACCGTCACGGCATCCCGCTCTTCTTCGACGCCTGCCGCTTCGCCGAGAACGCCTTCTTCGTAAAGGATCGCGAGCCCGACTGTCGCGAGCGGTCCGTCCGCGAGATCGCGCGCGCCGTTTTCGATTGCGGTGCCGGTTGCACCATGAGCGCCAAGAAGGACGGACTCGTCAACATCGGCGGATTCCTCGCCTTCCGCGATCCGACGCTCCGCGAGAAAGTCACAAATCTCCTCCTCCGCGTGGAGGGATTTCCGACGTACGGCGGGCTCGCGGGTCGCGACCTGGAAGCGATGGCGAGGGGGCTCGAGGAGGTCCTGGACGAGGACTATCTCGCGTTTCGGATCGCGCAGGTGCGCGGGCTCGGCCGCATGCTCGAAGACGCCGACGTCCCGATCGTCCGTCCCGTGGGCGGACACGCGGTCTACATCGACTCGCGCCACTTCTCGCCGCATATTCCGCCCGATCAGTTTCCCGGACAGGCGCTCGTCGCCGCACTCTATCGCGACTACGGCATTCGCGCCGTCGAAGTCGGCGCGCTCATGTTCGGCCACGCCGATCCCATCACGGGCGAGACCGTGCTCCCGCGTCTCGATCTCGTGCGGCTCGCCATTCCGCGCCGTGTGTACACCTCGGAGCAGATCCGCTACGTCGGGCAATCGGTGATCGAGATCTTCCGCGGCCGGGAACGGCTACGGGGGCTTCGTATCACCTACGAAGCCCCCGTTTTGCGCCACTTCACCGCGCGACTCAAGCCGGTGGAGCCCGTCGCCGCGCTTTAGTTTTCCTTCGAAGCCTACGGCATGCGCGGCGTCAAACCGGGCGCGGGCGGCGCCGGCGTCGAGCCGAACGAGGCACGCCTTTCGCGCTCCGCCGTCAGCACGTTCATGTTCAGAAGCTTCACGTCGACGCGATTGTTCAAGAGGCGTCCGGCGGTCGACGTGTTCGGCGCGATCGGATCGGTATCGCCGTAACCGGTGATCCAGATGCTCTTCTGGCTCAACTTGGGATACTTGGCCAGGAGGTAGCGGAGCACCGCGCGCGCCCGAAGGCTCGTGAGCGGAATGCGGAACCCGGGCTCCGGCGTGTCGTCGCAGTGGACGCCGATCTCGACCTTGAGCGTCGGCCACTGGGTCAGCATCACGCCGACCGAGTCGAGCCGTGCCGCGCCCTCGGGGCTGAACGTCGCCGAGTCGGGCGCGAACGGGAAGGCCGAGTAGCGAAGGAGCCAGTCCTCGAGGAACGTTTTCTCGAGCTGCGTGAGATCGATCGGGCAGCCGCCCGCGTTCACCGCCACGCCGAGCGTGGTGTTCGGGCAGATGTCGATGCCGTCGGGAATGCCGTCGCCGTCATCGTCCTGCGGGCAGCCGCTTGCGTCGACCACCGAACCGGCCGGCGTATCGGCGCACTTGTCGAGTCCGTCGAAGATCTTGTCGCCGTCGCTGTCGACGCCGCAGCCGGTCGCGTCCACCACGACACCGGGGACCGTGTCGGCGCACTGGTCGATACCATCGGGCACGCCGTCCTTATCGCTGTCGATCGAGACGCCCATGGCGTCGACCACGGCGCCCTTCGGGGTCGTCGGCTGCTGATCGAGTCCGTCGTAGACGCCATCGCCGTCGCCGTCGAGCGGCGTGCCGTTCGCCGCCACCACCGCGCCGCGCGGCGTGGCGGGGGATTCGTCGCGCTTGTCCGGGACGCCGTCTTCATCCGTGTCGCGCGGCCGGCCGCCCCAGAGGGCCGTCAATCCGGCCGAGAACATCATCGTGTTGACGCGAGTGTCGCGGCCGGGGCCGCCCGCTTGCGTGTAGGTGATGTCGCGCGCGTCGAGGCGAAATCCGAATCGCTCTCCGGCGCGGACGACCACGCCGCCGCCGCCATGGATCGCGCTATAGGACTTCGAGCCGTTCACGTTTTCCGCCTTCGCGGAGCCGAGGCCGGCGTAGAGATAGGGGAGAACCCAGCGATCGCGGTCGGGCGTGAAAATGAGGCCGCCGCCGAAGTGAGTGAACGATCCGCTTCCGGAAGCGGGCTGCTCGAAATCGGGGGAGGCCGTCGCGAAGAGGCCTTCGACGCCGACCCAGCGGTTCAGAAAATACGAGCCCCGAAGGCCGAACGCGGGACTGTCCCTGAGCGCTTGCTCGGGATCGAACGCGGCGATGCCTCCCTGAAGGGAGACCCACGCGCGCTCCTCCACGGCATGCGCCGGCGGGACGCCGAACGCAACGGGGGCGACGAGGGCAAGGAGGACCACGGCGGGCAGAACAGCAGCCCGAGTGAACGACGAGACCATGAGGTACGCCTCCGAATTCCGACAGTGGGGAAGGAATCGCGGGAGTTTGTCCGGTTTTGGCCCCTATGTCAAGATTCTGATATACTTTGCCGCCTTACGGCGAGACCCGCCGCCGCGATCCAATCCCGGCCCGAAAGGCCGCCCCGTGACGCCCCGAGGAACGCCATGTTGGAAGAACGTTTGAACGAGGAGATGAAGCAGGCGCTGAAGTCGGGACAGCAGCTCCGACTCGGCACGCTTCGCATGATGCGGAGCCAGATCCTGCTCGAGAAGAAGAAGGATGCCTCGATCCAGACCCTGGCGGACCCCCAGGTGATTCAGGTGATCGGCGCCTACGGGAAGAAGCTTCGCGATTCCGCCGCCGAGTACGAGAAACTGGGCCGTCCCGAGCAGGCCGAGCAGATCCGCGCCGAATTGGCGGTCGTCCAGGAGTTCCTCCCGCAGCAATTGACGCCCGAGGAGGCGAAGGCGCTCGTGACTCAGGTGATCGCGGACCTCGGCGCCACGAGCGCCAAGGATTTCGGCCGGATCATGAAGGAAGCCCAGGGGCGCGCCGCCGGCCGCACGGACGGAAAGGCCCTCAGCGACCTGGTTCGCGCGGCGCTCGACGGATGATCCAGCCGATGGTAGAGTCCTCCCTATCCTCATGAGTTCGATCCGCCCATGACACCCCCATCGAATCGGCGCCCGAAGCCGGGACCCAAGTCTCGGCCCTCGTTCGGCTCCTCTTCCGATCGCCCGCGCCCTGCGGGTGGGACGGGGAGGTCGCGCCCTTCTAGCGGTTCGGGAATGTCGCGTCCGGCGGGTGGGCCCGGCAGGCCGCGTCCCTCGAGCGGATCGGGAATGTCCCGCCCGGCAGGCGGCACCGGCAGACCGCGCCCCGCGGGCACCTATCAGCGCCCCTCGGGACCCAAAGAGCATCCGCAGTACGGCACGCGCATCCCGCCCGAAGAACTCGAGGCGATGAAGGACCTCCAGCGCCAGCAGGGTCAGAAGAGCCGTGGCGCCCGATACGAAGACACGCGGCGCCCGCGGAATCACTACGAGCGCCCCGCGTCTCCGGGCGGCGGATTCCGGCGTGAGGGAGGCCCGGGCGGACCCACGGGACCTCGTTCGCGTCCCAGTTCCGGTCCGCGCCCCAGCTCATCCGGCCCGCGCCCCAGCTCATCCGGTCCGCGCCCCAGCTCATCCGGTCCGCGCTCCGGCCCGCGCCCGAGCTCCGATCGACCCTCGCGCCCGGCCCGCTTCGACCGGCCCGCGCGCGAAGGAAGCGGATTCGGCGGACAGGGCTATCGCCCGACCAGCGGTCCTCGCCCCGATCGCGCACCGCGTCCCGGCGGATCGCGTTTCTCAGGACCGCGACCCGAAGGGGGATTCCGCCCCGATCGCGATCGCGCGCCCCGTCCCGATCGCTTCGAGCGGAAGGAACGTTTCGAACCGCGTTCCGATCGCCCGGCGCGTCCGGCTCGGTTCGAGTCTCCGGTTAGTTCGGACGTTCCCGTTCGCTCCGACGTCCCGGCCCGCCCCGAGCGGACCGAGCGCCCGATGCGGCCCGTGCGCTCCGACATCCCCAAGCGACCGCTGCCGTCGAGCGCCGGACTCGGACCCCCGAATCCGGTGCCGGCGCCCGAAACGCCGCCGCTCGCGCGCATCCGTTCACTCCTCTTCGGATACCAGTCGACCGCGGCGCTAGCGGCCGCCTACTCGCTCGGCGTCTTCAGCGAAATCTACCGTAGGCCTCAGACGGCCGAGGATCTGGCGAAAGCGTGCGCGAGCGATCCGCACGGACTTCGAGCGCTCCTCGAAGCGCTCGTCGCGCTCGGCGCGCTCCAGCGCCACGGTCCGACCTATGTCTTGCCGCGCGATCTCGCGCCTTACCTGGTCCCCGGCGTCGACGGTGATGCCACCGGCCAGATTGAACTGACGATGGACCTCTATCACGCCTGGGGCGAGTTGGCGCGCGGCGTGCGAGACGGATCGCCGCTCTACCCGCTGACGGGGGACGCGATTCTCCACGGCGACTCGAGCCGGGTTCGCCGCTACATCCGCGCCGTTCACACCGGAAGCCGCGAAGCGGCGTTCCGCCTCGTGCAGATGGCGCCGCTCCTCGCCGGTTCGAGTCTGCTCGATGTCGGCGGCGGCTCGGGCATCTTCTCCGCGACGTATGCGCGGCAGACGCCCGATCTCAAAGCGCATCTCTTCGACCTCGCGCCGACGCTTGAAGTGGCGCGCGACATTCTCCATGCCGAAGGCCTGGAGGAGCAGATCGAGTTCCACGCCGGCGACTATCGTCACGATCCCTTCCCGGGACCGGTCGATACGGTGCTCCTCTCCAATGTGATCCAGACCGAGTCCGAGGAACACGTCTTCGGAATCCTGAAGCGCGCGTGGGAAGCGCTCCGCCCCGGCGGCACGCTCATCGTGCATGGCGTGATGCCCGAGGCAGGCAGCACTCCCGAGGCTCCCGTGGCGCTTCACTCACTGATGATGTTTGCCCTCTTCGGGCACGGAAGGGCCTGGTCCTCGGATCAGGTTTCGGAATGGCTGGCCCAGGAGCGGTTCGGCGTCCGTTTCGTGAAACCGCTCGGCGAGCCGTTCCACACGAAACTGATCGTCGCGACGCGCCTCGACTAGCGCGACGCGCACGCCGACCACGGCCGTGCCTGAACTGCCGTTCCTCGAAGTCCTCGTTGAAAACCTCGCGGCAGGGATCGCGGGGCGCCGCATCGAATCGCTCGACATTCGCCAACCTGCCCTCCTTCAAACCGCCGCCCCCGCGCCCGACGCCTTCCACGGCGAATATCTGAGCCTTCCGACGCGGAAGGGGAAGTACGTCTTGCTCGAAACGGAATCGCGGCGGGCGATCGTGATCCACCTCATGCGTCTCGGACGTCTTCAGATCGCGGCGCCTCCGACGGGGAAGCCGCGCGCGGCGACGAAGAAGGCGGGGCCGGGTCCGAAGCAACTCTCCGCGCGCTTTCGCTTCGACGACGGTAGCGAATTGCGGCTGGTGGAACATGGGACCGAGAAGCGCGCGCGTCTCTGGCTCGCGGAGGAAATCGACGCGGTTTCCGAACTCGCCGCGGTCGGACCCGATCCCTCGCGCGGCGAACTCTCCCGTGATGAGTTCCTGCGCGCCATGCGCGCCGAGTCGCGGCAATTGAAGACCTTCCTCACGGACCAGCGTGCGCTGAGCGGTGTCGGGAACGGCCTCTCGGACGAGATTCTCTACGAAGCGCGTCTGTCACCGATGGCCCTCACCGGCCGTACGGATGACGAGCAGGGGGCGCGGCTCTACGACGCACTGCTCGCGGTGCTGGAGCGACAGACCGCGCTCCTTCGCGAGTCGATGGCGGGGGAACTCCCGCAACGAGAGCCGGTGGCGCACTATGCCGTGCACGATCACGCGGGCGATCGGTGCGGCCGCTGCGGTGAAACGGTGGCGCGCGTCTCCTATGCCGATCACGAAACCTTTTATTGCCCCGGCTGTCAGACCGGGGGGAAGCCGTTGAAGGACCGCCGGTTGTCCCGCCTACTCCGTTAGGCGGTGGAGAACGGATACCATGGTGCCGATTCAGAAGAGTTGATGTGCGAGTCGCACGTGGCGCAGAATGCTTCGCACGGGGTATATCGGTAATGGTGTCGAGACGTATCCTGACATCAAGCGGCCCAGGGGAGATTCGATTGTGAAGCGGTTCGTGGCCATCCTACTCATCGCACTGGTCGGAGTTCCCTGGACGGCGTTCCTCGCCGCGAAGGGGGATGCTTGCTCCATGCCGCGAACGATCACAGCCTCCGCCACGCCCTGCCCCCACTGCGCTCCCGCTGCGTCTGCCGCGTCCTCGATCCCCACGCTCGAGGCAGGTTGCTGCCGCTTCCTCCCGACGACAGATAACGTTTCCGCTCAAGCCAGTTCCATCGGCGTGTCGCCGAAGCCGCTTCAATCGCCTGATGTCTCCGACGCGAATTCTGCGATCGACGGGGTGTCGATTCCGGCCGCCCCGCCCGCTCGCGACAGTGAAGCCTGCCGCGCTTCGCCACCGCACGCCCCTTCGACTCGGACGACGCACCTCCTTCTCTAAATCTCTCCGCCATCCAGGACGCGCTGGCCATCGGCTCCGCGCGGCCGCACGGCATTCGTCCGCCTCGGCGCCACGGCGCTGACCGCGACACGCCGGTCGATTCTCCCAGGAACGATGGAGGAGAAGTTCTCATGAATTTCCGCTCATTCGACGTCTTGAACGCCCGTGGCCTCGAAGGCATGGGGCGAACGCCGGCCTTTCGGTGCCTGTTCAGGATCGCCATTTATCTCGCCTTCGCCGTCGGCTCCGCGCTCGTTCAGACCGCGAGTGCGACGCCGGGCGGTGCGGAACTCGGACGGGACTCCGTGCTTGTAGGCTTGGTGCGCGAAGCCCTCGAGAACCGACCCGAACTTGTTCAGGCGCAGGCGACGGTGAAAGCGGACCTGGCTCGCGTGCCGCAGGCGCGTGCACTGCCCGACCCCGTCCTTTCGCTAGGCATCCAGAATGACGGCTTCAGGAGCCTCCAAATCGGGCAGATGGAGACGAGCTACTGGTCGATCGTGGCCGCCCAGACGTTTCCTTGGCACGGCAAGCGCGGGCTCCGGGCGAAAGTGCAGTCCCTGGGAGCGAAGCAGTCCGAAGCCGATCTCGAGCGGGCCCGCCTATCGGTTCGGGCCGAGGTCGAGCGCGGATACTTGGACCTCCTGCTCGTTCGCGACCAGATCAGGATCCTGGGAACGCTAGAAATTTATTGGGTCCAGGCCGAAGGTCTTTCGCGATCGCGCTACGAGACCGGCGACGGTGCGCAAACAGACATTCTGCGTGCCCAGCTGGAGCGGAGCCGTCTTCAGCAACAGCGCTGGGGGCTCGTGGCGGAGGAGAGGCGGCGCCTGGCGGTGCTGAATCGTTCGGTGGGGCGTCCGTTCGAGCGCCCGATCCCGACATCGGTATCCCTTCGGGATGTCGCGGATCCTCCGTTGCCCGATTCGTCGAGCGCGGAGGCTGATGTCGAGGCCCGCAGTCCAGAACTGCAAAGGGCGCGGCTCGTGGCTGACCAGTCGGGCGCTCTCGAGTCGCTCGCGAGGAAGGAATATTTCCCTGACCTGACTGTGTCGGGGGGCGTGATGCCGCGCGGCGGCGCGTTCGAGCCGATGTGGCAGGCGGGAGTCTCGGTACCCATCCCGCTTTGGGCGGGGAGCAAACAGTCCCAGGCCGTCAGCGAGTACCGCCTGCGTGGGCAGGCGGCCGAGAGCAGCGCCGAGACCATTCGGCGGCTCGTTCGCCAGCGGCTGGAGGAACGGCGCGCGGTGCTCACGGCCCTGCTCCAGACGAACCGCCTGTATCGCTCGGGAGTGCTCATCCAGTCGGAGGCGACCGTTTCGAGTGCCATGGCCCAGTACAGGGTCGGCCGCGTGCCCTTCGCCTCGGTACTCGAAGCCCTGAGCGGCTTTCAGGCCGACCTCGTCGGCTTCTACGAATCGGTCGCCGCGATCCAGCGAATCGACATCGCCCAACGCGAATTCAGCCTCGACCCAGTCGCGGGCCCCGTGCTCGGTGGCCTTGGAGGCGCGACCATGCCTGGCAGCAGCGGCATGGGCGCGACGTCCGCACCTGCCGGTAGCGCGTCCACCCCGCCAGCGGCGGGATCCAAATCGTCGGCAATGCCGCGGATGTAGGACGGAGGAAATTGTGAAGACCGAAACCCAAGACCTCGAGCCCAATGCGGGCGAAACCTCGAGGCCGGTGCAATCGCCTCGGAGAGCACGATTCGTGGCCGCGGCGGTGCTGCTGCTCGTCGTCGGCGTGGGGCTTGGCGTGGGCGCAACTCGGTTGGCGATGCATCGGTCCGCGGCGGCACACGGCGGTGCGACGGTCTCAGCGGACGAGCCGCTCTACCAGTGCCCAATGCATCCCACGATCACGTCGGACCATCCGGGCGACTGTCCCATCTGCGGAATGAAGCTGATCGAGGTGAAGGGGGCGGCGAAGGCCGCAGCGGCTGCCGGGACGGGAACGCGGAGGGTCCTCTTCTATCGTTCGCCTATGAATCCCAACCAGACGTCGCCCACGTTCCGAAAGGACGAGATGGGCATGGACTACATCCCGGTCTACCAGGACGAAGCGCAGGGAGGGGGGCCGTCTGTCGACGGCCTTGCGACTGTGACGATCGACCCGGCGCGCCAGCAGCTGATCGGATTGCAGATCGCGCCCGTGACGCGTGGGGTGGTTTCGGGCAGCTGGCGAACGGTCGGGCGAGTCGAAGTCGACCCGACTCGGGTCCGCAAGACGAACATCAAGGTGGATGGCTACATCGAGCGGCTGTTCGTGGACTTCGTGGGACGGCCCGTGCGCCGGGGCCAGCCGCTCTTCTCGCTCTATAGCCCTTCGCTGCTCGCCGCAGAGAACGAATACGTTCTCGCCCTGCAGACACGGGAGGCCCTCGACAAGGCAGGCTCGACCGACAACTCCGGCGCGACGCTCGTCGAAGGATCGCGGCGCAAGCTCGAATTGTGGGATGTCCCTAGTGGGGAGATCCAGCGGCTCGAACAGACGCGCACGCCATCGCGAGCGCTCACGTTTCTCTCGCCGATCAGCGGGGTGGTCACGGCCAAGAACGTCATGCAAGGCTCGAGCGTCAACGTAGGGGACACGCCCTACGAGATCACCGATCTCAGCGAGGTCTGGGTCATGGCGGACGCCTACGAGGGCGATCTGGCGGAGGTACGCGTCGGTATGCCCGCGTCCCTCACCCTCAAGAGCTACCCGGGGCGCACCTTCCGCGGAAATGTCACGTTCATCGCCCCGCTACTCGACCCGGCGACGCGAACGGCGAAGGTTCACATGCATTTCCCGAATCCCGGACTAGAGCTGAAACCGGAGATGTATGGCGACGTCGTGCTCGAGGGCCGCGATCGAAAGGGCTTGCACATCCCGGCGGATGCCGTTATTCGCACCGGCACGAAGGATATCGTTTTTCTCGCTCTAGGGGACGGCAAGTTCGCGCCCCGCGAAGTCCAGCTCGGCGCGCGGAACGGAGGCGAGGTGGAGGTGAAGAGCGGGCTGGAGGCTGGCCAGCACGTTGTGACTCGAGCCAACTTCCTGGTCGACTCCGAGTCGCGGCTGCGCGCGTCCCTCGCGGCCATGACGGAGAAGAAGCCATGATCCAGAGGATCATCCGATTCTCTGCCGAGAACCGCTACCTGGTCATCGTCGCGACGCTGGTGGCGCTGGCGATCTCTCTGTGGACGCTGAACCACATCCCACTCGATGCGTTGCCGGACCTCTCCGACACCCAGGTGATCATCTACTCACGCTGGGACCGCAGCCCCGATATCCTCGAGGACCAGGTCACCTATCCGATCATCACATCGCTTCTGGGTGCCCCCAAGGTCAAGGCCATCCGAGGATTCTCGGACTTTGGATACAGTTATGTCTACGTCGTGTTCCAGGACGGGACGGACATCTACTGGGCACGCACGCGCGTTCTCGAATATCTCTCCAAAATCTCGTCGCGCCTGCCTGCCGGCGTGAAGACCGAACTCGGCCCCGACGCCACCAGCCTCGGCTGGGTCTTCCAGTACGCCCTCGTCGACAGCTCGGGCCGCCACTCCACCGACGAGCTTCGCAGCTACCAAGACTGGTTCCTGCGCTATGCAGTTCAGAGCGTCGCCGGGGTTTCCGAGGTGGCCACGGTGGGTGGACAGGTCCGCCAGTACCAGATCACCGTGAATCCCGCGAGCCTGGCCGCGTACGGTCTTCCCCTTGAAACCGTCGTCGAGGCGGTCCGCCACGGGAACAATGACGTGGGCGGGCGTCTCATCGAGCTCTCGGGACGCGAATACATGGTGCGCGGCCGCGGATACGTGAAGTCCTTGCAGGACCTCGAGAAGCTCGTGCTCAAAACTGCGAACGGCACGCCCATCCGGGTCAAGGACGTCGCCACGGTGGCGCTCGGGCCCGAGATGCGGCGCGGCATCGCCGACTATAACGGGCAGGGCGACGTTGTCGGCGGCATCGTGGTCATGCGGCAGGGCGAGAACGCTCTGAATGTCATTCGAAGAGTGAAGGCGAAGCTCGTCGAGCTCAAGCCCTCGCTCCCGCCGGGCGTCAAGGTGGTCACGACCTACGACCGCTCCGAACTCATCGAGCGCGCGGTTCACACCGTCAAGGGCAAGATCATCGAGGAAATCATCATTGTCTCCCTGATCATCCTGCTCTTTCTCTGGCACATTCCTTCGGCGACCGTTCCCATCCTCACAATTCCCATAAGTGTCGCCCTGGCGTTCATACCGATGTACATGATGGGCCTGAACGTCAATCTTCTGTCCATGGCTGGCATCGCGATCTCGATCGGTGTTCTGGTGGACGGGGCGATCATCGAAGTCGAGAACGCCTACAACAAGATCCACCGCTGGCAGGCGGGAGGGAAGAAGGAGGACTTCCATAAGGTCCGGCTCGACGCGCTGCTCGAGGTGGGCCCGTCGGTCTTCTTCTCGCTGCTGGTGATCGCCGTGGCGTTCATGCCGGTCTTCACGCTGGTGGATCAGGAGGGCCGGCTGTTCAAGCCGCTGGCCTATTCGAAGAACCTCACGATGGCGATCGCGGCGGTCCTTGCGATCACGTTCAACCCCGCCATGCGGATGCTCTTCGCCCGAAGCGAGCCGTTCACGTTCAAGCCGAAGTGGCTCGCGTGGCTCGCGACCCAGATCCTGGTGGGGCGCTACTACTCCGAAGAGCAGCACCCCATCAGCCGGCTCCTCCACCGAATCTACGAGAAGCCCTGTCGATTCGTCGTCCGTCACGCCAAGGCCACGATCGTTGCCAGTCTCTTGCTGGTCCTCTCGACCGTGCCCATCTACCTGTCGCTCGGCTCCGAGTTCATGCCGCCGATGAAAGAGGGCTCGCTTCTGTACATGCCCTCAGCGGTGCAGCCGGGCATGTCCGTGGCCGAGGCCCAGAAGGCACTGCAAATCCAGGACAAGATCATTCGCACGTTCCCCGAGGTGCAGGCCGTTTTCGGCAAGGCGGGGCGCGCGGACACGCCGACGGATCCGGCGCCTTTCTCCATGATGGAGACCACGATCCTGCTCAAGCCCGAGTCCCAGTGGCGCGAGAAGCCAAGGTGGTACTCGAGCTGGGCGCCCGATTGGCTCAAGAAGCCGCTGCGGCCGTTCTGGAGCGATCACATCACGGAAGAGCAGCTCGTCGACGAGATGAACGCCGCGCTCCAGCTCCCGGGCATCAGCAACGCGTGGACGATGCCCATCAAGGCGCGGCTGGACATGCTCTCCACCGGCATCCGGACGCCCGTGGGCATCAAGGTGAGCGGCGCCGACCTACAAGTCATCCAAAAGACGGGAATGGAAATCGAGTCGGCGCTGCAGAAAGTGCCCGGGACGCGCAGCGTGTACGCCGAGCGCGTCGCGGGCGGCTACTTCCTCGACTTCGTGCTCGATCGTGACCACCTCGCCCGCTACGGGCTCAGCGTGGACGACGCGAACATGATGGTCATGACCGCCGTCGGCGGCGACAACCAGACCACCACGGTGGAGGGGCGGGAGCGCTACGGTGTCAATGTGCGATACGCCCGGGACTACCGCGAAGACATCGAAGCTCTCCGCCGGGTACTGCTGCCGTTGCCCGACGGGAAGGGGCAAATCCCCATGTCCGAAATCGCCGACGTGCGCCTGGTCGAGGGTCCCTCGATGATCCGCGACGAGAATGGCCTACTCACCGGCTATGTCTACGTCGACTTCGACGTGTCCAAGACGGACGTCGGTCGTTACGTCGAGCGGGCCAAGACGGCCGTTGCCGAGAAGGTGCAGCTTCCCACCGGCTACGCGGTCAGCTGGAGCGGGCAGTACGAAAACATGTTGCGCGTGAAGGAGCGGTTGAAGGTCATCGTGCCCCTGACGCTGCTGCTCATTTTCGGCCTGCTCTTCATGAATACCAAGTCGGCCTTCAAATCGAGCATCGTCATGCTCGCCGTGCCGTTCTCGATGGTGGGCGCCATCTGGCTGCTGTTCCTTCTGGGCTACAACATTTCGATCGCGGTCTGGGTCGGCATGATCGCCCTCGCCGGCCTGGACGCGGAGACGGGCGTCTTCATGCTGCTCTTTCTCGACCTGTCGCATGCGGAGGCCAAGGCGCGCGGCCACCTCAACACGTCTGGCGACCTGGTCGAGGCCATCATTCACGGCGCCGTGAAGCGCGTCAGGCCCAAGGCCATGACGGTGGCGGCAGCCTTCATGGGCCTCCTTCCCATCATGTGGTCCACCGAGACGGGTTCCGACCTCATGAAGCGCATCGCCGCCCCGATGGTCGGGGGCCTGGTGACTTCGTTTCTCCTCGAGCTCCTGGTGTACCCGGCGATCTACTACCTATGGCGACGCAAGGAGGTTCGCGAAGGACCCGCGACGGCCGAGTGGTCGGCGGCGGTCTCTCCGGTGGCGACGAACGGCGGCGACTGATTCAACGACTTTCACGAGGAAACGAACATGGGAACCGAGAAGCGGAAAAACTTAGCAGCCGTGCAGCGGAAAGCATGAAGCCGGAAGGGGTGATGAGAGTCGTTGCCGGAGTGGCCGGCTCGGTCTCGACGCACAACGCCCCTCCTGCCAAACAGGAGGATGATCCCAGCGGTCCATCCGGCCGCGCTGGGCACCCAAGGAGGACCCAAGGATGATTCGCAACTGGATCTGCGCCATCGGTTTGGCCGCCGTCGTCACCGCTCCCGGTACGGCGTCGGCCCAATGCAACATGGGCAACATGCACGGGGCGGGGCAAGCTCACAACATGAACGAAATGAATGGGCGGACCACGAAACACGACAAGGCGATCAAAAAGGTATTGTCAGATCGGGCCGCCCGGATGCGGCTTTTCGAGATGATCGCGGAGAACGACGCCCTCCTCCAAGAGTTTCTCGGCTTCAGTTTCGAATCGGCCCGTGGCCGCACCTTGGGCGCGGAACTCTTGAGGCAGTCTCGACTCGACGCAACCGTCGACGACCGTGCGGGCTCGCCACCCTCGGGCTCCCGTCCCGCGGCCGTGGTCTTCCAGTGTCCGATGCACCCGGAGGTCACGTCCTCCTCCGCCGGGACGTGCCCCAAGTGCGGGATGAAACTCGAACGGATCGAGAATCCGTCGGCGCCGTAAGGCGGCCGTCGAAAAGGGCTGCATGCGCCGTACACATCGAGCGGGCGCACGGTCGATCGAGGCGCGGGCGGCCCGCCCCGAAAGGAGAGTCCCAATGGTTCGTCGAAATGGAGTCGTGATCGCTGCAATCGCTGGTCTTCTCATGCTGGCGGCGTTCGCCGCGGGTTGCGGAAAAGGAGGTGCCGTGAACCAACGCGTATCGGTCGAGGTAACGCAGGAAGGTTTCGTTCCGAGTGAGATCCCGGCCAAGGCGGGGCAGGCGATCACGCTGGTCGTGACTCGAAAGACGGATCTCACCTGCGTGAAGCAGATCGTCTTCGCCGACCTCGGCGTCCAGAAGGACCTTCCGCTCAATCAGGCCGTCGAGGTGACGGTGACTCCAGAGAAAGCGGGAGACCTCCGCTTCGCCTGCGGCATGGACATGGTTGGGGGGAAGTTGGTGGTGCAGTAGCAGGCGCACGCCCACCGTACCGCACGCTGAGGGAGCCGCCCGGAGGGGGACCAAAGGAGAAGAGGCCCATGAGTAATATCGCGGAACTCCAGTCCCGGCTCGCCGAGGCGCTCCGGGCAGCGTCCCAAAGGCGGACGGAGGAGCGATCGGTTCGGACTGCGCAAATGACGGAGCTCGATTCTCGGCGCGCGCACTTCGAACAAACCGCGGTCGCGTGGGTCCGGGAGCTCGTATACAAGCGACTCCAGGAGCTGGCCCGCGCGTTTCCCCACGCAGGAGAAGTCGAGATGGACCCAAACGGCTGGTCGGCGCGTTTGGCATTTCGCAGGACCGACGAGTTTCCGGTCTCGGCGTCGCTGACCATTTCGGTCGTTCCGGATGCCGACTACGAACGGGCCGAGATGCGGATCGAGCGGAGATCGGGCGGGGTGATACGGAAGCGGTCGTCGAGCACGAAGGGAAGCGGTCTCACCTCCGCTTCGCTTGAGACATGGACATGGTCGCGGCGAAACTGATGGTGCAGCAAGACTCAAAGCGCTTTACCGCAGCAAGGCCACTCTCATGGTCGCAGCATCCGGCCCCCGGCCGAAGCGGATGAAATAGACGCCGGCCGGGGCCGGCCTTCCACCC
>JANMQV010000231.1:0-2047 GCA_031370645.1 Candidatus Eiseniibacteriota bacterium | reverse complement strand
GGATGCCTACTACAAGGTTGGAACGGGGTTCGTGACGGCCGTCGAATCATCGCCGTCGCCCACGCTCGCCCGGCTCCTGAAGAATTATCCCAACCCCTTCAATCCGCGGACGAAGATCCACTTCACGCTCAAGCGCGACGCGCAGGCGCTCCTCAGGGTTTACGACGTGCGAGGACGCCTGATTCGGACGTTGGTGGACAGTTATGTCGCAGCAGGTAGCCGGATCGTTGAATGGGATGGAACCGACGACCGGGGGATTTCGCTGGCTTCAGGAACCTTTTTCCTCCGTCTGACCGCCGGCGGGGACTACGAGAGCCGAACCGTTACCCTATTGAAATAATGTAAGTTAGGACATATTCGAGGCCCTCGGCCTAGGCTGAGGTGTCCTCTGCCATTGACCCCGGGGGGTGGTTGGTGGTATAGTTAGTTTTGTCAGAAGCCTAATTGTCAGGACGACTTAGCGAAACTGAACAGGCTTCCTAACGGCAACCTTGAACGACTCCGGCGAGGCCATGGCGAACACTCCCCGATTCGCTTGCAGCCAAGTATCCGTATTCAAGACGCGAGGCCAGCGGACCCGAGCCTGATCAGCTCGTGGCCGAGTCTCGCTATTTTTTTGTTTCGTTCGAGGAAGCCGACGGATCGGTACCTCGTACAACCGCGGCCCGACAACCTAGAGAAAGAGGTCCCCCTCGTGCCCCTCGAGAGTCGACGCCCGAACGCCACGCGTCACCCCATCCTCTTCATCCTCATGTTCGTTCTGTTCTTCGCGAACTCCGCGCGCGCCATGGAGAAGGAGCGCGTCGTTCCGATGGGCGACTACTTCCGCGAGGAGACGCCGCTCACCTACGTCGAAGGCCGAAGCACCGCCGCCGCCGCCGAGACGACGATTCGCCATCAGGTCTTCTTCACGGATCTCGACGGCACGACCGCCGGGTGGGGGATCATCAACAATCGCGCGGGCCAGCCGAACGCGTGGCACACCGTCACCGGCGGCTCGCATGCTTGCGTCGGCACCTCGTGGTGGATGGGCCAGGCGGCCCTCGCTCATGGCGACGGCTACGACAACAATTGGGTTCAGCAACTCGTCACGAACGTGCCGATCAATCTCGCCGGGACGACTGGTAACACACTCACGTTCAAAACGAAGTTCCAGGCCGAATTCGGCTACGACTGGGGCTGGGTGCTGATCCGCGGCTCGAACCCAAGCGCCCGCTGGGACACCCTTGCCTCTTACTCGGGCAATTTCGGCGCCTCGTGCAGCAACCAATCGATCGGCGTTCCGGACTCGTTCACGACGGTGACGCAGCCGATCGTGCTCCAATTCCTCTTCGGCTCGGACCTGAACGTCTCGGCCTCCGACTCCACCGACGCCTACACCGGCTGGACACTCGACGACGTGCAGGTGAAGGCGCAGGGAAACCCCCCCGGCGGCCCGGTCCGCTTCTTCGACGACATGGAAGCGGGGACGTCGAAGTGGATCGCATCGACTCCGAATCCCGGCGCCCTCTGGCATCTGGAGAGCGCGCCGTCGACGTCGATCCCCGCGAGCTGCTTCTTCCTGAACACGCAGTGCTGGGTCCCGTTCCAGGGATTCGGCTTCGGCATCGTGCCTGACCACGCCGACGCCATGGTGACGACGCCGACGATGGACCTGACCGGTGTCTTCACGGCGGCCACGCCGACGACGTCGCTCAAATTGCAGTTCGACGACTGGGAAAACATCCCCTTCGACAATTCGGTCTACTGGTCGCTCTGGATCCGCGGATCGAACGACCGCACGACGTGGACCGGCTGGCGGAACGCGCTCAACCCGCTCGTCTTTTCCGGCGGCAATCCGCAGTGCAAGGAAGCGAACTCGATCAACTTCGATCCCTACAGCACGGCCCGCACGGGCATTCAACCGGGAACGAAGTACATCCAGCTGGGCTTCCGCCTCCGCGATCAGAAGGCGACGAACGAAGAGGGAGGACCGCAGAAGCTGGGTGTGAACACCGAGGGGATCTACTTCGACAACATCGGCGTGTACTACGTCTACACGATCAGC
>JANMQV010000158.1:0-21729 GCA_031370645.1 Candidatus Eiseniibacteriota bacterium | reverse complement strand
AGCGACTCCTCGCGGTCCATCAATTCCAGGATTTCGGTCTCGCGATCGGAGCGCTTCGATTTCACGTTTGCGATCTGGTGCTGCATCGCGGTGTACGCGTCGTTCGTCTTCACGTCGAAGAGCTGCTTCTCGAGCCGGGCGGTTTCCACCTGGAACGATTCGACCTCTTTCTCGAGAACTCGCCGCGAGAGCCGAACCGCCTCCCGCTCCCTTTGGATGCCGAGAAGGGTCGATTTGGCTCGATCGAGTGCCAGGGCGAGCGCCTGCCGCCGTTTGGGGATCTCCCCCTGGCGCCGCCGACTCTCCGCGAGGAGGGCGTCACGGCGCTGCAATTCCAACAGGAGGGCGAGTTCCGGCAACACGCTCACGGAATGAACCCTCCGGGGATGAAAAAACGGGGAGCGCTACAGCGCGCTCCCCGCGAATGGTGGGCGGTGCAGGGATTGAACCTGCGACCTCTGGCTTGTGATACCAGCGCTCTCCCAACTGAGCTAACCGCCCGCGTACCCTCGCGTCGAAAGATTGGGCCCACTTGGACTCGAACCAAGGTCCGCCCGGTTATGAGCCGGGTGCTCTCACCAGCTGAGCTATGGGCCCGCAATGTGCGCATGGTTCGAGTCAGGGACCGGAGCGGGCCAATCTAGCACCCTGCTCCTCGCAGGGTCAAGCCGCCGACGCCGCCGGCGATCACATGGCTTCGATGTACCCCTTGAGCCGACGACTGCGCGTCGGATGGCGGAGCTTCCGTAGCGCCTTCGCCTCGATCTGGCGAATGCGTTCGCGTGTCACGTTGAACGTCGCGCCCACTTCTTCCAGCGTTCGCGGACAGCCGTCCTCGGTCAGCCCGAAGCGAAGGCGAATGACGCGCGCCTCCCGCTTGCTGAGCGTCTCGAGCACTTCGTTCACTTCGTCCTTCAGCATGGAAAAGGCCGCTGCCTGCGCCGGAGAGACGACCGACGTGTCCTCGATGAAATCGCCGAGGCTCGAGTCGTCGTCCTCGCCGATCGGCCGGTCGAGTGAAATCGGCTCCTGCGCCGCCTTCAGCACGCTCTTAATCTTGTCCACCGGCATGGCGAGGCGAACCGCCACTTCTTCGGGCGTCGGCTCCCGGCCGAGCTCCTGCACCAGCCGCCGCGACGTGCGAACCACCTTGTTGATCGCCTCGATCATGTGAACCGGAACGCGGATCGTCCGCGCCTGGTCGGCGATGGCGCGCGTGATGGCCTGACGAATCCACCAGGTCGCGTAAGTCGAGAATTTGTAGCCCTTGCGGTAGTCGAACTTGTCGACCGCGCGCATGAGGCCGCTGTTTCCCTCCTGGATCAAGTCGAGGAACTCGAGTCCGCGATTCGTGTAGCGCTTGGCGATCGAGATCACGAGACGGACGTTCGCCTCGATCATCTCCCGCTTCGCCTTGTCGCGCGCGATTTCGCCCGAGCGAATCTCGCGGGCCACTTCCTTGATGTCGTCGCGCGACATGTTCGCCTCTTCCTCGACCTTCCGGATCTTCTTCCGGGCGTTCTTCACCGCCCGGTCGTACGTCTCGAAGTCCTCCGCGTCGAGGTGGGCTTCCCGCTTGATCTGCGTCGCTTCCTTCTTGCTCTTCTTGGCGCGGCGAAGGAGTGCGGCGATCTCCTCGCCGGTCTTCCCCCACTTCTGCTCCAACTCCACGAACTCGCTCTCGCACTCGTCGACGAAGCGGGCATTCTCCTTCACGCGCCCGGCCATCCGGTCGATGAGGCGGTTATTGACGTTCAGGTCGGCGATGTCGCGAAGCAGCTCCTCGTCGAGCGAACGAAACTTGTCGTGGTGCTGCTTCTTCTTCTCGTCCGAGAGTCGGCCGACCGTCTTCTCCTGGTGCTTGGCGAGTTTGGCCGCCGCCGAGCGGATCTTGTCGAGCGCCTTCAGGGCCCGCGCCCGCTCCTTCTTGGGCGAGAATTCGGGATTCCAATTGCCGAAGTCGATCTGCGTGAAGTCCTCCACGCGGATCTTGTTCTGCTTCAGCTTCGTGCCGTAGGTGAGGAAATCCTTCAAGATCGGCGGCGACCGGAACATGGCATTGCAGATTTGCCGCTCTCCCGCCTTGATCCGCTTCGCAATCTCCACTTCGCCCTCGCGGTCGAGGAGCGGCACGCGTCCCATTTCGCGGAGGTACATGCGAACGGGATCGTCGTACTTGACGCTCGGCGCCGCCACCTGCTTGTCGGGCGGACGCTTCTCCTCGCGACGCTTGATCCGCAGCTTCAGCTGCGCCTCTTCGTGGGTATCGAAGATGTCGACCTTCCAGTCGTTGAGCGCGATGTACACCTCGTCCATCTCGTCGACGGACGCGCTCTCGTCCAGGAAGGTCTCGATCTGGTCGTGCAGCAGGTACTGCTGCTTGCCGGCCAGCGCCTTCAAATCCTGAAGGCGATCCACCTTCTCGCGCTTCATCCCTGGGACTCTCCTTTGTCGGTGACGCGAACCTAGGAAACCGGGCTTTGGCTCCGTTGATGAAGTTTTGATGCGAGATCTCGCCGTTCGGCGACAAGCCGATCCAGCGAGGCGTCCCGCGACTGTTCCGCTTCTCGAATGGCACGGTCGAGGACCTGGATGGCCGACCGCAGGCGGCGCTCTTCCAGACGTTCGATCAGTCCGCGGGCCGTCCGCTGCTGCTCATCCAACGGCACCGCATCTTCCACCGGGTGAACGGCAAGGATCCCCCGAACCAGGGGATGCTCGTCGACCAACCGGTCCCGCTCCTCCGCCAGGGGCGGCTGCCCCGACGCGACCCAGGGCTCCAAGATCTCCCGCAGCTCCGGGGTCACGAAGCAGGCGATCCCTCCCGCCTCCCCGATCGCTCGCAGGGCCCCTTCCTCCGTCAGCGCCCGGGCCGCCAGTTCGCGCTCGGCCGGGTCGAGCTTCTCGGCCGTCACGGCGGGCGTCTCGTGGCGCGAATCGCCACCTCCCGCGGTCGCGCTCGCCCCTTCGCGTCCGGGCTGCCCCGCCGCTCCCGCGGGCTCCGCGGCGCCTTCAGCGGGCCGCGTGCCTCGAGCCGCCTTCGGCCCGGAACCGGGCGTGCGTTTCGCCGCGGCCTCGAGGAGAACCCCTTCTTCGAGCCCGAACGCCTCCGCCCCTCTTCGCACGAGGAGCCGGCGGCGGATCGGGTCCTCCACGCGCTGCAGGAGCCCCACAAACCTTCGTACCCGCGCTTCGAGCGATGGGTCCGCGCCAGCCGCTCCTCCGCCGATCGACGCCTCCGCGAGGAAGCCGGGGACGTCCCGTGCCTCCGCCAGCAGGGTCGCGAACGCGTCGCGCGACGACTTCGCCAGGAACGAGTCCGGATCCTCCCCCGCGGGAAGGAGCAGGACGCGCACCGCGAGCCCCGCCGCCAAGAGCGGATCGAGCCCTCGATCGGCCGCCCTAACACCGGCCGCGTCACCGTCGTAGACGAGCACCACGCCCGCCTCGAACCGCGCCAGCGCTCTCGCATGCTCGGGCGTGAGCGCCGTCCCGCACGTCGCCACCGCGTTCGTGAAGCCCGCCGCGTGGAGCCGAAGAACGTCCAGGTAGCCCTCGGCCACCAAGACCTCCTTTCGCTCCCGAATGGCCGACCTCGCCTGCGGCAGCCCGAACAGGAGGCTCCCTTTCCGGAAGACCATCGACTCCGACGAGTTCAAATACTTCGGCTGATCTTCCGGCACGATCGCTCGCGCCCCGAACCCCGCCGTCTTTCCCGGCGCGGTCTCCACCGGAAAGATGATTCGATTCCGAAAACGATCGAAATGCGAACCGTCGCCACGGCGAAGGGTCAACCCCGCCTCCTCCAGCGTCTTCGCCGGAAGGAGTTTTCCGAGCGCCGAACCGAGCGCTTCCCACTGATCCGGCGCCCACCCGACGTGAAAGACGTCGAGAATGGCGCCGCTGAATCCGCGTCCCGCGAGATACGCCCGCGCCCTCGCTCCCGGCTCGGAGCGAAGCGACGCCTGAAAGAAGTCGCCCGCCAGCGCGTTCGCTTGCAGCAATCGATCTCGGGCCGCGGCGCCTGGACCGCCGCCGCCTTTCGGAAGCTCGATCCCCGCGCGCTCGGCCAGGATCGAGAGCGCCTCGGGAAAGGTGACCTTGTCGGTCTCCATCAGAAAGGCGAAGACGTCGCCACCCTTGCTACACCCGAAGCAGTGCCAAATCTGGCGCTCCGGATTCACCGTGAACGATGGGGTCTTCTCGTTGTGGAAGGGACAGAGTCCGCTCCACCGCGTTCCGACCCGTCGCAACCGCACCTTTTCGCCGATCAATTGAACGATGTCGGTGGCGGCGCGAACCGCTTCTTTCGCCTCCCCGGCGCCGAGCGGATTCATGGCCTTCCTACGACAGGGTCACGACGGTGACGCCCGTGCCCCCTTCCCGGATCTCCCCGAGCCGGAATTCCTTCACGAGGGAATTCCGCGACAGGAAGCGCTTCATCTGATCGCGAAGGATTCCTTTCCCCTTGCCGTGGATGATCCGCGCCGTCTGGTGTCCGCTCATGGCGGCGTCCTCCAGAAAGCGCTCCACGGCGCGCACCGCGTCGTCGGCTTCGAATCCGCGCACGTCGATCTCGGTCCCTACCTCTTCCACGTCGTGGCTCCCGCCGCCCGTCGCCGGGCGAGGGGAGGCGCTTCCGCCGCCCATTCGTTCGGCCGAGCGCTCGACGGCCCGCGCGGCGCCCGCGTCGGCCGCGGCTCGCGCCTCGGCGGCGCCTCCGGCGCGCCGCAATTGCGACATCGGGAGAACCGCCGTCGCGCCGCCGATCTTGACGCGGACGCGTCCATCCCCGTCGGGCGTCGAGAGAATCACGCCGGTCGCGTTCAGAGCCGGAATCAACACGTGATCCCCGAGCGCAGCTTCTTGGACGGGCAATCCGGCTTGCATCGTTGGCCCTTCTGTTTCCGACTCGATCGCTTCTTCGATGGAGCGGGCCGCGCCACGCACCTCGCGGAGCGTTTCGTGGCTCGCCTTCCCCTCCGTACGGAGCCGCTTCCGGTACTCGTCGATCTGCCGTTCCAGGGTGCGGAGCAGTTCGCGGCGCGCCTCGAGTTCGCTCTGCTTCCGCTCCTTCCGCTCGGCGTCGAGCCGGTCACGGGCCGTCTTCAACTCCCCTTCGCGAAGCGCCAGCGTCGCCCGCGTGCGGGAGAGTTCGGCCTGTTCCGCTTCGGCTTCCTTCCGGAGGCGGCCGAGTTCCTCGATCAGCCGATTCAGATCCTGTTCGCCTTTCGGCAGGAGCGTTCGCGCGCGCGCGAGCACCGACTCGTCCATGCCGAAGCGCTCGGCCACCTGAAGCGCGCGACTTCCGCCCGGCACGCCGACCACGAGGCGGAAGAGCGAACGAAGCGCCTCCTCGTCGAACGCCATCGATGCGTTTCGCACCCCCTCCGCGTCGTGCGCGAAGGTTTTCAGACTTCCGAAGTGCGTCGTCGTCACGCAGAGCGCGCCGCGATCTCGAATCGATTCCAGAATCGCACGCCCGAGTGCCGCGCCCTCGGCCGGATCGGTTCCCGAACCGAGTTCGTCGAGGAGCACGAGGCTCTTCGACGTCGCGAGCCGCACCGCCTCGCCAAGGCGTCGGAGATGCGAGAGAAACGTGCTGACGTCGTCCTGCAGCGACTGTTCGTCGCCGATGTCGCAGAGGAGCCGGTCGAACCACGGAACGCGCGTCCCCGACGAAGCCGGCACCGGGAGCCCCGCCATCGCGAGGAGCGCCAGGAGTCCGACCGTCTTCATCGCGACCGTCTTCCCGCCCATGTTCGGCCCGGTGACGAGCACCACGCGATCGCGTGCGTCGAGCTTCAAGTCGAGCGCCACCGGCGGGCCCATTTCCCCGCGGCGATGCCGCTCGACCAGAATCGGATGACGCGCCGCGCGATACTCGAACACGCGCTCTTCGTCGTCCGACAATTCGGGCATCGTCGCGCCTGATTCGCGCGCCCACGCCACGATCGCTTCGGCCCCGTCGAGCCGCGCCAGGATCTCGAAGTCGCGCTCGATCGCGGGGTGGTCGCGGTGCGCGCGGAGCGAGAGCTCGCGCAAAATCCGCTCCACTTCCCGCAACTCCTCGATCTCGAGGTCGGCGAGTTCCTCGTTCGCCTCCGCGACGTCGCGAGGCTCGACGAAGACGCTCGCCCCCGAACCCGAGTGCCCGAGGACGTGCCCCGGCACCGAGCGACGATTCCCGCTCGGAACGGAGACGACGTAGCGCCCTTCTCGGAGCGTGACGAAGCTCTCGGCGAGGCCGAGCGAACGAAGCACCGATTCGAGGCGATTCGCGATCCGCTCCCGGAGCGCGCGAATGGAGCGCCGCGCGCGAGCGAGATCCGACGTGGCGTCGTCCTTCACCACTCCCGAAGGATCGATGGCGCCGACCAGATCGCGCCGCAACCCGTCGAGCGGGTCGAGCCCGTCGAGGAGCGCCCCGAGACCGTCGTAGCCCTTCCCGCCACGGGCGCGCCACGAAGCGATCAGCCCCGCCTGCTCCAAGAGCGTGGCCAGGAGCCAGAGCTCCTCGCCACGCAGCGTGGCGCCCTCGTGCCGGAGCCGTCCCAGCAGCGGCCGCAGGTCGGGCGGGGCTACGGTCGGAGGCGGATCCGCGGCGGCGTGCGCGGCCAGGAGATCGGCAGTGACGAACTGCTCGGCGCGCGCGGTCTCGACCCGATCGAGCGGCCGGAGCGCGCGCACGTGATCGCGTCCCGGCGTGGAACGGCAGCGGCCCGCAATGGCGTCGAGCGCGACCTGGAATTCGAGGACGCTTTCGGCGTGTTCGCGGGCGCCGTCCCGCCCGGGCGCGTCGTGGCGCTCGGTGAGGTGGCGCGATAGGCTGTCGTTAATGGCGATCGTTCCGGGGGTGAGGGGCCAAGCCGGTCGCCGGCCCAGGAGACGAACGGGAAACCGGCTCAGGCCGGTTTCCCGTCGGGTTTGCCGCTCGGTGAAGAGGGCTTTAGTCCGCCACCTTCATACGAGCCATCATTTTCCTCTTGGCGGCATTAAGCTTTCGCTTTTTCCGCTCGCTCGGTTTCTCGAAGTGCTGATGACGCCGCAGATCCGCGAGAACTCCTGCTTTCTCGCATTTCTTCTTGAACCGGCGAAGGGCACTCTCGAAGGACTCGCCTTCTTTGACCCTGATGCCGGGCATCCTATGTATCGCCTCCTCACACGGGTTTGACGTGAAAAGCAAGCTGCCCACGTGGGTGGGCAGCATTCGCCTAACGCTAAAGAAGATACCCCGGAGATGGCGATTTGTCAAATAGCCGGCAACTACCGACCGATTAATGCGTTGCGGGTTATCGAGAGGATGGCGAGGGAGGCGGTTTCGGTGGTTAACCGGCTGGGACCAAGTGAGATCGGCTGAAATCCAGCCGCCCGGAGCGCCGCCTCCTCCCCCTCGTCGAACCCTCCGGGGGGTCCAACGGCCACGGTGATCGGCGGTTGTGGTGTCTCGGGTGGAAGTTCGATCGCCCCGCGCCCAGCGGGGTCGGCGAAGAGCCGCGTCCCGCGATCCGCCGCCTCCAACGCGGTTTGCAAGTTTGGAGTTGTCCCAAGGATGGGAAGCCTCGAGCGCAGCGACTGCTTCACACCAGCGACCGCGATCCGCTCCATTCGCTCCATCTTCAGGGGACCGAGTTCGTCCCGCCCGCTCCTTCGACAGGCCGCAAACAAGATCGAGGTGACGCCGAGCGGCACCGCGTGCTCGACGATCACCTCCACGGCCCGCGTTTCGGGCAATCCGACGATAAGATGGACGGCGCCCGCGAACTCTCCCGCGCCTCCGACACGCTCGACGATTTCGGCGCGCGCCTCCCCGTGGTGCTCGTCGACGAGCCGGCAGCGATACCGCGTCCCCGCCCCATCGGTCGCTTCGAACGGAGTACCCTTCTCCGCGCGAAAGACACGGAGGAGGTGGCGCGATTCGTCGGGATCGAGCGTGAGCCGGCTCCCCGCGACGCGCGAGGGGTCGACCCAGAAGAGCGTGTCGGGACGGCGGGCGGCGCGCACATGCGCCTCAGCGGCCGTCGGCGGCGACTGCGGGGCGCCGGGGCGGTGGCGTCTTCGATTCGGGGAGCGCTTCCAACTCGTTCAGGATCTTCTTCGCACGGTCGGAGAGTTTCGAAGGCACGGCCACGACGAGACGCACCAAGAGATCGCCGGTGCCCGATCGCTGCAGGCTCTTGATCCCTTTGCCGCGGAGCCGAAGGAGCTTCCCCGATGGCGCGCCGGCGGGCACGTCGATCGCCGCGCGACCGCCGCCCAGAATCGGCACCTCGATCTTTCCTCCGAGCGCCGCACGAGCCATGCTGATCGGAACGTCCACGATCAAGTCTTCGCCGTCGCGAAGGAAGAGCGCGTGCTCTTCCTCTTCGATGTGCGCGATGAGATCGCCCGCCGGCCCACCGCGCGGGCCGACATCGCCCATCCCGGATAGCGGCAGGTAATTCCCGGTCGAGACACCGGCCGGCACCTTGATCGAGATCTCCGACTGCTGCCGCACGCGCCCTTCGCCCGAACAGGTCGGGCACGGAGATTCGATGATCGTTCCTTCACCGCGGCAGCGTTCGCACGTCGTCACGCTCATCACCTGTCCGAAGATGGAGCGCTGCATCGTCCGAACTTGTCCAGCGCCGCGACAGACGGTGCACGTCTTCTTCGCCGAGCCCGCCTTCGCCCCACTGCCGGCGCAGGTAGCGCAGGGGCGCATGTGGCGTACCTTCACCCGCTTCTCCACGCCGGTGGCTATCTCTTCGAGCGTGAGTCGGAGCCTCAGTTCGAGTGTGTTCCCCCGGCGCTCGCGACCGCCGCGTCCCGGGGAATCTCCCTCGAACATGTCGCCGAGCCCGCCGCCGAATCCGCCGAAGTCGCGCATGAAGGCGCGCAAGGCGTCGGAGAGATCGAAGCCCTGGTACCCTTCGAATCCACCGCCGCTCGGCGCTCCCGCCGGCGCGTGCCCGAAGCGATCGAAACGGGCGCGCTTCTCGGCATCGCTCAGGATGTCGTACGCCTCGGCGACTTCCTTGAAGCGTTCTTCCGCCGGCTTGTCGCCGGGGTTCTTGTCGGGGTGATACTGAAGGGCCAATTTCCGATAGGCCTTCTTCAATTCTTCCGGCGTGGCGCCGCGCTCGACGCCGAGCACGTCGTAGTAGTCACGCTTCGGACTCACGCGGATTCTCCGCCTCCGGCCACCTCGGGCGCCGCGGCCACGACGACCTTCGCATGGCGAAGGACGCGATCCCGGTACCGGTAACCGGGGACGGCGACCTCCACGACGGTGCCCGGTTCGGCGCCGGGAATCGAGAGGTGCGCAATGGCGTCGTGGAGTTCAGGGTCGAAGCGCTCGCCCTGCGGGCGAAGCGCTACCAGCCCCTCGCGTTGCAAAATCTTCGCGAGGCGATCGTGGACCAGCGCCACTCCGGCACGGAGCGGATCGTCGCCCGCCGGGAGCGCGCGGAGCGTCCGTTCGAAATCGTCGAGCACCGGAAGGAGTTCGCGCAGGAAGGGCTCCGCAGCGAAGCGAAGCGCCGCCTCGGCCTCCTGCTTCCGCCGGCGATTCACATTTTGCAGTTCCGCAAGCGCGCGCAGGAGTTCGTCCTCTCGCGCGCGAAGTCGGTGGAGTTCCGAGTCCGCGTCTTCGGGCGCCGCCGGCGTAGCGGGAGCCGGGGCCGCATTGCCGGCGGAGGCGACCGCCGGTGCGCCGGTCGCGGCGTCCGCCGCGTGCTCCGGCGTGTCGTGGTGCTTCTTCTTCACGAGTCTCTCCCCGGGCCCAGCCGCTCGCCGACATAGGAGAGGAGCGCGAAAACACGCCGATACGGCATCCGCACCGGTCCCATGAGGCCGATGACCGCGCGCGACGGGCCGAACGCGACCGCCATCCCGACGATCGAGCACGACTGAATCGCGGCCGGAGCATGCTCGTGGCCGATGGAGACGCGCGGCAGGTACGCCGCGGCGAACGATTCGAGCGCGCGAGCGAGCGGCTCCCTCTCCGCGAGCACCGTCACCAAGGGTCGAAGCGTGTCGGGCGTTTGGAATTCAGGCTGCGAGGCGATGTGTTCCGCTCCGCCAAGGCGAACCGCGGGTTGCTCCATGCCGGCGACGAGTCGCGAAGCGCGAACGAGCGCCGCCTCGAGAATCTCCACATGCTCGGGTCTCGCCTCCTGACGCACGCGAGCGGCGAGCGCCTCGAGCGCCGAGGCCCCGAGAAGCGGAAGCGAAGCGCGAACCCACGCCTCCGCGCCGCGGAGCACGGTCGGTTCGACCGCGGAAGCCGGCCGCCACGTGGTCGTCGCGAGAGGGCCACCCTCGATACCGACCGCGACCAGCAGTTCCCCACCCTCAAGACCGACGAGTTCGAACCGATGGACGCGCGACGCGTCGCGAGGGCGAACCGATACGACCGCCAATTGCCGCGCGGCGTGCGCCAGCGCCGGAGGTAGCCGATCGTCGAGCCCGCCGGCGAGGCTCGCGTCCTCGAGCGCCTCGTCGAGCGACCGGCGCGTGGCCGGCGTGAGCGACTCGGGGCGCATGAGGTGATCGACGTAGTAGCGATACCCTTGCTCTGTCGGAACGCGGCCGGCCGACGTGTGCGGATGCGACAGTAGGCCGAGTTCCTCCAATTGCTGCATCGCGTTTCGAATCGTCGCGGGCGAGATGCTGAGGTGATAGGCAGCGCGCACGTACTGAGATCCCACCGGCTCGCCGCTCGAGACGTGGCTCTCCACGACGAAGGTCAAGATTCGTCGAAGTCGCTCATCCAAGATGTCGTGGGAGGGTCGGGTCATGGACGTCTCGTCAAGGCCTCGGGGTTCGGGTCGCGCACTGGCACTCTGCCGCCTACAGTGCTAATCGGTGCCGACGCTATCAGGGGGGCCGGGGGGTGTCAAGCCGGGCTCCACCCGCGGCGGCGTATCCGGTTGCCGGCTCGGAAGATCACCGAACCGCCTCACGTCCGCTTCATGCGGACGAAGAGCTCCGAGGCGAGTTCGTGGGAAGTGAGGAGGCCAAGCGCCGTGGGACGGACGCGACCGGGCGGATCGTGCCGAAGGGCGCCGGCCGCGATCCCCCACGTGAGCCACTCGGCGACCACGTCGCCCGCGAGGGCCTTCAGTCGCGTGAGCCGGAGGCCCCGGTCGCGGCGAAGCGCCAGGAAGACTTCCTCTTCCGCGGCGGAGCGGGCGTCGAGCGCTACGATCTCGTCGCGCGGCAATCCCGCTTGCTCCACCCGTTCGAGGTAGCGACGCGTATCGTGCTCGTTCGCCCAACGCCGCGTGCCGTCGTACGAGTGGGCGCCCGGACCGAGTCCCAGATAGGGGCGCCGGATCCAGTACCCGACGTTGTGCTTCGATTCGAGTCCCAAGAGCGCGTAGTTCGAAACTTCGTAGTGGCGGAAGCCGCGCGGCAAGAGGAGCGAGTCGAGGAGCGCGTAGCGGTCGGCGGCGGTGTCGTCCCCCGGCGGCACGAGGGCGCCCCGCGCTACCTTCGCCGCGTAGGGCGTGTTCGGCTCCACTTGAAGGCTGTAGGCCGAGAGGTGGGTGATGCCGCGCTCGAGAAGCGCCTCCACTCCTCGGGAGATTCCCTCCGGCGTCTCCCCCGGCACGGCCACCATGAGATCGGCCGATACGCGCCTGAACCCGGCGCGGTGCGCCCGCTCGATCGCGTCGAGGGCCTTTTCCGCGGTATGAATGCGCCCGAGCGCCTTGAGGATAGCCGGCTCGAGCGATTGCACCCCGATGCTGAGCCGCCCGACGCCCCCCTCGAGCAACAGCGCGAGTTTCTCGTCGGTCAGCCCTTCTGGATTCGCCTCCACCGTCCACTCGCGAACGGACGAGAGATCGAACGAGGCGCGCACCCAGGAGAGGAATCGGCGGAGCGTCGGCGGAGCGAGCGCCGTGGGCGTGCCGCCGCCCACGTAGATCGTGACGGGCCGCGACCAGGCGCCACCTTCCGCGCGCGCCGCGGCGAGTTCCCGGTCGAGCGCCGCAAGAAATCGCTCCGGCTCGGCGTGGTGGAGCGGTGCTGTCGCAAACGCACAGTAAGGACAGATACTCCGGCAGTAGGGAAGGTGGATGTAGAGGCCGAACGACATGTTACGCACCGCGCGCGGGCGCTCAGCGGATCAGATGGAGGAGTCGGGCCGGGCGCGGCAGGCGGCGGTCGGCATCCCACGACCAGTAGAGAATCATCGCCTGCCCCTTGACGAGCGTTCGCGGGAGCCCACCCCAGAAGCGGCTGTCGTGGCTGTTGTCGCGATTGTCCCCCATCATGAAGAGCTGGCCCTGGGGAACGACGTAGGGCCCGAAGTTATCGCGAGGACTCGACTCGCGCGGAAGGACGCGCGGATCCTTGTGAACCACGTACGGTTCTTCCTGCGCCTGGCCGTCGACGTAGAGCACCTTGTCTCGGAGTTCCACGGTCTGGCCGCCGGTCGCCACACAGCGCTTGATGAAATCGCGCGAGGGATCGTCGGGGTAGCGGAAGACGATCACGTCCCCCGGTTTCGGTTCGCGAATCGCCGGGAAGCGGTGGTAGACGAGCTGGTGCCCCGCCACGCCGATGTCGATCTCGGAGCCGTAGACCATCTTGTTCACGAAGAGGAAATCGCCGATCTGAAGCGTCTCCTCCATGCTGCTCGTCGGAATCCGAAACGCCTGGATGACCAGGCCGCGGACGACGATCGTGAGGACGATCGCCAGGGCGAGCGCCTCGAGGTACTCCCGAATCGCCGATTTGGCGCGGGAGCGGCCCCGGGTGGTCGCGACGGCGGCGTTGGCCATGGCTCGGCGTGGAGAGCGGCGGCGCCGCCCTACCGCTCCACCTTGAGAACGGCCAGGAACGCCTCCTGGGGCACGCGAACCGTTCCGACTTGCTTCATCCGCTTCTTCCCTTCCTTCTGCTTTTCCAGGAGTTTCCGCTTTCGGCTGATGTCGCCGCCGTAGCACTTGGCGATGACGTTCTTCCGAAGCGCGGAAATCGTTTCGCGCGCGACGACCTGGTTCCCGATGGCGGCCTGGATGGCGATCGGAAACATCTGCCGCGGGATGAGCTCCTTCAACTTCGAGGCGATCGTGCGTCCCCAGTCGTGCGACTTCTCCCGGTGGACGATCATCGAGAGCGCGTCGACCGGCTCTCCGTTCAGGAGCAGCTCCATTTTCACGAGTTCGGCTTGCTTGAAGCCGGCGAGTTCGTAGTCGAGCGACGCGTAGCCGCGGCTGATCGATTTCAGCTTATCGTAGAAATCGAGGACGATTTCGGCGAGCGGAATCTCGTAGGCGAGATGCGCGCGCTCGGGACTCGGGTATTCCATGCCCATGAAGATGCCGCGGCGATCCTGAACCAGCTGCATGATGTTCCCGACGTATTCCGTCGGGACAACGACCTGGACCTTCACGTACGGCTCCTCGATCGTCTCGATCAGGTTCGCCGGTGGCATGAGGGCGGGGTTGTCGACCATCAGGAGATCGCCGTTCGTCTTCAGCACGTGATACTCCACGCTCGGGACGGTGGCGATGAGGTCGAGCCCGTACTCGCGCGTCAGGCGTTCCTGCACGATCTCGAGGTGCAAGAGACCGAGGAATCCGCAGCGAAATCCGAATCCGAGCGCGAGCGACGTCTCCGGTTCGTAGGTGAGCGAAGCGTCGTTCAGCTGAAGTTTCTCGAGCGACTCCTTCAAGTCTTCGTACGATTCCGCCTCGATCGGGTAGAGCCCCGAAAAGACCATCGGCTTCACCGGACGGTAGCCGGGAAGCGCTTCGGGCGCGGGGTCCTCCGCCGACGTGACGGTATCTCCGACGCGCGCGTCGGAGACGACCTTCACGTTGGCGATCACGTAGCCGACGTCTCCCGACACCAGTTCCTCGTGCGCCTCGTAGCCGAGCCGCAAGACCCCCACCTCGAGCACTTCGTAGCTTCGGCCCGTGGAGTGGAAGCGGATGTTGTCCCCGGCGCGGATCGCGCCGCGCATCACGCGGACGTAGACGATGACGCCCCGATACTGGTCGAAGACCGAATCGAAGATGAGGGCTTGAAGCGAGCTTCCCTCCCGATCGGGGGGCGGAGGAATGCGCGCGACAATCGCCTCGAGCACCGCGCCGATGTTCTTCCCCTCCTTCGCCGAAACGCGGACACACTCCTCGGGCTCGACGTGGAGGAGCTGGGCGGTTTCGAGCGACACCTCGTCGGGCATGGCGGCCGGCAGATCGACCTTGTTGATCACCGGTACAATCGTCAGCTTCTGCTCGAGCGCAAGATAGAGATTCGAAATCGTCTGCGCTTCCACGCCCTGGGAGGCGTCGACCACGAGGATCGCCCCCTCGCAGGCCGCGAGACTCCGCGACACTTCGTAAGTGAAGTCAACGTGCCCCGGCGTGTCGATCAGATTCAGCGTGTAGTCCTCGCCGTTCGCCGCCCTGTAGCGCATGGCGATGGCGTGCGACTTGATGGTGATCCCCTTCTCCCGCTCCAGGTCCATGTTGTCGAGGACCTGGGCTTTCATCTTCGACTTGGGGATCGTGTCCGTCAGCTCGAGGAGACGATCCGCGAGCGTCGACTTCCCATGGTCGATGTGGGCGATGATGCAGAAGTTTCGGATGTGGTCGCGGTGGCTCATTCGTGTCGGCTCAAAATCTCGCATTCAGGGAGAGGCTGAGGCGCAAGGCGCCCCGGGTGTCAGACCGTCGGTCGTCCGGTCCGAACTCCGCGTCGAAGTTGATGAAGTGGGCGTCCACGTACGCGTCGGCCATCTGCAGCAGGTGCGCGGCGGCGGTCCACCAAATCCAGTCGATCTTCCGATTGTAGTGATTCGTCTCGTCGGCCACTGCCGCATCGAACTCGGCCAGGTCCAGGGCCGCGGCCTGCCTGTCGATCGCGTCGTTCTCCAGGCTCAGTTCCTTGAAGATCTTGTAGGTTAGGAACCCCTCGCCGGCGACGACCAACACCGCTTTGAGCGGCTGTCGATTGTACACCTGTCCCCACCCCGGAACGATGGCCGATCGCGCCATGACCAGAAACGGCTTCACGTGGCGCATCGTGGTGTCGCGCACGGCCGGCGGCGCGCTGTTCCACGTAATGGGCGTCTTGGCCGTGGCGGAGTCGGCTAGAGCGCCCGATACGGCCGCGGAATCGGGGCGCCCGTAAGCGGTCGGAGGCGCGCTATCGAGCGGCGTGGTCTGCGCATGGCCCGCGGTCGCGACGGCGAGACTCAGCATCGCGGTGATCTGGGCGATCTGGGCGAACGGGGCAAACGGGGCGGCCCGAGGGAAGGCGCGCGACGCCCGCAAATCAGCGCTTCGAGACGAGGCGCGCGACGACGAGAAAGAGAAGGAAGAGCCCGCCGATTCCGTAGATCGCAAGAACGGCGCCTTGGGCGGCCGCGGGCGTGATGGCGGCGTGCCGGAGGAGGTAATCGACTCCCTGCCCGAGGGCGACAAGGAGCGCCGCGAGGAGCACGAGCGCCCATCGCCGCCAAAGCGCGACGACGAGAATGACGCCGACAAGGGCGACGATGAGTGGATCATGCCAGTCGATCGCGAGCCACCGGCCGCTCAGATCCGGCATGGCCGCGCCGTCCGATGATGCGATGGCGGGAACGTGTGGGAATCGAACCCACCTCGGACGGCGGAGCCGCCCGACAGAAGGATTTGAAGTCCTCGGAGAACACCAGATCCCATCCGTCCCCACGCGAATCGCCGCATCATGCCACCACTCGGAGCGGGCGCCCCCGGCGAGGGGTCACCTCGCCGATGACCGCGGCGCGCACGCGCGCGCGCGCCAGCCGCTTCAGGAAGTCGTTGATGCGCGACGGCGCGATCGTAACCAGGAGCCCGCCCGACGTCTGCGGGTCCGCGAACAGCCGCCGCGTCGACTCCTCCACGCCCTCGTCCCATTCAGTCTCGCGGTTCAAGTAGTCGAGATTCGATTGAAGCCCCTTCGCCCAGACGCCCTGCGCGACGAACGCCGCGGCGGCGTCGATCACCGGCACCGCGCGGCTCCAGATGCGAAGCGTCTTGCGGCTCGAGCGCGCCACGTTGAGCGCATGCCCCAGAAGACCGAACCCGGTAACGTCGGTCGCGGCGCTCGCGCCGGAGGCGGTCATGGCCGCCGCGGCGTCCCGGTTGAGGGTCGTCATGTGGCGGGTCAAAAGTTTGAGCGACGGTGCCGAAAGGAGCCGCCGTTTGAGCGCTGTCGCGAGGATCCCCGTCCCGAGCGGCTTCGTCAAGACGATCAGATCACCGGAGCGCGCGCCCGCGTTCGTCACGACACGACCTGGTTCGACCGTTCCGGTGACCGAGAAGCCGAACTTGATCTCCGGATCGCGCACGGTGTGACCGCCGAGGAGCGCCACGTTCGCCTCCCGCAGCATCGCGGCCCCTCCGCGGAGCATCTCGCGCAAAATCGTCGGATCCTCGTTCTCCGGGAAACAGACAACCGAAAGCGCGGTGAGCGGAATCCCGCCCATGGCATAGACGTCGCTCACCGCGTTCGCCGCGGCGACGCGTCCGTAGTCGTAGGGATCGTTCAGGACCGGCGTGATGAAATCGACGGTCTGCACGAGCGCCAGGCGCGGCGATACCTTATAGACGCCGGCGTCGTCCCACGATTCGGGACCGACCAGCACCTTCGAGCCGCGGGGCGGCTTCGGGAGCGATTGAAGTACGTTTTTCAGGTCCTCCGGACCCAACTTCGCGGCTCACCCCGCGCAGGATGCCTGCTCGGTGAGGCGGAAGACGTCCCGCCGCGTGTGATTCACGGCCGGAAGGCCCAGGCTTCGATCTCCACGAGGCAGTTGAGCGGGAGCCCTTTCGCCGCGATGGTGGTGCGGGCGGGCTTGTGGTCCCCGAAGATACGGGCGTAGACCTCGTTCATGGCGGCGAAATTCGCCATTTCCGAGAGGAAGACGGTCGTCTTGACGACGTCGGAGAGATCGGCCCCGCCCGCGTGGAGAACCGCCCGCACGTTTTGAAGCACACGGTCGGTTTGGGCGGTAACGCCCCCCTCCACCAGCGCGCCGGTCGCCGGGTCGATGCCCGTCTGGCCGGAGGTGATGATCCAAGTGCCCGCACCCGCGACGACGCGTCCGGGAGCGTACGGCCCGATGGGGGCGGGAGCGCCCTCCGCGGCGATCGGCGTGGAACCCGGGCGTCCGCTCATTCGACCGTCACGCTCTTCGCGAGATTTCTCGGCTGATCGACGTCGCATCCGCGCTCCACCGCCACATAATAAGCGAGAAGCTGGAGCGGAACCACGGAGAGGAGCGGCGTGAGCGGCCCCATCGTCTTCGGAATGTAGAGTACGTGGTCGGCCTTCTGGGCCACGTGCGTGTCGCCCTCGGTGGCCACCGCGATGATCTTCCCCTTCCGCGCGCGCACCTCTTCCATGTTGCTCAACACCTTTTCGTACGCGGAGTCCTGCGCGCAAATGAAGACGACGGGCATGTTCGCATCGATGAGCGCGATCGGGCCGTGCTTCATCTCCGCCGCGGGGTATCCCTCCGCGTGGATGTACGAGATCTCCTTCAGCTTGAGCGCACCCTCCAGCGCGACCGGGAAATTCACGCCGCGACCGAGGTAGAGGAAGTTGTTGTGATGCGCGTTGGCACGGGCGATTTCGCGGATCCGCTCGTGCCCCGCCAGGATCTGCTCGACCTTGCCGGGAATCGCCTCCATCTCGCGCGCCAATTCGGCGCCCAACTCCGGCGAGAGTTCGCCGAGCCGGCCGAGGTATAGCGTGAGGAGCATGAGGGCCGCCACCTGCGAGGTGAACGCCTTGGTCGACGCGACGCCGATCTCAGGACCAGCGTGGATGTAAACACCGCCGTCTGATTCGCGCGCGATGGTGGAGCCGACCGCGTTACAGACGCCGAGCACGCGCGCGCCCTTCCGCTTCGCTTCCCGCATGGCGGCGAGGGTATCGGCCGTCTCGCCCGATTGGCTGATCGCGATGACGATGGTGCCCGGTTCCAAAATCGGATTCCGGTAGCGGAACTCGGAGGCGTATTCGACCTCGACCGGAATGCGAGCGAGTTCCTCGATGAGGTACTCCCCGATGAGTCCGGAGTGCCACGAGGTGCCACACGCCGTGATGATGACCCGGTTGATGCCGCGGAGTTCGGGGATACTCATGTTGAGCCCGCCGAGCCGCGCCGTCCCCTCTTCCACGAGGAGGCGGCCGCGAAGCGTGTTCCGAAGCGACGTCGGCTGCTCGAAGATTTCCTTCAGCATGAAGTGCGGGAAGCCTGCCTTCTCGATCATCTCCAGATCCCAGTCGACGGTCTCGACCTTCTTCGAAACGGCTTCCTGCCGGAGATTGCTCGTCTGGATTCCCTGCGGGGTCAGCACGACCATCTCTTCGTCGTCTAAGTAGACGACCTGGTTCGTATGCCGAATGATCGCGGAGACGTCGGAAGCGAGGATGTACTCATTGTTGTCGCAGATGCCGACGACGAGGGGGCTCCCGTGGCGCGCGCCAACGATCTTTCGCGGCTCTTCGCTCGAGATGACCGCGAGGCCGTACGTGCCGGTGAGGTGGCGGAGCGCGGAGGAAACGGCCGACTCCAAGTTGCCGTCGTAGAACTTTTCGATCAGGTGGGCAATCACCTCGGTATCGGTGTCGGTCGTGAACGTGTGCCCTTCCTGAAGGAGCTTCGTCTTGATGGTGGAGTAGTTTTCGATGATGCCGTTATGAACGACGGCGATCCGGCCCGTGCAATCGGTGTGGGGATGGGCGTTCACCGTGTTCGGTTCGCCGTGCGTGGCCCAGCGCGTATGCGCGATGCCAAGCGTTCCGACGGGGTGGGAGTGTTCGATCTTCTTTTCGAGTTCGCTAATCTTGCCGGCGGCCTTTTCGATCTTCATGCCGTTGCCGTTCAAGATGGCGACGCCGGCCGAATCGTATCCGCGGTACTCGAGGCGGCGCAGCCCCTCGAGAAGGATCGGGAGAGACTGCTGCTCCCCGACGTATCCGACGATGCCGCACATGATGGTGCCCCCTCTAGGCCGAGATGCCCGCGGACTGCGAACGCGTCGCCGCTTCGACGGCGCGCGCTACGAGTGCCTCAGCGCGGGCCTCCGTCGGCGCTTCGGCGATGATCCGGACAACCGGCTCCGTCCCCGAGGCGCGGACTTGTACCCATTGATCTTTCCAGATGAACTTCTCTCCGTCCAGTTGGTTCCGTGTTCCGTCGGGGAACACCGATTCCAGGGCCGTGCCAAGCGCGTCGGGGGCGGAGATTCTTAGATCCAGCTTTTTCTTCACCATGACGAGCGGCGGAAGCTCCGCGACACGCTCGGAAAGCGGGCGGGCGTCGAGCGATAGCCAATCGAGGGCGATCGCCGCCGCCAAGAGGCCGTCTCGCGTCGCGTGGAGTTCCGGGTAGATGACGCCCCCGTTTCCCTCGCCGCCGATGACGCCGCCGCGGGCCATGAGGAGCTCCGCCACGTGCGCTTCGCCTACGCGGGAGCGTTCCACGGTGGCGCCGTAGCGTTGCGCGATGAACTCCACGCCGAGCGAGGTGGAGACGTTCGCGACGACGAGCCCCACACGGCGCCGAAGCGCCCAGTCGACCGCGATCTGAAGCGTCCGCTCCTCGCCGATCGGCTCTCCCCGTTCGTCCACGATCGCCAATCGATCGGCGTCGGGATCGTTCGCGAATCCGATGGCGGAGCCCGAACGACGAACCGCCGCGCCCAGGTCTTTCAGGTTCTCGGGAAGAGGCTCCGGAACGCGCGGAAACTTGCCGTCGGGAACGCAGTAAATTCGCTCGAGGGTGCAGCCGAGTTCTTCCAGGAGCGCCGGCGTCGCCTCCGAGCCCGCGCCGTTCACGCAATCGATCGCGACGCGGAAACTACGGGACCGAATGCGTGCAAGGTCGAGTCCGGGGAGCGCGAGGATCGCCTCGCGGTGCCGGCGGATCGCGTCGTCGTCTTCCCTCGCGCCGCCGACTCGCTCGTGCGTCACCCACGCGGGCATTCCTTCCCGAGCGCGGCGCGCCACTTCCTCGGATTGGACGGGGGCGAGGAACGTGCCGCCCGGTCCGAAGAGTTTGAGCGCGTTCCAGGGCGCCGGATTGTGGCTCGCCGTGATGGCGAGACCGCCGGCCGCGGCGTGGTGGCGAATGGCGTAGAGAATGGTGGGGGTCGGGGCGATGCCGACATCGATCACCTCGCGGCCGATCGCCATCAGGGCCGCCTGCGCGGCGCGCGAGACCCAGGCGCCGCTCGGGCGCGAGTCGCGGCCCACGACGATCGGGCCCGGTCCGAGGCTCGCGCCGTGCGCGCCCGCCACGAGAAGGATGACCTCCGGCGTGAGCCGCTCGCCGACGATACCGCGAACGCCCGATGCGCTGATCATCAGCCCGTCGAGGGGGTCGATTCGTTCGGTCATTGGGATTCTTTCGGAGGGTGTCACGGGCCGCTGGAACATGGAGCTGGTGAGCGGAATCGAACCGCTGACCTACGCATTACGAGTGCGTTGCTCTACCAGCTGAGCTACACCAGCTCGCCATGCGGCCCCCGCGCCGTCGCGCGGGGCGGGATCTAAAGTGGTGCGACCCCGCAGAATCGAACTGCGGACACCCGCATTTTCAGTGCGGTGCTCTACCAACTGAGCTAGGGTCGCGACAGCAGACGAAGGTACCATGCGATCTTCGCTCGGTCAACCTTCAGGCGCTGCGCCGCCTCCGCTCCGTGCGTCCCGCGCGGCGATCCGGACGGGCCCGGCGGTCGGTGTTCTCGCGGAGCGGCAGGTAGACCGTCACGATACTGCTCCAGTCCCCCTCGCTTCGCGCTCGGATCTCCCCGCCATGCTCGCGCACCACTTGATAGGCCACGGCCAATCCCACTCCCGCTCCGTAGCGCCGCGTGGCCGAGAACGGAACGAAGAGCCGGTCGAGCGATTCGCCCGGAACCTTGGGACCGTCGTGCGCGATCTCGGCCTGCACCATGCCGCCGCCGGTGCGCGTCTCGACGCGCACGCGCCCTCCCGCCGGCACCGACGTGAGCGCGTAGTGGAGCACGTTCGCGACCACCTGGCGAATCTTGTCCTCGTCGAGCAGGAGACTCGGAAGATCGGGGGCCAGCCGCTTCAGGAGCCGCACGCGCCGTCGCACGAGCTCGTCCGATTGCTGCTCGAGCGCCTCCTGCACCAGCACGTTCATGCTCTGGAGTTTAAGACGCGGCTTCGTCATCTCCGCGAGCGAGAGCTGCTCGCCCAGGACGCGCTCCAGACGGTCGGTCTCCCGGAGGATGATGTCGAGATATTCCCGCTTCTCGCTTCCCTCTTCGGTCTCGCGCGCGAGACGCTTCGCCAAACCGGCGATGGCCGCGATCGGATTTCGAATTTCCTGAGCGACGTGCATGCCCCGCTCGCCGACGGCGATCATCTTGTCGGCATGCTTCAATTGCGACTCCACGTCGCGGAGGCGCCGCTCGACCTCGCGCGTCCGCTCGATCTGCCTCGCGCGCGCGAGCGCGGCGGAGCAGGCCTCAGCCACGAGCGCCGCCGCGTCGGCCGTCTCGGCGTCGAAACCGGACTCGGTGCCGTGGCTGCTGCGGCGACGAATCGTCAGCGCGATTCCCCACGTCTGGTCATCGAGGCGGTACGGCACCGCGATCGCGGCGCCCCATTCCTCCGGAAGGCCGCTCGCGAATCGCGGATCGTCGGAGACATCGGCCACGCGAACCGGCCGGGCGTCGGCGTCGAACCAACGACGGAGCGTCTCTCCCGTTTCCGAAAGCG
>JANMQV010000183.1:0-4275 GCA_031370645.1 Candidatus Eiseniibacteriota bacterium | reverse complement strand
TGTCGCCCGAGTTGGAGGAGGCGGCCCGCACGGACGGGCTGAGCGCCTCGGCGATCTTCTGGAGGATCGTTCTTCCCGTGTCGGGCCCGGGGCTCGCGGTGGTCGGCGTGAACGGATTTCTCACGACCTGGAACGCGTTCCTTCATCCGCTCGTTCTCACGACATCGGAGTCGATGCGAACCCTCCCGGTGGGGCTCGCGCTCTTCGCGCAGTCCGAACACCGGGTCGACTGGGGGGCGCTCCTCGCGGGTTCTACCATCGCGACCGTCCCCGTCGTGCTCGCGTTCCTCCTCTTCCAGCGTCAGATCGTGGAGGGCATCTTGAAAGGGAGCAGCCGATGATGGCGAAACGAAAGCGTGCCGAGGCTGAGACGGAGCGGGCGCCGAGGGCGCGCGACTCCCGGAATCCCGCCCGCAATCCCGCCCGCAATCCGGAGGAACGATCGGCGCGCCCCGCCGGTATCGAGATGGCGCACGCGATCGGGATCATGAGCGGCACGTCGGCCGACGGCATGGACGCCGCGCTGACGCGCATCGTGGACGACGGCGCGCGGCATCGCTCCACGCTGGTCGCGTTCGCAAGCCGGCCCTTCGATGACACGATGCGAGGCGAGATTCTCGAGGCCCAGGAAGGGACGCTTCCGCTTCGGACGATGTTGGCGCTCGGTGTGAGGCTCGCCGTCCTCGCCGCCGAGGTGGTGCGGGAGGCGCTGTCGGCCCCCGCGGCGGTCGGCGCGCGCGTCGAGGTGGTGGGATTTCATGGCCAGACGGTCTTTCACGATCCGCGCGGGGAACGATCGGGTGTTCGCTTCACCGCGCAGATCGGGGAGCCGTCGGTCCTGGCGGCGGCCCTCGGGCTTCCGGTCGTTTCGAATTTCCGGATGGCCGACATTCAGGCTGGGGGGGAAGGCGCGCCGCTCGTTCCGCGCTTCGACTGGAACCAGTTCGGATCGGCCGAGAGCGATCGCGTGCTCCTCAATCTCGGTGGGATCTCGAATCTCACGCGGCTTCACCCCGGCGTGCCGCTCCATGGGTTGATGGCCTTCGATTGCGGGCCCGCGAACATGCTCCTCGACGGCATCGTGGCCGCGGCCGATCCCACGAAGCGCTACGACGCCGGTGGGGAGATCGCGGCGCGCGGGCGCGCCGACATGGCGGTCGTGCGGGAGTTCCTGAACGATCCCTACTTCAATCGGAAGCCGCCGAAGAGCGCGGGGCGGGAGGAGTTCGGCGCCGCCTATCGCGATCGATTCCTGGCGAGCACGGAGGGGGCGGCGCTGGAGGATCGCCTTCGGACGGCCGTCGCGCTCGTGGTGGGCGCGGTGGCGAAGGGGATTGCGCTCTCCGCCGCGGATCGCGGGAAGATCCCCGACGAGATCATCGTCTCGGGAGGGGGTGCGAGGAATCGCACGCTTCTCCAGGCGCTGGAAGCCGCGGTGATGGGCGCGCGGGTCGAACCGAGCGACCGGCTCGGCGTCCCGAGCGACGCGAAGGAGGCGATGGCGTTCGCGTTTCTGGCGCACGAGACGTGGCGCGGCCGCCCGGGGAATGTTCCGTCGGCCACCGGGGCGAAGCGCGAGGTCGTTCTCGGCTCGATCACTCCGGCGCCTTTGGCGGAACGGGCGTGAGGTTGGTTCGAGGCCCGGGCGATCGTACCGCGGGCTCCATTCGCGCGACCGTCGCGATGCTCACAATCGTTGCCATGATCGGCGGCGCCGGTTGCGCCGGATCGCGGCACGTGGAGGAATCGCCGCGCCCGGCGGCCACTACCACCCGTCCTCCCGCGCCCACGCCCGCGCCGCCCGCTGTGGCGGAGACCCGCAGGGGCGGTCCGCCCCCGATCTCCCGCGCGTGGCGGCAGGCACGGACGATTCGTGTCGGGCTTGCCACCGCCACGACCCGACTCGTCGTGGCCGGCTCGACCCCCTGGACCCTCGTGACCCTCGGCGGCGCCACCGTGGCGTCCGGCGCGCGCGGCGATCGCATCCAGGTCTCGCGCCTTGGCGCGGGGCCGCTCGAAGTCTTTCGCGAGGGAGAAATGGCGGCGCTCTGGAGCGGCTCTCCGGCCGAGACGCTCCGGCTCGTGCCGGGCGATCGAGGGCTGAGCGGCTGGTCAGGACGCTGGTATCGCGGAACGTTCCGCATCCACGCCTCGAACGGCGAGGGTCTCTCGCTCGTGAACGAGGTGGAATTGGAGAGTTATCTCCGCGGCGTTCTCCCGAGCGAAATCGGCAATCCGCCGGCGGCCGAATACGAGGCGGTGAAGGCGCAGGCAGTAGCCGCGCGCTCCTACACGCTCTCCTACATCGGCCGCCGCGCCGAACTCGGCTTCGATCTCTGGGCGACGACCGAGGATCAGGTCTACGAGGGAACGAAGCGCGAGAACGAACAGAGCGACCGCGCGCTCGAGGAGACGCGGGGCGAAGTGGCGGTATCCGAGGGCCTCCCTGTGCGCGCGCTCTACTCCTCTACCTGCGGCGGCCGCACATCGAACGTTGAGGACGTCTGGCCCTGGCCCTGGACTTCGTACCTCCGAAGCGTGCGCGACGCGGGAAGCGACGACAGCTCGTATTGCGCGCGGTCGGGAACCTATCGCTGGGTCGAGTCATGGAGCGTGGCGGAGTTCTTGGAGTTGGTGCGCACCTATGCACCGGTCGAGGGCGCGTCGCCGACGTTGCTTGCGGGGTCGCTTCTCGATGCGCGGGTTCGCTCCCGTTCACGGTGCGGGAGAGTCGCTGAATTGGTGATCGAAACCAGCGCGGGTGAAACGGTGCTTCGCGGCGATCGCATTCGATGGGTCCTTCGCCGCCCCAGCGGGAAGGCGATTCTCCGGAGCAGTTTCTTGAAAATCGGCGTAACGCGTGATGAAGCGGGACGCCCGGAGCGGGTGGTCGTCTCCGGCGCGGGGAACGGCCACGGCATCGGACTCTGTCAGACCGGTGCGCTCGGAATGGCGAGGGCGGGGAAGGCGTATCGAGATATCCTGCGGCACTACTACAAGGGCGCAGGCTTCGCGGTGATGTAGCGGTTCGCGGCCTGGCGGGCCACCCGGGCAACTTCCCACGATTCCAACACTTGCCGCAGCCGGAGGGCGCGATTGACGCCTCCACGGCCGTTCCCTATACTCCAACTTCTTCGATTTGACGCCCTTGGTGGGGTCGTAGTTCAGTCGGTTAGAACGCCTGCCTGTCACGCAGGAGGTCGCGGGTTCGAGTCCCGTCGACCCCGCCATTTTGCCCAAAACGGACGTTTGACCTTGGATGTCTCGGTCGTTTCATATCCCCCTGCGCTCGTCGCCTTCCAGCTCACGCCCCTAGGATTCTCCGAGCGTTCAATGTATCCCCCAATGGCGTATGCTCCCCGAGATTCACCGCCCATACGTTGGGGCCGCCCGATAACCCTCGCGTCACCGCAACGCCATGCGCAGGCGCTTCGAAGTTCGTCTCGCCGTTCGTCTCCTCCTCGCAGCGATGCTTGTCCATGGATGCTCGGTCCTAGGCCCGGGCGGCACCGACCCCGAGGCGGCGTTCCAGGCCACGACTCAGTCCGGGCCGGCTCCATTGCATGTCCAATTTACCGATCAGTCGAAGGCCGGCAGCTCCTCGATCACGGAGCGGCTCTGGTTTTTCGGTGACGGGGCGAAGAGTTCGGAGCCCAATCCCGTGCATGTCTACCAGGAGGCTGGAACCTATACGGTCGCGCTTTTCGTGAAGACGAAGATCGGCACCGACACGGAAGCCAAAGCAGGCTGCATTACGGTTTCACCACCGCGCGCAGGTGCCAATGCAGATTTCGTGGGCGTGCCGACGAGTGGTGGGCGACCTCTTACAGTTCAATTCACCGACCAATCGAACCCGGGAAGCGGGCCCATTACCTCCCGGGCCTGGTCCTTTGGGGATGGCGCTACGAGCACGGCGCAGAACCCAAGCCACACATATGCATCCGCCGGGACCTTTTCGGTATCGCTGGCCGTCACGACCCCCGACGGCACCGACACCGAGAACAAACCCGGGTACATCCTCGTTTCGGATTCAGCGCTCCCAACGGCTGCGTTCTCCGGGTCGCCACGCGCGGGGCTGAAGCCCCTCGGCGTTCAGTTCACGGATCAGTCCACGCCCGGTACCTACCCAATCACGTCCTGGGCGTGGTCGTTCGGCGACGGCGGGACGAGCACGGCTCAGAGCCCGAGTCACACCTATGCCGCGGCTGGAAGCTACGCGGTCACGCTGACGGTCACTACCTTGGCCGGGATCGACTCGGACCGCCAGGCCGGGTA
>JANMQV010000174.1:0-6719 GCA_031370645.1 Candidatus Eiseniibacteriota bacterium | reverse complement strand
ATAACCCGGCACAATCAGGCCCGCCGCCCGTACTCGATCTCGAGGGCGTTCGGCGCCGCGATCCGGCCGCGCTGGAAGCCTTCTTCGAGCACTATTTCAATCGCGTCTTCTCCGTCGTGGCCCGGCTCCTCGGGAACCGAGTCGCCGCCGAAGACGCCACGCAGGATGTCTTCGTGAAGATCCACCGCGCCGCGCACACGCTCGACCCGTCGCGCGATCCCGGTCCCTGGGTAATCACCATCGCGACCAACGTCTGCCGCGACATCTGGCGCTCGGCGCCGCATCGCATGGATCGCCGCTCGGCCTCGCTCGAGGACACGCCGGGACTCGCCGACCGTCTCACCACCGGCGTCGCCGACCCCGAGCGCGATCTCCTTCGCTCGGAGCGGGCGCGCTTGGTGCAGGAAGCGGTGATGGAACTGAAGGAGGACTTTCGTGAGGTGGTGCTGCTGCGCGACTATGACGGCCGCTCCTATGAAGAGATCGCCGCCCTCGCCGGCGCAAACGAATCGGCGGTGCGGAAACGCTACTCGCGCGCCCTCGCCGAATTGGGCCGTTCGCTGAGGAAAAAGGGACTATGAACGATCCACGCCGCCCCGACGATTCGAGCGATCGCGACGAAGCCGCACGCGACGCCGACTCGCGGTTGGCGCGTGATGCCGTGCGCGCCTTGGCGCCGGTGGAGGCGGAGCCCGCCTTCCGCGCCGGGCTGAAGGCGGCGTTCGCGAGCAAGGAAATGCCCGGGCTCGCCCCGCGCGGCGACCTGCCACGCGAGCGCGAATCGCCGATCGTGGCGCTCCCCTTCCCGGGTCGGCACCGTCTCTGGACCGGCCTCGCCGTCGCGGCCGCGCTCGTCATTGCGGTCGTCACGGGCGTCTTGAATCAGGGCCCCTCCTGGCGCGTGGCCGGCGTGAGGGGCGAGGGCTCGATTCTCCTCGACGGGGAGTCCTACGCGGGAACGGACTCGTCGCTCTTCGGCAGGCGCATTCCGGCAGGCGTGCGGATCGAGGTCCGGGACGCCGCCGAACTCGACCTTCGCGCCGACGGCGTGGTGGCGATGCAATGCGCGAGCGGCACCGACCTCATCCTTCCGCCTTCGCCGCCACGCTGGTTCGCGCGGCGCGCGGCGCTTCATTTGCAGAAAGGCGAGATCCGCGTCACCACCGGGCCGGGCTTCAAGGGCGCGAACCTCCAGATCACGACTCCCGACGCCGCCATCGCGGTCACGGGGACCACCTTCGCGGTCATCCTCGAGCGAACGGGCACGTGCGTCTGCGTCCTGGAGGGAACGGTCGCCGTCGGCCCGCGCGGCACCGCGCCCGCGCCCGTTTCGAGCGGCAATCTCCGCTACGTTTACCGCGACGGCCGTCCCCCTGCCGATTCGGAAATGCGCGATATCGAAAAGCTGAAGTTGGGAGCGTTCCGAGAGGCCTCGATCCCCGCGTTGGAGCTCTCCGCGCCGTAGATTCCGCCCTCATTGACCCGCCGCCCATGTGGTGAGAAACTTACCACCTGATGAATCTACTCATTGTTCGACATGGAATTGCGGTGGACCGGGGCGACCCAGCCTACCCCTGGGACGACGATCGGCCCCTGACCCCCGATGGGATCCACAAGTTCCGGATCGCCGCGCGGGGTCTGAAGGAGGTCGTGCCGCGCCTCGAGCGGATCGTGTCGAGCCCGTTGATCCGCGCGCGCCAAACCGCCGAGATCCTCCGCGACGCCGTGGCGCCCGACTTGGAATTGGTGATCGAACCGCACCTGGAGCCCGGGGGCGACTTCGGCGCCACCGCCAAGGCGCTCCTCGACTTCACCGAGGAGACCATCGCCGTCGTCGGCCATGAGCCTCACGTGAGCGGCTTCACGGCGTATCTCCTCTCCGGCACCGATCAGCACGCCTCGCTCCTCTTCAAGAAGGGCGCCGCGGCACTCGTCACATTCCCCGAACGCCTACAGCCCGGAGCGGGAACGCTCCAGTGGCTCATGCAACCGGGCGCGCTTCGCGCCGTCGCGCGCGACTGACCGGCCCGGAGCCTTCATGACTTCCTCGTTCACCGAGCAGGAGATCAAATTCCGCCTTCCCGAGGGGGACGATCCCGCGCGCATCCGCGCCACGATCGTGGCGGCGGGCTTTCGCCTGGAGCCGCAAGAGGGCGTGACGCACGAGGACCGCTACCTCGATACGGACGATTGGGTGCTCTATCGGGCGGGAATCGCGCTTCGGCTTCGCGCCGATGGACGCCGCGTGCGGCTGGAGGCGAAGACGCTTCGCTCTCGCAGTACCGACGCGATGGTACGCACCGAGTGGGGGCAGGAAGCGCCGATGGTGGACGACGTCCCCTGGAGCGCCGAGGCGCTTTCACCCGGACCGGTCGCTGCGTTGCTCTGGCCGCTACGAGGGCTCGGGGTGCCGGAACGGCTTCGCGTGGTGGCGCGCGTTCGCGCCGAACGCGAGTGCTTCCGCTGGCTCCGCGGGGACGATCCCCTCGGGCTTCTCACGGTGGATCATGTGGCGCTCTCCGGCTCCCGTTTCGACGAAGTGGAAATCGAACTCTCAAACGGCCACCGCGACGCGCTGGTCGACGTGCGGCGCGCGGTGGAGGGTGCGCTTGGCCTTCGCGCGAACGCCGATTCCAAACTCACCTCCGCACTCGCGGCCGAGGGCTTCGCGACGCCCCAGCGCGAAGAGCGCCTCTATGTCGTGGACGCCGGTGACCGCCTGGTGGACGCGGCATGGAAGACCCTGTCGCGCCACTTCGGCCGGCTACTGTGGAACGAGCCGGGCACTCGTCTCGGCGCGGATCCCGAATACCTTCACGACATGCGTGTCGCCTCGCGGCGCCTGCGCATGGCGGTGGAAGTGTTCGAGGGCGCTATTCCCGAGGAGACCCGGGAGCGATTCGCCGCTGATCTCCGCTTCGTCGGGCGCGCGCTCGGCCGCGTGCGCGATCTCGATGTCGGATTGGAGCGGGTCGCCGCGATGGAAGCGGAGGCAGCCGATGAGGAGCGTGCTGCGCTTTCGGTGTTCGCGGCGGGACTGGCGATTCGCCGGAACAAGCGGCGCGTGGAGCTGATCGAGGCGCTCGATTCGGAGCGTTCCGTCGGGCTGTTCGTCGCGGCGCGCGAGTGGATCGCGGCCGGCCCTCAATCCACGCCTGGCGCCCCGCAGTCTGCGCCAGCCGTCGCGGCCATTGGAGCGCGCGCCGGGAGCTCCCCTGCGTATCAAGTCGGACCGCGTCTCGTGGCCGAGACGAAGGCGACACTCGTGGCGGCCTATCGGGAAGCGGAACAATCCATGGAGCCGGAAGCGCTCCATGCCGTTCGCCTGGCCGCGAAGCGGCTCCGTTACACGTTGGAGTTCCTGGCGCCGGTTCTAGGCGCCGGGGCCACGGCGCACGCCAAGCGAATCGTCGGATTACAGGATTTCTTGGGGTCGCATCAGGACGCCATCACAATCCTGGCGCGACTTCGAAAGTATGCTCGCACGATCCCCAACCGCGACAAGACCCTCACGCTGGGAGCCGGGAGCGCCATCGGCGCACTGGAGCGGGCGGCGAAGGTGAAGCGGGGCGCGCTGCGAGAGGCCTGGGGGACAGCAACTCACTTTTTGGAGTAATGACAGTGAGAGGCCAGATGATCACGATTTTCGTGACTTTCTGGCCTTCCGATATACCTGATCCGCGGAGGGAGATAAACCCCACCGCTCCCCGTGACGCTACCATTCCGGCCACCTACCGCTTCGACCGAGCCGCTGAGATGTGAGATCATCCGGTTGGGTGGGATCCCCCCGAGGATCCCGTGTACAAATCTCCAATTACCATCCCAGCAGCACATCCTCTCCCCCTGTCCTTGGCATCACATTGATTGACACACGTGCGGAAGATGTACATACTTAGTATGTACGTCATGGGTGGGGGCAAACGTGGCGGAACTCGGATTCGAATGGGAGGCAGCGAAGGCTTCAGCGAATTTGCGGAAACACGGAGTGAAATTCGAGGAGGCCGCAACTGCCTTTCTCGATGAGCAGGCACTCATCATCCCCGACCCCGAACATTCCGAGACCGAGGAGCGTCTCATCCTGCTGGGCTTTAGTAACAAATCGCGGCTTTTGGTGGTGGTCCATTGCATTCGACGCAAGGGGCGGTCACTACGCTTGATTTCCGCGAGACGAGCAACGCAACAGGAGGCGAAACAGTACGCAAGGAGGTGGATGAGATGAGAAAAGAGTATGACTTCTCGGATGCTGGGCGAAATCCCTATGCTCGGAAACTGCGGCGCGCGGTGACGATCCGCATGGCGATCGATACGATTTCCTATTTCAAGAAACTTTCGCGCTCTACGGGAATGCCCTACCAGACCCTAATCAATCTCTACTTGCAGGATTGCGCCGCAAGAAGGCGGAAACTGAAACTTCAGTGGGCGGTTCCACCAAAGGGGAAGCTGGCGACAGCCAGGAAATCCGCGGGGTCCTAGCCGTACCGACCGTCTCCGCGCCGCACCTACCGCTTCGGCTGGCCCACTACCGCTTCGGCCGGACCTCGCTTCGAATCGGATCGCTCAGCGGATCGCTGAAGAGCGTCTTCCCTCCCACCGCCGCCATGAATCCGTAGCCCACGACGACCGCCACGATTCCCCACGCGAACATCGTCTGAGGCGCGACCCATCCGCTGAAATCGAGCGACCAGGCGAGGCTGTCGGCCAGACCCCCGACAAACCACGCAATAATGGTCGCCACGTATCCATAACGAAGCGCGATCGACAAGAAGACGCTGGTCGCCACCAACCCTGAAACGCCCTCTACCCACACCGCCTTGCTCCCAAAGTCGAGCCCAATCAGCAAGAAGAAAAGGAGCGTGGCGCCGATCGCGAGTTTGTTGTTGCGCAAGATGAATCGGAAGATCACGAGCAAGGTGTAGAGCTCCGTCGCGCGGAGAAGAGCGATCGCGAGGGCGAAGCTAACCTGAGCCATGATCTGCGGCGCGCTCGTCATCGTCGAGAGCATGTCCTCGGACAGCCGCGCGGGGTCGGTGGAGAGTCCCACGCCCCTCTCGAGAATCTTGATCGCCAGTGTGAACAGTTGCAGGCCGGCCCCGAGGGCGGCGCCCACGAGAATGTCCCGGCCGATAATCGGATCCTTCAACCGGCCGGACACGAGTCTCGCCCACGAGACGAGGACGCTCGGCCAGAGACGCCGCACGTACGGCTCGATGGCGAGGTACGAGAGAGCCATGGCAACACCATGCACCAAGGCGTGACCGAGCGGCATGCCGTCGCTGAAATTGAGCAGGATGGAGTAAAGCCCCACCTCGCCGCCATTGGTGGAGAAGAGATGCGAGAGCAAGTAGGAGATGACGATCGAGATGCCGACGACGAGCGCGCCTCGTACGTCCCCGCGCTTCGATCGGAGATTCCGTCTGGCCAAGATGATGCTTCCGACCATCGGTACGACGAGGAAGAAGAGAATGCCGACCCAGTCCTGTACCGTCGGCTTCGCATCGTCCGACTTCACGGCCAGCCGGCCGAGCGCGTTTCGCCCCGCGAACGTCTCCACGCGCACGACGTGACTGCCCAGCGCCGCGGCCACGAGCGTGGTCTCCGCGGCCGTCGAGTCGGAGAGGCGCCACGCCCTCACGGAATCCGCGTGCGCCACGAATCCCGCTGGGGGCGGCGCGGATGAAACGTGCGCCGGATCGCGACCCGACGCTTCGAGCACCGCCGCCCAATTCACCGGGTGCGTGGCGAGAGAGTCCGGTCCGTCCGGAGGAATCGATTCCAGCGCAAGCAGATGCCCCTGCATGTCGAACAGGACGGTTCCGCTCCCCGGAAAGGCCTGCGGGGGACTGCCGATCGACGCGCTGGGGGCATGCAGATTCACCGGCTGGAGCGGCTCCGGACTCCAGCGCCGCCAGTACTGCTTCGCCCGCGGTGGTTTCATCTTCGGCTTCGCCTTTGCCGCGGCCAGCGAATCGGCGTGCGACATGGAGTCCTTCGGCGCGGGGGCGTAGCGCATGCCGCTCGCCGAATATCGAGGCGCCGGCTGCCCGGTCAACTCGGGTGAGACCCGCCAGACCGCGGTCGCAGTGCGCATGGTTCGACGCTACCGCGGGCCGATACGAGTTGAGCCAATGCGCGCCGACAGGTGCGCCGGTACCATCGACCCGTGACGGGATACGACCGACTCTCCGCGCTCGACGCGTCGTTCCTGCACCTCGAGACGGATGAAACGCCGATGCACGTGGGGACGCTCGCCGTCTTCGAGGGCGGTCCGTTCTTCGATGGGTCGGGTCGGTTCCGCCTGGCCGACGTGCGACGCCGCGTTGGCTCTCGGCTGCACCTCATCCCTCGGTTCCGCAAGCGGCTGATGGGGGTCGCGATGGAACAAGGTCGACCGATCTGGATCGACGACAATCACTTCGACATCTCGTATCACGTTCGACTCACCGCGCTCGCTCCGCCGGGGAGTTGGGACCAGCTGCTCGCCTTGACCGCGCGGATCGAGGCCCAACGCCTCGACCGCGCCCGCCCGTTGTGGGAGTTGTGGTTCGTCGAGGGCGTGGAATCCGATCGAGTCGCGCTGATCCAGAAGACGCACCATGCACTGGTCGACGGCGTATCCGGCGTTGATGTCGCGACGGTGCTGTTGGATTTTGTGTCCGACCCCGAAGTGATCGCGCCGCCCGCGTGGATCGCCGAGGCGGGGCCGTCGAGCTCGCGGCTGT
>JANMQV010000161.1:0-7430 GCA_031370645.1 Candidatus Eiseniibacteriota bacterium | reverse complement strand
GCGCAGGTCACCTTCAGCTTCGGGTACTTCGACCGCTTCCACTCTCCGTACGTGTCGCTGATCGGCACGCCGTTCTGATTGGAATACTTGTGGCAGGAGCCGCAGAATTCCGGCGTTCCGAGGTAGGGTGCGTACTTCGATTTGTGCGTCGTCGTCGTGGTCGGATTCCGAAGCGTGCCGGAGTAGGCCGAGATGTCGAGAGAGACGGGCGGCGTGCCGCGGTCGGCGGAGCCGTCGATCGAATGACAGAAGGCGCAGGTTACGCCATCGGAGGAGACGTCGCGAACCTTGTCGAAGTCCTGATTCACGTACGACGCCGTTTCGTGGCACGGGCCGCAGGCCACCATCGTCTTCCCGCGCGTCTGCTTCAGCGAGTAGAAGTACATGCGACCGAACAATAGGTTCTTGGTGCGGTCCGACTTGGAATGAGCGGAGCGCTGCCACTGCTCGGTGATATCGATGTGGCAGGTCTTGCAGGTCTCCCCCGCCTGCATATTCACGTCTGCCCGGAAGACGGGCGGAGGCGTGTACGCGGAGGCGACGGCCGCGGAGAGCGCGATTGCCATGAGGGCGAGGGCGATGACGATTCGGTCGGGGCGCAAGGTTCTGAAATCGTAGCCCACGCGGCGATATCGGGTCAAGGAGTGCCCCGGCGTGCCCCGGGTGTCGGGGTGCGGACCGTCTTGCCGACGCGCGGCGGCCCGTGCCTCAGGTAGTCCAGGGCGATCGTCCCGAGGATCTTCGTTCCCGCGAGGAAGGAGCCGCGCCAGGTCCCGGAGATCTTTGACGGCGATCCGGCGGCGCGCTTCCGATAGCGAACCGGCACCTCCACGGTCCGTAGCCCCCTCCGGGCGGCCTTCACCTGCATCTCGACGGTCCAGCCGAAATCGCGGTCCCTCATGCCGAGGCGCTGAAGCGCCTCCCAGCGGATGGCGCGAAACGGGCCGAGATCGGTTGCGCGGACGCCGTAGAGCGTTCGAAGCAGGGCCGCGGCGAGGCGATTCCCGAATTGTTGGACCGGGGTGAGCGAACCGGGGTCGGCCCCGCCGAGGATCCGGGAGCCAACGACGAAATCGGCGCGTCCGTCGAGGATCGGCGCGAGGAGCACTTCCGCTTCGGTCGCGTCGTCGCTTCGATCGGCGTCGAGGAAGAGGACGATTTCGGGGGGGTCCGATTCGAGCGCCCGGAGCGCACGGAGGCAGGCGGCGCCGTACCCGCGGCGCGGCTCCTCCACGACGATGGCCCCGGCTTCGCGCGCCACCCGCGCCGTTTCGTCCGTCGAACCGTTATCGCAGACGACGGCGCGCTCCACGAGCGCCCGCGGGAGGTCCGCCAGCACGAGTCCGACCGACGATTCCTCGTTGTAGGCCGGGATGACCGCGGCGACTCGCGCCGCCATCGGGGTCACCGAAGCGTCACACGCGCCGGAGCGCTGCCCGCGCGGCCGCGAGGCGCGCGATGGGGACTCGGAACGGGCTGCACGACACGTAGTCGAGCCCGGTCTCCTCGAAGAACTGGATGGAGGCGGCGTCGCCGCCGTGCTCGCCGCAGACGCCGAGCTTCAAGCCCGGCTTGGCGCGGCGGCCGGCGAACGCCGATCGCTGGATCAGAACGCCGACGCCCTTCACGTCGAGCGAGACGAAGGGATCGTTCGGGAGAATACCGCTCCGGACGTAATCGGGGAGGAAGCGGCCAGAGTCGTCGCGCGAGTAGGCGAAGGTCATCTGCGTGAGGTCGTTCGTGCCGTAGGAAAAGAAGTCGGCGTAGGCCGCGATTTCATCGGACAGCACCGCGGCGCGCGGCACCTCGATCATCGTGCCGATCGTGTGAGGGATGTCGATCTTCGTCCGCTTCGCCACTTCCGCCGCCACGGTTTCAATGACCGCGCGCTGACGCCGCAATTCCTCCGCGTCGCCGACGAGCGGAATCATGATCTCGGGATGAACCTCTTTTCCCGCCCTGCGGACGAGAACCGCCGCCTCGAAGATGGCGCGTGCCTGCATGCGCGTGATCTCCGGGTGAAGGAGCCCGAGGCGGCAGCCGCGGAACCCGAGCATCGGATTGAATTCGTGGAGTTCCTCGACGCGCGCGAGCGTCCGCTCCAGGCGATGCCGCGTCACGCTCCCCTTCCCGGTCCGCTTCAGCCCGGCGAGTTCACGGAGGAGGTCGTCGCGCTTCGGCAGGAATTCGTGGAGCGGTGGGTCGAGGGTGCGAATCGTCACCGGCCGTCCGTCCATGGCGAGGAAGAGGCCGCGGAAGTCGGCGCGCTGGAGCGGGAGGAGTTTCGCGAGCGCGCCCTTGAACGCGTCGATCGGCTCCTTTCCCTCGGCCACCGCTCGTCGGAGCGATGCCTGGAGTCTCGGGCGATCGGAACGCGACGCGGCCCCGAGTTCGTTTCGCGCGCCCTCGATCCGCAGCTCCGCCTCGCGCGCCTGCTGCGCGTTCAGGATCATCGTGACGACGTGCGGGATGCGGTCGGGGGCGAAGAACATGTGTTCCGTTCGGCAGAGGCCGATCCCTTCGGCCCCGAGGGCGCGAGCCGTCACCGCGTCGCGCGGAATGTCCGCGTTCGCGCGGACGCGAAGCCGCCGTACCTCGTCGCACCATCCCATGAGCCGCTCGAAGCACTGGTAGAGGGGCGCCCGCTCCGGCTTCAATTTCCCGGTCAGGACGCGGACCACCTCGGAGTCGGCCGTCGGCACGTCGCCCAGGAGCACCTCGCCGGTTGAACCGTCGAGCGAGAGGTATTCCCCCGCGGCGATGGTCCGCGTGCCGATGCGGAGCTTCCGGCCGTGCTCGTCGATGACGAGCGCCGCGCAGCCGACGACGCAGCACTTTCCCATCCCGCGCGCCACGACGGCGGCGTGGGAGGTCATGCCGCCCGTGGCGGTGAGAATCCCCCGCGCGGCGTGCATGCCGGCGATGTCATCGGGCGAGGTCTCCGCGCGGACGAGGATCACGCGCTCCTTCCCGCCGCGGGCCACCGCCTCCTCGGAGGTGAAGACGAGTCGGCCGGCCGCGGCACCGGGCGAAGCGGGAAGCCCCCTTGCGAGGACCTCATACTTCCGCCGCTCTTTCAGATCGAGGACCGGATGGAGCACCTGGTCGAGATGATCGGGCTCCACGCGCTCGATCGCCTCGCGCTTCGTGATGAGCCCCTCTTCCACCATGTCGGCCGCGATCCGGACCGCGGCGATGCCGGTTCGCTCCCCGCGGCGCGTCTGGAGCATGAAAAGTCGGCCTTCCTCGACGGTGAATTCGAAGTCCTGCACGTCGCGGTAGTGGCGCTCCAGGCGTGCGGTGATCTCCCGAAGTTGGCCGTAGACCTCGGGCATCTCGCGCTCCAATTCGGCGATCGGACGCGGCGTGCGGATGCCTGCGACCACGTCCTCGCCCTGCGCGTTACGAAGATATTCGCCGTAGAAGCAATGTTCCCCGGTGCTCGGGTCGCGTGTGAAGCCGACGCCCGTCGCGGAGCTGTCGCCGAGATTCCCGAAGACCATGGCCTGCACATTCACCGCCGTGCCGAGGTGGTCGGGAATTCCGTTCAGACGGCGGTAGTGGATGGCGCGCTCGTTGTGCCACGAGCGAAAGACCGCGTCGCGCGCGCCCGCCAGTTGCTCTCGCGCGTCTTGGGGGAATTCGCGGCCGATCTCGCGCTTCACCTTGGCGAGGAGGCGCTTCACCAATTCGCGCAGGTGATCGGCGTTCAATTCGACGTCGAGCTTCACCTTGGCGCGATGCTTCGCCAGCGTGAGCTCGGCCTCGAGGTTCGGACGCGCGATGCCGAGCACCACGTCGCCGTACATCTGGATGAAGCGGCGGTAGGAGTCGTAGGCGAATCGCGGATTCCCGCTTCGGCGCGCGAGCGCCTCCACCGTCCGGTCGTTCAATCCGAGATTCAAGACCGTGTCCATCATCCCGGGCATGGAAAGGGGCGACCCGGAGCGGACCGAGACGAGGAGCGGATTCGCCGTGTCGCCGAGCCGGCGGCCGAGCAGTTTCTCCAGACGGCGGAGTGCCTCGTCCTCTTCCGTGACGATCGAGTCGAGAAGCTTCCCGCCCGCCTCGTAGAATTGACGGCACGCCTGCGTGGTGATCGTGTAGCCGGGAGGGACCGGAATGCCCGCGTTCGTCATCTCGGCGAGGCCCGCGCCCTTGCCTCCGAGCGTGTCGCGCATGCGCGCGTTCCCCTCGGCGTGACCGTCGCCGTAGAAGTAAACCCACTTCATGCGGGGCGGCGATTCGACGGTCGTGCTCATGATGGCTCCCTCACGAGGCGCGCGACGCCCCGAATATCGCCGACCTCCAGGCCGGCCTGATTACGGAGCACCCGCCCCGCGAACGTCCCGAGCCGTTCGCGTTCGTCGGCCCCCACCACACCGAGTTCTTCCAAGATCGAGAAGGTTGCCGGTCCGAGCGCCCGATCCGAGCCGTCCTCGACCTTGATCGCCACACCCCACCCTTGCTCGGGGAGCGTGATCGCGTGGACCGCCTCGGCGCCGATCTTCGTGACGACGCCGGGAAGCGATCGCATGAGCAGCGTGTCGAGGAGCCCTTCCCCCGCCACGTACTCGGGATAACTTCGCATCGTGTCCCGGATTTCCTCCAGCGCCGGACGCGGGCCCCCAGTCGAGTCGACGCCCCGGCCCAAGAGCGCGAATGCAAACGCGAGCGTGGAGAGCGGCATTCTCGGATTCGGAGCGCTGCAGCCGTCGATCGCTGGTTCGGCGTCGGTGAACGGCTCGCCTGTCAATTCCTCGAAGCCGTCGAGAATCCGCCTCTGCACCGAGTGCGCCGGTTGGGTGTACCCCGAAAGCGGCGCGCCGAGGAAGCGGGCCAAAAGGAGCATCCCCGCGTGCTTTCCGCTGCAATTGTGCCGGAGCGCGTTCGGCGCCTCGCCGCGCGCGCGGAGCGCTTCGGCGGTCACCTTGTCGAACGGAGTGTGCGTCCCGCAGGCGAGGTCGGCCGTCGTGGCGCCGGCCGCGGCGAGGATCTTCATCGCGAGTACCGCGTGCGCGTCGGTGCCGCCGTGCGATCCGGCGATGAGCGCGAGCGCGTCTCCACCGAGCCCCGACTTCGCGAAGGCGCCCGATTCCACGACCGGGAGCGCCTGGAACGGCTTGAACGAGGAGCGCGGGTAGATGAGGAGATGGGGTTCGCCCGCGTGGGCGATCAGACGACCCGAAGCGTCCACGACGGCGACATGGCCGCGATGAACGCTCTCGATCCGGCCTCGACGCCGGATATGGACCAGCGGAATCGGGGCCAACGCCGTGACGGCGGGGTCGATGCCGGCGCGCCGCGGCGCCGTCGCGGGTCGATCGGTGCGAGGCACGGCCCTGTCGGCCTAGCGGTCGATCTGGGCCTTTTGCAGCTTGCCCGAATAGTCGATGTAGACCGACTTCCACTCCGTGAACGCGTCGATCACGGTCGGGCCGCCTTCGCGGTGCCCGTTCCCTGTCTCCTTCACGCCACCGAACGGAAGCTGCACTTCGGCGCCGATGGTCGGCCCGTTCACGTAGGTGATGCCGGCCTCGATGTCGCGCACCGCGCGCATCGCCTGGTTCACGTCGCGCGTGTAGATGGAGGAGGAAAGGCCGTAGGGCGTGTCGTTCAGCACCTGAATCGCCTCCTCGAACGAGGAGACGGTCAGTACGGCGAGGACCGGCCCAAAGATCTCTTCCTTCGCGATCCGCATCTTCGGCGTGACCTGATCGAAGATAGTCGGGCGATAGAAGGCGCCCTCCTTGAGAGCCCCTTCCTCCGCGAACGAGCCGCCGCAGAGAAGTTTTGCTCCCTCCTTCTTGCCGATCTCCACGTAGCCGTGGATGCCGTCGCGGGCGCGCGTGTTCACGACCGGCCCAACCTCCGATGCCGGGTCGAGCCCGTCGCCGAGGCGGAGCTTCATCGCCTTGTCGACGAGGCGCGGCACGAGCGCGTCGCGCACGCTCTTCGTCACGATGAGACGGCTCGTGGCGGTGCAGCGCTGCCCGGTGGTGCCGAACGCGCCCCAGAGCGCTCCTTCGATCGCGAGTTCGAGGTCGGCGTCGTCCATCACGATCTGCGCGTTCTTCCCGCCGAGTTCGAGCGAAAGGCGCTTCAGCGTCGGCGCGCATCGCGCCGCGATGTCCTTCCCGACTTCGGAGGAGCCGGTGAAGGAGATCATCTTCACGTCGGAATGCTGCACGAGCGGAACGCCGACCGCGCTCCCGCCGCCGTGCACGATGTTCACGACACCGTCGGGGAGCCCGGCTTCCGCAAGGATCTCGACCAGGTGGTGCGCCGACGCCGGCGTGTCGGTGGCCGGCTTGATGACGACGGTGTTTCCACCGATGAGCGCCGGGAAGATCTTCCAGGAGGGAATCGCCATCGGGAAATTCCACGGCGTGATGAGCCCGCAGACTCCGAGCGGCTGGCGAATCGACATCGCGAACTTGTTCGGGAGTTCCGAGGGGACGGTTACGCCGAAGAGCCGGCGGCCCTCGGCGCCGATGTAGTAGGCCATGTCGATGGCCTCCTGCACGTCGCCGCGCGTCTCGGCCAACACCTTCCCCATTTCCCGGGTCATGACGCGGGAGATCGCTTCCTTCTTTTCGCGGAGGATCTCGGCGGCGCGGAGGATGATCTCGGCGCGGCGCGGCGCGGGCACGAGACGCCACGACGCGAACGCCTTCGACGCGGCCGCGACGGCGTCTTCCACGTCCTCTGCGGAGGAGTCGGGGAACGTTCCGATCAGGTCGGAGGGGCGCGCCGGGTTTCGGTTCTCGAACGTCTTCCCCGACCGGGCGGCGGTCCACTTCCCGCCGATGAGGTTCATGTAGGCGCGGCTCGGTGCGTCTCCGGTGGCCCCGCGGGTCGCGTCGGCGTCGGCGGGGGCAAGGGCTTCGGGATTCATGACTTCCTCCAAGCCGCCGCGGTCGGTGCGCGACGGACTACTTGATGATGACGAACTTCCCTTTACGCGTCCGGCCGTCTGCCATCTCCACTTGGTAGATGTAGATGCCCGAGACGACGGTGCGGCCGTTCGCATTCTTGAGGTCCCAAGGGACGTCTCCGATCAAGCCCCCTGGACTCGCATACTGATTCGCCGTCAATTCGCGGATGAGTTCGCCGTTGGTCGTGAAGATCCGGATGATCGCCTTGTCGGGAATCCTGATGAAGCGGAGCTGCCGCGACCCATCTCCCGGTTCCCACTCCGCGCGTACCTTATATGGATTCGGGACGACCGCGATCTCCTCGAGATTCGAGCGAGGGGGCGACCCGGGGGTCAGAGTCACGATCTCGGTCGAGTCGATCGCCGTCTCGTAGAAGTCGGAATTCACGATGACCGTCGTGTCGATCGCGGTCACCGCATACTGGTGGCGGAATCCCGAGAGGCTCGATCCGTCGGCGAAGACCCAACAATTGCTGCAGGTGTCCTGGGGGGC
>JANMQV010000084.1:0-7367 GCA_031370645.1 Candidatus Eiseniibacteriota bacterium | reverse complement strand
CGATCGTCGTGAAATACGGCGGTGGCCCGGTGGGGCTCTCCACGATCGCGGTGGTGGTTGGGGAAGAGGCCGACACGCTGGAGGACGTCTACGAACCGTATTTGATTCAGGAGGGATTCCTGAAGCGTACCGCGCGAGGGCGCGAGGCGACCGATCTTGCGTTCCGCCATCTCGGTCTGGAGCCGCCGGCGAGAGCCGGCGATGCCGCGCGAGGCGCCGAAACGGCGCGCGTCGAATCCGGCGACGAAGAGAGCGAACCGCCGCAGCAGAAGCTGTTCTAGCCCGCCGCCGCTACCCCTCGGCCAGATGATCGCGCAGGAGGTCCTTCGCGGGGATGCGTCGTCCCGATTTCGGATGGACGACGCGAACCTCGAAGGCGTAGCGATCGAGGCCGAAGTGGCTCGTGACGAGACGGAGAAGCCCGTCGACGGTCGCGTCGCCGCGAATGGTGCGACCGCGACGCCCGGCCCCACGCGCGCGAGCCCGCCCCTCCTCCAAACCGGCGCGATACGCTTGCTTCACCAACCGATCGAGGCTACGCCAATGGGAACGCTTCAGCCGTCGTTGGGCTTCGGACTGGATCATCGCCTCCCCCTTCCGTTCGGGACCGGGGCCGCCTTCTCGCTGCCATTCCAGCATTCATCATAGCGCCGACGCCCCATGAAACTCTCCGATTTCGACTACCACCTTCCGCCCGACCGGATCGCGCAGCACCCCGCCGCGGAGCGCGATGCATCGCGGCTCATGGTGCTCGACCGCCGGGCTGGGACGGTCCATCACGCGCGATTCCGCGATCTCCCGTCGTTCCTTCGCCCCGGCGACCTCCTGGTGGCGAACGACACGCGCGTGATTCCGGCCCGGCTCTTCGCGCGCGTCGCGCGGGAGAGTGGCGGAGACCGGGAAGTGGAAGTCCTCCTTCTTCGCGAAGAGGCGAGCGCCCCGCCGCAGCGAATTTGGTCCGCGCTCGCTCGGCCGGCGAAGGCGCTCCGCGAGGGGACCCCGCTCGTCTTCGTCGATCCCTCGTGGCGCGCTCACGTGCACGCCCTGGGGGAGCGCGGCGTGCGGCGGATCGTGTTCGAGCCCGCCGCCGACGCGCCCCCATTCGAAGCGTGGCTCTCCCGTGTCGGACACATCCCGCTTCCGCCCTACATCGAGCGCCCCGATTCGCCCGAGGATCGCGAGCGCTATCAAACCGTCTTCGCGCGCGAGTCCGGTTCGGTGGCGGCGCCGACGGCGGGGCTCCACTTCACCGACGCGACGCTCGAGGCGGCGCGCGCGCGTGGCGTCATGTTCGCCACGGTGACGCTCCACGTCGGGCCGGGGACCTTTCGCCCCGTGACGGCGGAGAATCCGGACGATCACGTCCTCGACCCCGAGCCCTACCGGGTGCCTCCCGAAACGGCGGCGGCCATTCGTGAGGCGAAGCAGTCGGGCGGGCGCGTCGTCGCGGTCGGGACGACTTCGGTGCGCACGCTCGAAGCGTGGGTGCGGGACGGGATGCCCGACGACGGAGCGTGGCGCGAGACGAATCTCTTCGTTCGCGCCCCGTTCGAGTTCCGCGTCGTCGACGCGATCGTGACGAACTTCCATCTTCCGCGCTCGAGTCTTCTCTTCCTCGTCTCGGCATTCGCGGGACGCGAGAAGGTGCTCGAGGCGTACGCCGCCGCCGTGCGCGAGCATTACCGCTTCTACTCCTACGGAGACGCCATGCTCATCGTCTAGCGCCGACGAGGCCGCACCGGCTCCGTTCTGCACGCCTCCTCGCATTTCGCTCAAGAATTCGCCGCCCCAGCCGATCCACTCAGGGAAGCACCCCCTCCAAGCCCACACTCCTAAACCAAAGCAAAACAATACACTTAGCTCGATCCGACCACTTTTTGGCCGCGCGGGCACGCCCGTTGCCTTTTGCGTAAGGCAACCGCCCTGGGAAGGGCCGTCCGGAGCGTGGGGTTCCGGCACGCCACGAAAGGATCAGATCGATGCCTCGCACGAAGTCCCGCTCCTCGAACGCCGCGTCGTCTTCGCGGAAGAGCCGCTCCAGCCGTTCCGGAACCAAGGCCTCGTCCACCCGCAACGGTGACAGCAAGGTTCGCCGTTATCTCGACTTCATCCGCGCGATCCTCGGCTCCTCGCCGCGGAACGGCCGCTAGGGGGCCGCGATGTCCCGCCTCCTCACACCCGCCGAGATCGCCGCTCTTCGCGTCGTGGAACCGTTCGTTCCCGCGCCGACCGAGACGTTCACCGTCACCGTCGAAGCCGGCACCGCCGCCCTCGCGCCCGAAGCCGTCGCGTCGCTCGAACCGGGGAGCGTCTTCCCGATTCGCGCGGCCCGTCCCGGCCTGGTCGAGATCGTGGCAAACGCCGTCGTCGTCGGCTACGGCCGCCTCGAGCAGCGCGACGGCGACCTCGCCGTTCGCGTCGTGAGTCTCGCCCGGCTACAAAACAGCACGCTGCGGCCCGTGAGGGACGCGGGAGGCCGGCTATGAATCAGGCGGTCTTCGTCTACGCCACATCGCTCTCGGTGGCGGCGCTCGTCTTCTACGGAGCCGTGCGCTACTTCTGGCGCCGTCCCTCCGTCGAGAACGAATCGTCGTTCGGTCCGCCGCCGCCCGAAGTGCTGGTGCTCGGACGGACGCGCATCGGCGTCGGCCGTTCGCTTCTGATCGTGGAAGTCGAAGGGCGGCGCCTCCTGCTCGGTTCCACCACGCATCACTGGACTCCGATCGCCGATCTCGGAGTCGCGCGCGATCGCGATCACGACGGCTCGGCGGATTCCATCGAAGCCGAACTGTCGCGCGCCGTCGAAGCGTCGCGTCAGCGCCGCGGAGGGCGCCGGTCGTGACCCGCGCCTCGCTTCGGATCCTGAATCGCGCCCGTTCGGATGCGTGGCGCCGGGTCGGAATCCCGACGACCTGGAAGAAGCCCGCCGAGCAGGAAGAGGGTGGAAAGAATGTGACCGGCGAGACGTCCAACCACGCCGGAACTGGCCGCACCGAGCCCAAGGCGCCGAGCGTAAACCGCGACAAGGACGAGCGTTAGCCCGCGGCACGGCGATTGCAAATCGATTCACCGTCTCGACGAACCGTCAGCGTCACCAACGACGCTACCGACCGAACGAACCCGAGCAGCGACCGAGGAACGAGCAAATGGCCGAGATCGAAACGAAGAACGGCACGACCCGCGAAGGCGCCGGGACGAAGGGAACGAAGCGCGGCACGAAGCGCGCGGCTCGCCCTCGCCTCGCCACGAATTCGCGGATGGTGCCGCCCGCCTCCCGCCCCAAGCGGCGCATGGTGGCCGTGACGAGCGGCAAGGGGGGTGTGGGGAAGACGAACATCGTGACGAATCTCGCCCTGGCACTTGCCCGCCAGGGAACGCGCGTGCTCGTCGTGGACGGCGATCTCGGACTCGCGAACGTCGATCTCCTTCTCGGCGTCGCACCCCAATACGACCTGCAGGACGTGATTCTCGGGCAGCGAAGCATCCGCGACGTTGTCTTCGAAGGACCCGACGGTATTCAGGTTCTTCCCGCCAGTAGTGGCGTCGAAGAGCTCGCGAACCTGGACGAGTTCCGCACCGAGTGCCTCATCCGTTCGCTCTCCGAACTCGAGAGCGAGGTCGATATCATTCTCATCGATTCGCCGTCGGGCATTGGACGGAACGCCATCTCCATGGTGCAGGCCGCGGATCAAATCCTGGTCGTCACGACACCGGAGCCGACCTCCTTCTCCGACGCCTACGCCATGATCAAGGTTCTCTCCCGCCACCCGATCAAGTGCGTCCCCTCGCTTCTCGTGAACCAGGCGAACTCCGAGGAAGAGGCGCTCAGCGTGGCGCGCCGTGTGCGCACGGTGGCGAAGCGATTCCTCAATCTCGACGTCGAGTACTGGGGCTGCATCCTGGACGACGAGTCGGTCGCCAAGTCGGTGCAGCGCCAGGAGCCGTTCCTCTCGACCTATCCCTACTCTCCCGCCGCGTCGTGCATCTACTCGCTCGCTCGCCGCGTCCTCGGGCAGGAGCCGAAGCCGGCCGCGCCGCCGAACGGTCCCTTCAATGTCGTCTCACGCGACGAAGTGCCGGAGGGCGTCTAGGTGCGCCGCTTCCTCGTCCGCCTCACGGTCGTCTCCGCTTCGACCGCGGCCGTCATCGTTTCCATTCTCGGTGTACTCAACCGGGCTCCGTGGCCCCTCGTGCTGACCCGCGCCTGCATCGCGTTTCTCATTGTGGCGGCGGTCGGGTTTCTCGCGAGCCTCATCCTCATGCGGACCGCGTTGCGCCGGTACTACGGCGCGCGGGCCGAGCGCTAGCGCGGGAGAACTCGACCATGGCATCGCCGTCCGTCTTGCAGATGCTCCAGCACCGCACGCCGCGCTCGAAGAACCGCCGCGAACGGCAGAAGGAGCAGGCGCTCAGCCAGTACGCGCCGCTCGTGAAGTACGTCGTGGATCGCTTGGCGCTCCACCTTCCGAAGTCGGTGGAGCGGGACGACCTCGTCTCGGCCGCCATCATCGGGCTCTTCGACGCGCTCGAGAAATACGACAAGTCGAAGGGGACGAAGTTCGAGACCTACGCCATCTGGCGGATTCGGGGCGCCATCCTGGATGAACTCCGCTCGCTCGACTGGGCTTCGCGCTCCATTCGCCGGAAGGCGCGGAGCGTGGAAGAGGCGTCTCGCGATCTCGGCCAGAAACTCGGCCGCGCCGCGACGGAACTGGAAGTGGCCGACGCCCTGAACCTGAGCCCCACCGAACTCTCGCGCCTCATGGACGAGGTGCACGGCACGTCGCTTCTGTCGCTCTCCAAGTCGGTCTCCGGCGAGGACGACCAGGACGTCATCCAGTTGGAAGACATCGTGGACGATCCGAACCACAAGGACGCGCTCGAGGTGATCGAGAACGACGAGTCGCGCGAAGTGTTGCTCGAGACGATCGACGGCCTTCCCGAGCAGCAGCGCCTGGTCGTCTCCCTCTACTACTACGAGGAGATGACGCTGAAGGAGATCGGCGAGGCCCTCCACATTTCCGAATCGCGCGTGTCGCAGATCCACACGCGCGCCGTGAAGACCCTCCGCACGCGCCTGGCGCGGATGACCTAGGCGGGAACGTGGATCGCACCTCCCTTCGCCAACTGACCGAATCGACCACCGCGTTGCCGACGCTGCCGCTCGTCGCCTCCCGGCTCTTGGAGGCGGTCGCGCGCATGGACGCCGACACCACCGAAGAGGTGGCTCGCATCCTGGCGCTCGATCCGAGTCTCACGGCGCGGACCCTTCGGCTCGCGAATTCCGATTGTTACGGCTTTCCGCGGAAGGTCGGCTCGGTGGAACTCGCCGTCCTGGTCTTGGGCTCGGGCACGATTCGCGATCTCGTCCTGACCGCATCGGTCGTGCAGACGCTCGCTCCGGGCGACCGCGCGCTCACGAAACTCTGGAATCACTCGATGGCGTGCGGCGTGGCCGCGCGGGCCCTCGGCGAGCGGGTGCGCTACCGGCTCCTCGGCGAGGCGTACGCGGCGGGGCTGCTCCACGACGTCGGGGCCGTGCTTCTCCGCCAGCAGCACCCGGGTCGTTTCGACGCGGCGCTCGCGCTCGCGTCGTCCCAGGGGCAGTCGCTGGGGGAGGCAGAACGGAGCCTCTATGGCTCCGACCATTCGGAAGTGGGCGGCTGGTTGGCCGAGCGCTGGGGGCTCCCCGCGGAGATCGTGGAGGCGATTGCCTGCCACCATCGTCCGTGGGAAGCGGTCCGGGCTCCGGAGCTGACCGCCCTCGTTCACATCGCCGACTCCCTCGCGGACGGCGCGGGATATGCCTGGGCGCCGAGCACGGCGACGGGCCCCGCTACCGCGTCCGCCTGGGAGGCGATCGAACCCGACACGAGACGCCGCGAGGCGCTTCTGGACGGGTTGACCGAGGTCGTCGTTCGCGAGACCGAGCGGGAGCGCGAGCTCTTCGCCGAGTTCCGCGGCACTCAGGAGGAAACGTCATGGCAGTAGCCGCAACGAGTCTGAATCATCCGCGCCCCGTCGAGATCCGCGTCCGCTTCGAGCCGGGCCTCGGCATGGCGCTCTACGCCGCGATCCATTCGGGCGAAGTCGGCCCCATCACGGTGGCCCGCACGCTCGGCCGCGGGCGCGCGCTCCTTCGTTATCACGGTTTCACGCTGATGGCGCAGGGAGCGCCCGAGTGGAAGGAAGGGGAGACGTTCCCCGTGAAGGTGAAGGAAGTCGGTCCGCCGCTGGTCCTCGTCTCCGCCGATGCGGATCCGAAGGGCTCGCGACGGGTCACGACCGTGGAGAGCGCCGTCGTACCGAGCGGCGCCCATTCGTCCGAATCCGGCGCCGGCCGGTAACGCCAAGGCCAGGGAGGGCAATCATGAAACAGCGAAACGGCGCGGGTTCGAAGCGCCTCGTGGAAGCGACCGAGCGGTTCATCAAGTCCGAGCAGAAGTTGCTGGAAGTGCTGGGGAGCCGCCGCATCCTGAAGAAGGCGGAGTGCGAGCACTTCTCGAAGGATCTGGCACTCTCGGCCTCGAAGAAGCGGTCGTCCGACGTCTTCGGAAGCGCGATCTCGATCAACCGGAAGGTCATGGCCGTGCTGGAGAAGGGGAAGGCGGGGGCGAAGTCGCGCACCGTCACCGACTCCGACGTGCTGCAGGAACTTCATCAGATCATCGAGAAGGCGGTCACGGCCGAGGCGGCGTTCACCGACTCGCTGAAGCAGATCGGCACCGCCATTCCGTACGAGAACGCGACCCTCTTCCTCATGAACCGCGACTCGGGCCAGTTGGAGCCGGCGGCGGTGGTGGGCGAGCCGGTCGACATGGTGACGCACGTCCGCTTCGAGCGCGGAAACGGCTTCTCCGCCTGGGTGGCCCAGCAGCGGAAGCCGGTCGTCTTGAACGATCTTCACCGCGAAGGGGGATGCGAAGCGCCGAACATGCGCTCATTCCTCTCGGTGCCTCTCATCGTGCAGAACGAAGTCTTCGGCGTGATCAACCTGAGCCACTCCCGCGCCGGCGCCTTCGACGAGGAGAGTGCGAAGCGGGTGGCGCTCTACGCGCTCCCGATCGCCTCGGTCGCCATGCGGGTTCTCATGCTCCGCGAGAGCGAGCGGCTCGGCACGACCGACGCACTCACGTCCCTCTACAATCGCCGCCACTTCGACCAGTCGGTGGAGGACGAGGTGGACCGCGCGCGTCGCTACGGTCACAAGCTCTCGATGGTCGTCATGAAGGCGTCGGTCGCCTCGTCGGGGGCGAATCAGGTCGTGAGCGAGATGGGAAAGGCGCTGAAGCAGGCGTCGCGCGGCACCGATTGCGTGGCGCGCTACTCGGGTGACGAGTTCCGCATCCTCCTGCCGCATACGGGAG
>JANMQV010000083.1:0-23613 GCA_031370645.1 Candidatus Eiseniibacteriota bacterium | reverse complement strand
GCGGCCGTCAACGTCGCCGCGAGCCCCTCCCCGCTCTGCGCCCGCGAGCGTCTTGACTTTGAGGTTCCCGGTACCCGAAACTCGACGACCATGAAGGCTCGTGCGATCTCTCCCGATACCCGAATCGTCGTGACCGGAGGCTCCGGTTTTCTCGGCCGCCACCTGATGGCCGCGCTGGAGGAGCACGGGGCGCGAAACGCCGTCACCTTCCGCTCGAGTGAGTACGACCTGACGCACGAAGACGCGGTACGGGCGATGCTTGCCGACCTTCGCCCGGAGATGGTGATCCACCTCGCCGCGACCGTCGGCGGGATCGGCGCCAATCGCCGCTACCCGGGCACCTATTACTTCCGCAATCTCCAGATGGGCGCGCTCCTGATGGAGCATGCGCGGCTGCAGGGAGTGAAGCGCTTCCTCTCGGTCGGAACAATCTGCTCCTATCCTAAGTTCACGCCGGTCCCCTTCCGCGAGGAAGACCTCTGGGACGGCTACCCCGAGGAGACGAACGCTCCTTACGGCTTGGCGAAGAAGATGCTCCTCGTGCAATCCCAGGCGTATCGGCAGGAATTCGGGTTCGACGGCGTGAATCTTCTCTGCGTGAATCTGTACGGACCGCACGACAATTTCGATCCCGATTCGTCGCACGTGATTCCCGCCCTCGTCCGGAAGTGCGTCGAGGCGGTGGAGAACGGCGCGAAGGAGATCGAGGTTTGGGGGACGGGGAGCGCGACGCGCGAATTCCTCTACGTGGTGGACGCGGCGCGCGGAGTTGTCGCGGCGCTGGATCGGCTCGAGGGGAGCGATCCCGTCAATCTGGGCGCCGGCTACGAGATCTCCATCAAGGAATTGTCCGAGCGAATCGCGAAACACGCGGGATTCACGGGGCGCCTTGTTTGGGATCCCACGAAACCTGACGGCCAGCCCCGTCGTTGCCTCGAAACGTCGAAGGCCAACGAGCGTCTCGGATGGCGAAGCAGCACCACGCTCGACGACGGACTCGCGCGCACGGTCGCCTACTTCCGAAACGAAGTTCGCGCCGCCGAGCGGGTTCAGCCCGCCTCGCGCTGACCTCCGGAGCGGCGTGGCCGTCGTGACGCCCGCGGAACCCGCAGTCCCCCACTCGAACTCGGCGCTCCGCTTCTCGGTCGTCGTCCCCACGCTGGGGCGAGCCGACCGTCTCGATCCGCTCCTGAGCGCACTCGCCGCGCAGTCGTTTCCGCGCGAACGATGGACGCTGACGGTCGCTTTCGACGGCGTCGCACCTTCGGCGGAACTCAAGGCACGGTTGGAGGCGATGGGCGCGATCGTCGCCGTCTCGCCGGAGCGGCGCGGGCCCGGTGCGGCGCGGAATCTCGGCGCTCGCTCCACGGCGGTTTCGTCCCCCGCCGGCCGCTTCTTCCTGGCGTTCACCGAGGACGACTGCGTTCCGGCCCCGGACTGGCTCGCGACGGCCGCGGCCCATCTCGAGCGAGACCCCTCGCTCGATGTCCTGGAAGGCGCCACACTCCTCCCCGATGGCGCGCCCGCCCGAAGGCGCGACGGGGATCGCCCCACATGGCTCCCGACGAACCTCTTCGTGCGGCGCGATCTTTTCGAGCGGGTCGGAGGCTACTGCGAAGCATTCTTCGATCCGCGCGGCGCCATCTACTTCCGCGAGGATTCCGATTTCGGATTCACGCTGCGCGAATCGGGGGCGCGAGTGGCCCACGATCCCGCTCCCCGTGTCATCCATCCGCGGGAACACGCCGCGTGGCTCGACCCCATCCGGTGGGCGCGGCGGTACGAAATGGATCCGCTCCTCCGCGCGCGACACCCTCGCGCCTTTCGGGAAGAGATCGAGGTGATGCGATTCGGGCCGTTCCTCCTTCGCCGCCCCTTCGTCCGTGTTTGCGCGGGATACGTGGTGGCACTCGGCGTCGCGGTGGCGGCGCTTCTGATCGGAGAGACGGGAGTAGCCGCTTGGTTCGGCTGCGTGGCGGTGGTCCTGATCGTCGTCATCTGGAGCAAGTGGCGCTTCGAGCCGCGTCGAATTCCGCTCCTGCCGATCGTGCCGTTCGTCCTGCTCCAGGCGCTGGCGCGGGGCGGGTCTCGCGTGACGCCGCGAACACGCGGCGCACGAGGCGTCTCCGCCTAGGAGGCCCCCGGCGCGTGGTGTACACTCGCGACGAATGCGCATCCTCAATCTTGGCTGTGGCAACCGAAAGCTCGATATTCCCGGAGCCCCGCCGGGATCGCAGGTGGTCGGCGTCGACCTGAGCCCTCGATCCCAGGCCGACCTCGTTCACGATCTCAACATCTTTCCCTACCCGCTCGAAACCGACTCCTTCGACCTCGTCGTCCTGAACGACGTCATCGAGCACCTCGACGACGTCCCGGGTGTCCTTCGCGAGGTGCATCGCGTGGCGCGTCACGGCGCCCTGGTGCGAATCCGCACGCCGCACTTCAGCAGCCACTACGCCTACACCGATCCGACGCACCGGCGGCCGTTCGGCTATTTCTCCTTCGACGGATTCGACCCCGCGAATCCCCACATTCTCTACGCCGACTCTCAGTTCCGCGTCGTACGCCGCCGGATCCTCTTCTCGAAACTCTGGCGGATCACCGGCGTGTCGACCCTTGCGAATCGCTTCCCCTCCCGGTGGGAACAGCTTTTCGCGTTCATCTTCTGCGCCGAGAATCTCGAGTTCGAGCTCCAGACGATCAAGTCGCGATGATCTTCATCCTTCTCCTCGAAGCGCTTCTCCTCCTCGTGGGCGCGGCGACGGGGAAGCCCTTCTTGGGCGTGGCCGCCGCGGGCGGCGTGGCCTACGCGATCCTCGCCTACCACTATCCGAACGTGGCGTGGGGATTGGTCTGGCTCGCCTTCCCCTTCGGCATCGAGACGCTCCTCCCCGGCGGGAGCGCGCTCTACCTTCCGACCGAACCGATGATCTTCCTCGCGCTCGCGGCATGGGCCGCTCGCCTGCTGGCGGGAGCGCCCCTTCGAATTCCGAAATCGAGGCTCCACCTGCCACTCGCGGCGCTCGCCGCGGCGACGCTCGCGGCGAGTCTCCTCGGCGCCTATCCGATGTACGGCGTGAAGGCCCTCGTCATGGCGTCGGCGTACGTGAGTTTCGGCTACCTCTACTGTCTCGTCGCCGTCGACGACGCGGCGCGGCCCGAGCGGCTCGTTCCCTGGATCGTCGGTTCGGCCGCCGTCTGGGGGATCTACGGCACCGTGAAGGTGATCGCCGAAGGCGTGTCGCTTCGAAACGCGTACGGCGCCGTCCGCCCCTTCTTCTCCGAGCATGGTGGGTACGGGGCGTATCTGGCGATGATCTTCCCGCTCGCGCTCTTGGTCGCGCTCGAGCGCCGTGGGCGGGCGATGTTACTCTACGCCTCCGCTTCCATCGCGATTCTCCTCGGCATCGTCTTTTCGTTCACCCGAGCGGCGTGGGTCTCGCTCGCCGTCGTTCTCCCTCCGATCCTGGGACTCTGGTTCTGGTGGCGACGAAGCGCGCGGCCGCTCGTGCTCCTCGGCAGCGCGGGACTCGTCCTCGTCCTCGTGCTCGCCGGTATCGGCGCGAGCGAGGGGGTCGGTCACCACGTCGAGAGCATCGGGGAGAAGGGGGACGTATCGAATCTGGAGCGATTGAACCGCTGGATGGCCGCGACCGAGATGCTGAAGCAGCATCCGTTCTTCGGCGTCGGGTTCGCGGCGTATCCGAACGTCTATCATCTCTACCGGCGGAAAGTCGTTCTTACCGGACTCGCGTACCAAAGCATGGGCCCGCACTCCGAGGTGTTTCGCCTCCTCTCGGAGACCGGCTTCGTCGGATTCGCCGCGGCCTGCTGGTTCTTGCTGACCGCCGCACTCGTCGGTCTGAACGTCTTTCGATGGTCCGACGATCCTCGCGTGAAGATGCTCGTTCTCGCGGTCATGGCCGGGATCGGAACGTATGCGATCCATGGATTCTTTCGCACCTACCTCGATCTCGAAAAAGTATGCGTCCCTTTCTGGGCCTCGTTCGGCGTGATCGCCGCGATGGAGCAGGGCGTGAAACGTCCCACGGCATGAAGAGACCGCACGCCGAAGGCCGGATCCGCGTCCTGGCCGTCGATCACACGGCGGGGATCGCGCCGTTCCGAAAGAAGTTCGCCGCGCTGGCGGCGCACCCTGAAATCGACCTTACGGTGGTGGCGCCGAATCGCTGGGTCGAAAACTACCGGGAAGTTCGCACGCTCCCCGGAGGCGACGAAGGCTTTCGATTCGCGATCGGAAGGGTCGCATGGCCGGGATACGAGAACCGCGCGTTCTTCCTCTCCGGCCTGGGTGCCGCGATCCGGCGCTCCCGCCCCCAGATTCTTCATCTCTGGGAAGAACCGTATAGCGTCATCTCCCTCCAGGCCATGTGGCACGCCGCGCTCTGGGCGCGGGAGGCGCAACTGGTCTTCTCCTCGGCCGACAACATGAGCGGATCGTTCCACTACGCCTACCGACCTTCTTGGTTCTATGCCGCCGTCGAGCGCTTGGCGCAGCGCCGGTGCGCCGCGGGGACGGCGATCACCGAGGAGGTCGCGGAGACGCTCCGTCGGAAAGGGTTCTCGAAGCCGATCGAGATCGTGCCGCTCGCGCTCGACCTCGCGGCCTACCCCGGGAATCCGGAAATCGGAGAGGCGGACCTCGCGCGGCGAGCCTCCCCCGCGGCGACGCTGAACCGATTCGGTTTGCCCTCGCCGATCGTCGGCTACGTCGGCCGGCTCCTCCCGGTAAAGGGAGTCGATCTTCTCCTTCGCGCCGTCGCGGCGCTTCCCGCTCCCCGTCCTTCGCTCGTCATCGTGGGAGAGGGTCCGGAGCGCTACGCGCTGGAAACGATGGCGAGCGATCTGGGAATCGGAGCCACGACGCGATTCCTGCCGCTCGTCGCGCACGAGGACGTGCCTGCGCTCCTGTCGTCGATCGATGTTCTCGTGCTCCCCTCCCGGACCACGTCGCGACAAAAGGAACAGTTCGGGCGGGTCTTGATCGAGGGAATGGCGGCGGGCTGTGTCGTCATTGGCTCGTCGAGCGGCGGCATTCCCCACGTGCTGGGTGACGCGGGACTCGTCTTTCCGGAGGAGAATTGGAGCGCGCTAGCGACGGAGATACGCCGTGCGATCGACGACTCGGAATTGGCGAGGGAGCGGCGGGTACGCGGCCGGCGGCGGGTTCGGGAGCGCTACACCTGGGACGCCGTGGCGGCGGAATTGCTGGGGTTCTACCGGCGCCTGCTCGGACGCGCGCCGGGTTCGGAAATCGCCGCCCCTTAGCTCGCGGGCAATTCGCTTCCGCCGGGGTTCTTCGCGGGCCGCCGCTCTCGGAGCAGAACGACCGAGGCGCTCCCGAAAAGTCCGATGAAGAATCCGCCCAACACGATCCAGGCGCGCTTCGGCCGCGACTTGTGGATCGGCGGCAAGGCCCGGTCCAGCACCTGGACGGTCGGCGTGTCGCGCGTTTCGCGGATACGGGCTTCTTCCAACTGGGCGGTGAGTAACTCAAAAACCTGCTCCTGCACCTTCACGTCGCGCCAGAGCCGCATCACCTCGACACCGGCACCCGGCATCCCCGAGACCTGGCGATCGAGGGCGGCGAGTTGCTGCCTCACACGCCGCACTTCCTCGCTCGAGTCGTCGAGCGACTGACGCAACACTTGCAGCCTCACCTCGAGCGCGATCTTCTGCGCCATGAGGCTGGCGCCGACTTCCGCCTCTCCTTGCGCCGCGGGCGAGACCGCGGCGATATGGCGCCGCTGTTGCATCTCCCGCAGGCGATCCTCCGACGCCGCCAAATCGTGCTTCGCGAGGTCGAGCCGGCTTTCGATGAACGCGCGCGTGCGATTCGCCGAGGTGGAGCGGCTCTCCTTGTTGAACCGATCGAGTTCCTCGACGTAGGCGTTCGCCAACGCCGCCGCCATCTTCGGATCGCGATCCTCGGCGGAGATTTCGATCGTCCCCTCGTCCCCCACCCGGAACCGGACATGCCCATTCAACTCCTTGGCGGCCATCTCCTGGTCGCGGACGTCGTAGCGTTTCACGAGATCGAAGCGTTCGATGATTCGGTCGGCGACGGTGCGGCTCTTCAAGACCGACACGAAGAGGTCTCCGAGCGTCGGTGCCCCGGGGATGTGCATGCCGCCGACTCCCCGCGGGAAGAGCTGACTGAACGCGCTCGTCCCGAGGTCGTCCTCCGTGGGCGGAAGAAGCACCGCTCGCGCGCCGTACCATTTCGGAAGGAGCAGACTCACCACCAGCGCGAGAAGCGTTACCGCGACCACATTCAGGATCAGGAAGCGGGAGCGCCTGCGGATCACGTCGAGGAGCGCCGCGCGGTCGTCCCTCACTTCGTGGCCTGCCGCACGACCAGGTAGATCGTCGCCGCCTGAGCCGCGGTGGTCAGGACTTCGCGGAACACCCCCCACGGGCTCCGCGGCTCGTGCGCCGGCACCCAGATGATGTCGCCGCCATGGAGCTCGCGAATATCGCCGGCATCGACGGGACGTCCCGTGGTTGCGAGCGTGATCCGAGTGCGTCCCCGGTTCGCGCGGCCCGTGTACCCTCCGGCGGCGCTCACGTAGTCGCTGACTCCCTTGCCGGGCTCGAACGGCACGTGGCCCGGCGCGATCACCTCGCCCTGAACCATGACGGTTCGCGAAGCGCGCGGCACGATGATGCGATCGCCGTCGAGGAGCGGGATCTCCTTCCACGCTTCCCACGAGTGCCCCGATCGCGCCCACCCGTCGGCGGAGAGGCTGAAGGCGGCGCGCTCTCGGCTCCGCGCGATCACGTAGTCGCGTTCCGCGGCGGGGACGAGGGCGTCCTGCTCCCGAGCGAGCCGGAGAAACGCCGAATCGCGAACCGCGGAGTCGGAACTTCGCTCGATTCGGATCGCGTTGCTGTCGGCCCATTCCGTAAATCCGCCCGTCCGCGCGAAGAGGGTGCCGAGGCGATCGACGCCGTCGACGATTCCGTACGGGCCGGGAAGCAGGACTTCTCCCAGGATCTCGACGCGAGCGCTCTCCTCCCCATGAGCACGTTCGGGCACCAGGAGGCGATCGCCGCCCACGAGGGCCGGGTCGCCGGTTACGCTTCCGCTTCCGCCCGCGGGTGGTGCCGCGACGGAGAACTCCTCCCGATGCCGGGGATCCGATTGGCGGCTGAGCGTGATCCGATCGCGTGCGGCACGGGCCAGGAGCCCGCCGGCGACCGCGATCAGCGTGCTCGCGCGGTCTCCGGGAGCCAGGTCGTACCAGCCCGGATGAGCGACCGCGCCCATGATCTCGACATGCCGGACCGACGGCGGAACGAGAATCACGTCGGTCTCGAAGACGAGCGGGTTCACGTCGAGATCTCCGGTCCGCTCGAAACGGACCAAGTCGACCCAGACCGAGTCGGCGCCGCGAAGAATGGCGATGCCACGCCGCGCGCCACCCGGGCCCACACCTCCCGCCGCCTCGATCGCGTCGGAGGCACGGACCGGCGCCTGCACGAGCACCGCGCCGGGGCGAACGACGTCCCCAACCACGACCGCGCGGAATCGCCTCGGCCGGGCCAGGGTCAGAACGAAGCCCTTTCCGCGAATGAAGGGACGGAGGATTTCGCGCGCGCGCGCTTCCATTTCACGGAGCGTCAACCCCGCGACCGCAATCGAGCCGGCATCGGGAAGAATGATCTCGCCGGTCGGGCCGACGCGGAGAATCTTGGGGTCGAGGAGATCGGAAGAGCGGAAGGCGAATTCGTCCCCCGGCCCGACCCGATAGGTATCGAGGTCGACTCGGCCGGCGAACGCAGGGACATCGCCCGAGGCGACCGGCGCATTCGCGGCTGCCGCGGCGCTCGGGTCGGCGCCGTTCGCGCTCATGGCGGCACGCGTGAACGGCGGCGCCGAAACGGCGAGCAGCGCTAAAAGCCCCATTTGGAGGAGGGCCAGATACCGCGGCCAGGGCTGGAACGAACGATTTCGCATTGGTTTCAAGCGTTCCATGATGCCACGCGTCGCGCCCCGTGGAAAGCCCCGCGAATCGCCGGCTCCGGGGGGTCGATTCTCCCCTGGCGGCGGCGTCACGCCGCTCGGCCGCCGGGCAGGAACCCCTTCGCGCGCCGCCAGATCCCCTGCCACTCGTGCGGCCGCACGACGAGGAGTGTCCAGACCACCCATGCCACCATGCCCAGCCCGACTTGGGGCAGCGTCTTCGGAGTCCAGACGGCCAGCCCCGCGAGGAGCGCGAACGACGCGAGCAGGAGCCGTCGGTTCGCCGGCCCGAGCCGGAACTTAACGCGGCGGCGCGCCAGCCAGTAGTGGAGCACCGCGTGCGTGATGTGCGCGATGGTGTAGGCGATCACTACGCTCTTCAATCCGAGCCGCGGCACAAGGATCAGGAACGCCACGAGCAGCGAGGCGCCGTAGACGAGATCGAAGAGAACCCACGGGCGGAGGCGCTCGCGCGGCACGAGCCAGATGCCGAACATCCATGCCGCGCAGCGGAAGTAATCGCCGAGGAATTGGATCGGCAGGAGATCGAGCGCGGGAACGAACCTCCCGGAATAGAAGAGCGGGACCCAAATGGGCGCCCCGATGAGGAGTCCCGAGAGGATCGCCGTCGTGAGGAGAAACCCGAGACGGACCGCGCTTCGCATCGGCTCGGCCGCGTCCTCATCGCGCGTCTTCGACGCGATCTCTGGCCAGACCGTGGCGGTGATCGAGTTGAGGATGAGCGGCATCACCATTCCGGAGACGCCGACGCAAACCTGGTAAATCCCGTTCTGCGCGAGTCCGAGCCTTCCAACGAGGATGGAGCGGAGCACGAGCAGTGTGAGCGTGGAGGAGAGCCCCACCATGAGCGCCGCGATGCCGTAGCGGAGAAGCGGACGCCAGAGGGAACGATCGACACCCCACGGCCGGGGACCGGGTGCCGTGTGCGGCGCCAGGAGCCGCCCGGCCCACCAGGCCCAAATGGCGGTGATGACAACCAACTGCGCCACCGCGCCGCGCACGCCGAAGAAGTAGGCGAGCGGGACGATCGTGGCGATTCCCGCGAGGGCGATCGTCGTGCTGAGGATCGCGTTCGAGCGGACGGCCTCGTGCCCTTGGAGCATGGAGATCCGAACCGACGCCACGGCGGAGAACGGAACCGACGCCGCACCGAGCGCCACGGCCCAGGCGAAGGAGGAGTCGCGAAAGATCCCCTTCGCGAGCCACGGAGAAAGAATGATCGCGCCGAGGGCGAGCCCGCCTCCCAACGCCCACGCGATCGTCCGTCCCGCGGCCTCCACCCGGCGAATCCGCTCCACGTCGTTTCGGGAGCGCGCCTCGGCGATGAGCGTGACGAGACCGCTCCCGATGCCGAGCGTGGCGAGCGGGACGAGCACCGCCGTCAGCGTGGAGAGCTGCGCGAGGAGCCCGGTCCCCTCGGGCCCGAGCCAGGAGGCGAGGATCTTCGAGCGGAAGATCGCGGCGACGACCGCGGCGATCGAGCCGAGCCCGAGGATCGCGGTGGATCTTACGAGCCGGCGCACGAGGGGCGCTTGTTAGCGGGACCCGTAGGTCCGTTCGTAGTACTGGCGGAACTCGCCCGAGCGGATCGACTCCCACCAGTCGCGGCGGGAGACGTACCAGTCGATCGTGTCGGCGATCCCCTTCTCGAACGGCGTGGCGGGTCGGAATCCGGTGGCCGCGGCGAGGCGCGACGCGTCGATGGCGTAGCGGCGATCGTGGCCGGGTCGGTCCTTCACGTGATTCAACAGCGTGGACGGCTTCTTCAACTGATTCAGGATCGCCGCCGCGATCTGGAGCACGGAGCGTTCGTTCCCGCCCGCGATGTTGAACGTCTTTCCCTCCACGTCGTCTGCCTCGAGGAGCGCGACGAGCGCGCGGCAGTGATCCTCCACGTGGATCCAGTCACGAACGTTCGTGCCCGTGCCGTAAACCGGAAGTTCTTTCCCTTCGATGGCGTTCGTCACGAAGAGGGGAATCAGTTTTTCCGGGAATTGGTACGGCCCGTAGTTGTTGCTGCATCGCGTGACGATGGTCGGCGTGCCGTAGGTGGCGAAGTAGGCGTAGGCCAGGCGATCGCCGCCGATCTTCGACGCCGAGTAGGGATTTCGCGCGAGGAGCGGCGATTCCTCGGTCGCTTCGCCGGTGAGGATCTCGCCGTAGACCTCGTCCGTCGAGATCTGCACGAAGCGCTTCACCCCGGCGCGTCTCGCCTCCTCCAGGAGGACGTAGACGCCGATCGTGTCGGTCAGGATGAAGTCCTTCGGGCTCTCGATGGAACGATCGACATGCGTCTCGGCCGCGAAATTCACGACGATGTCGCATTCCGCCATCGCGTCCTTCACGGCCGCGTCGTCGCAGATGTCGCCCTTCACGAATCGGAAGCCGGGATCGTTCCGGATCGGCTCCAGATTCGCCGGATTCCCCGCGTACGTCAGCTTGTCGAGCACCGTGATCCCCGCCTGCGGCGCCGCGCGGTGGAGGTGGTGCACGAAGTTCGAGCCGATGAAACCGGCGCCCCCGGTGACGAGGACGCGCGAGCGGGAGAGATCGAGGCCCTTCGCCATGCTCGTTCTATCCGTCCTTTCGCGACCAGTCGTACGGAATGTGGCTCTTGTGGGGATCGGCCCGCACTTCGTCCGGATCGGCGTAGTGGTACGACTCGGTCGGCGTATTGATGAGCATGGCCGGCTCGGTGCCGATGCACTTCATCCCGTGCCAGACGCCGTTCGGAATCACGACCAAGACCGGATTCTTCTCGCCCATGAAGAACTCGTTGATCTGGCCTTTCGTGGGCGACCCGTCGCGCTCGTCGTAGAGCACGACCTTCATCATTCCCTTCACGATCACAAAGTGATCGGTCTGCTTCTTGTGGTAGTGCCATCCCTTCACCACGCCCGGATAGGCCACCGAGACGTAGCACTGGCCGAATTTCTGGAAGAAGGGATCGTCGCTTCGGAGCATCTCCATCAAATAGCCGCGTTCGTCCGGGATCAACCGGAGCGGTTTCACGGTAACACCCTGGATCAGCTTCATGCCGGCCTCCCGACCGATGTGTAGGCGAAACCCAAACGGCGAACCGCTTGAGGGTCGTAGACGTTGCGCAGATCGACGATCGCTCTCCGGCGCATCACGCGGCGGATGCGGACGAGATCGAGCCGCCGGAACTCGTTCCACTCGGTCACGATGACCAGCACGTCGGCTCCCTTGGCCGCGTCGTACGCGTTCGCCGCGTAGAGGACGTTCTTCGGTGCGCCCGGGGTCGTCTCCCGAACGACCGGATCGTACACCCGGACGTGCGCCTTCCGACGCCGCAGCGCCTGAATGATGCCGAGCGAGGGGGCGGCCCGCATGTCGTCGGTCTCCGGTTTGAAGGAGAGCCCGAGCACGGCCACCGTGTGGGGGGCGCGCCCCTTCAAGAGCGAACGCACCTTTTCCACCGCCACGTCGAGCTGCGCGTCGTTGGCCTCGATGGAGGCGCCGACGACCCGCATCGGCACGCCGACGTCCGACGCGAAGTGCCGGAGCGCCATCGTATCTTTGGGAAGGCACGAGCCGCCGTAGCCGGGGCCTGGGTGGAGGAACTTCGGTCCGATGCGGCGGTCGAGTCCCATCGCCTTCGCGACGTCGTGGACGTCGGCGCCGAGCGCGTCGGCCAGATTGGCCATCTCGTTGATGAAGGAGATCTTCGTCGCCAGGAACGCGTTCGAGGCGTACTTGATCAGTTCCGCCGTTCGAACGCTCGTCACGACCACCGGTGTTTCGATGAGGTAGAGCGGCCGGTAGAGATCGCGAAGCATCGTCCTCGCCTTCGGGGTGTCGGCGCCGATCACGATTCGGTCCGGGCGCATGAAGTTATCGACCGCCGTCCCCTCACGCAGGAATTCCGGATTCGAGGCGACGTCGAATTTGGCGCCGCGCTTCGCCTGCTTCTTGATGAAGGCGAAGAGCCGCTCGTTCGTCCCGACGGGGACCGTGCTCTTCTGCACGATGAGGCGGTGACTCGGGAGGGCGCCCGCGATCGTTTTCGCCGCGGCGAAGACCTGGCTCAGGTCGGCTTCGCCGCGCGGGCCAGACGGGGTGCCGACGCAGAGGAAGATGACCTCGCCCCACTTCGTCGCCTCTTCGAGCGACGTGCCGAAGCGGAGGCGCCGTTCGCGAACGTTTCGCGCTACGAGGTCCAGGAGCCCCGGCTCGTAGAAGGGGATCTGGCCCCGTTCGAGTTTCGAGATCTTCGCGGGATCGACATCGACGCAGAGCACTTCGTTCCCGAAGTCGGCAAACCCGGCACCGGTAACGAGGCCCACGAATCCCGTTCCTACGACGACGATTCGCATCGGTTCCTCAGCGGCCCGTTTCGCGGCGTACGCGCGCCCGGGCGTCCTGGTAGAGATCGGTCAGCGTGCGTTCCAATGGAATGTGCGGCGCCCAGCCGGTTCGCGCCGCGATCTTGGCGGGATCCCCCACCACGTGATCGACGTCGTGCGTCCGGACCCGCGATGGATCGGAGACAACATTCGCCTCGACGCCCGCGAGCTTCAGGAGCCGATCGAGCAGGTCTCGAAGGCGGTGCCCCTCCCCCGTGCAGACATTATAGGCCTCGCCCGGTTCGCCCCGCTCGACGAGCGCGCGATAGGCCGCGATGACGTCCCGGACGTCGCCATACTCCCGCACGCTTTCGAGTGTGCCCACCTTGATCTCTGGGGGCTGAACGCCGGCGTCCACGCGGGCGATCTGCTCGGCGAACGCCGCAAGCGCGAACTGCGGCCGCTGCCCCGGCCCGGTGTGGGAGAAGGTGCGCGTGCGGACGACACGGAGTCCGTAGATTTCTGCGTAGAGCGCGCCGAGCGCGTCCTGAGCCGCTTTGCTCAAGCCATAAGGATTCCGCGGGCGAAAGGGCGCGTCCTCGCGGATGCGCTCGCTCGCGCCGCCCGATCCGTACGCGTCGGCGGAGCCGATGAGGAGCAAGGTCGCTTCAGGCGCTCCTTCGCGGACCGCTTCCAGCAGATGGAGCGCCCCGAGCGCGTTCGCTCGATAGGTCCCTACGGGATCGACCAGCGAGGCCGCGCCCGATGACTGGGCCGCCAGGTGGATCACGACGTCGGGACGAATCTCCCGAACCGCCACCGCCATGGCGACCGCGTCGGTGACGTCGAGCGCGCGATACGACGCTAGCCGCCCTTCGAGCGCGGAGCCGCCGGGCGTGGCGTCGAGCGGTACCCGGTCGGCGCCATGGAACTCGGCGCCCGGCCCCCACGACTCCAGAAGGTGGCGTCCGACGAAGCCGGACACCCCGGTGACAAAGAGACGCAACGTCTACCGCTCGCGCCAGTAGGCGAGCATGTCTTTCAGAGTCTGCTCGAACGGGATGGTCGGCTCCCAGCCGGTCGCCTTCTTGAACTTGGCGGCGTCTCCCAGGAGGACCGGCACGTCGGAGGGGCGAAGCCGCGTGGCGTCGGCCTCGATCTTGATCGTCGCGGTCGAGAGTGAGAGCAAATAGTCGAGCATATCCTTGATGACCCATGCCTTGCCGGAGCAGAGATTGTACTCCTCGCCCGCCACGCCCTTCTCCAGCGCCAGCCAGTACCCGCGAACGATGTCGCGCACGTCGGTGAAGTCGCGGCGCGCGTCGAGATTCCCGACCCGCACGACCGGCGCCCTCCGCCCCTTCTCGATGTCCGCGATCTGCTTCGCGAAATCGGAGCAGACGAAGACAGGGCCGCGGCGCGGGCCCTCGTGGTTGAAGCCGCGCGTCCGAATGACGTGGAGGCCGAACGACTTGAAGTACTGGTACCCGAGCATGTCCTGGCCGACCTTGCTCACCGCGTAGGGCGAGAGGGGGCGAAGCGGATTCGTTTCACGAATCGGCAATTCATTCTCGTGCACCAGACCGTACTCCTCGCTCGAGCAGGCGAGCTGGATGCGTGGTTTCAGACTGGTCTTCTTCACGGCCTCGAAGATATTCAACTGGCCGATGATGTTCGTGACGAGCGACTCGGTGGGCGCCGTCCACGAGGTCGGCACGAACGACTGCGCCGCCAGGTGGAAAATGCGATCGGGGCGCACCGCCTCGATCACATCGCGAACCGATGACGCATCGCGCAGATCGCACTCCGAGAACGAGACCTTGTCGCGGAAGTGCTCGATGTTCTCCGTGCGGCTCCGCCAGCGGAGGATTCCATGAATCTCCACGTTCGGGAGCGTGAGCATGTAGTCCACCAGGTGACTGCCGGCGAACCCGGTGACTCCGGTGACCAAGACTTTCATGAATTCGTCCTCTCGGAGGATGCCAGGGCGGCGACCGACGCCTCGAACGCGGCGACCGCGCCTTGGGGATCGCTCGCTTCGAGTATCGGCCTTCCCACCACGACGAAGTCGGCGCCTCGGGCGAAGGCTTCCGGTAGGGAGAGCGTTCGTTTCTGGTCGTGCGATGCGTCGTGGGGGCCGCGAATGCCGGGGGTGACGATGAGAAAGGGAGAAGGGAGCGCGCCGCGGAGCGCCGCGAGTTCCTGCGGCGAGGCGACGACGCCGTCGGCGCCCGACTCGCGCGCCATGTGCGCTAGCCCGAGCACTTTCTCTTCGAGAGTCGTGCCCGGGTTCCAAAGCGACGGGATCTCGGTGCCGTCGAGACTCGTGAGCATCGTGACCGCGAGGATTCGCGGCGCGCTGCCTCCCGTGCCGGATCCGCTCTTCGGGCCGATGGCGCGCGCGGCGCGCGCCGCCGCGGCGATCATCTCCGGCCCGCCCGCCGCGTGAATCGTGAGAAGCGACACGGGGAGCCCTTCGAGTGCCAACACGGCCTTCTCCACCGTCGCCGGGATGTCGTGAAGTTTGAGATCGAGGAAGATCTTTTTTCCCCGGTCGGCCATCGCCCGGATCGCGTCGCGACCCGCGGCGGCGAAAAGTTGCAGCCCGACCTTGTACCAGAGGACCGACTCGCCGATTCGATCCACGTGCGCGAGCGCGCGCGGCAAATCGGGCTGATCGAGCGCGACAATGAGGCGGTCGCGGACGCCGAGGGGTTGGGTCACGGCTTCTCTCCCGAGCGCCGCGCGTGGCGCGCGGCCTCACGCCGCGCCTTCCCGGCGCGAATGGGCCCGCGGCCGGCGGGGACCTCCATCGCGCCCAGCACGGCGTCGACGGAGCGCTCCCCCAGGGCGCGGATGTAGTCCGACAAGCCGCTCACGCACGCCTCCGGGAGTCCCGGATCGGCGAACAGGGCGGTTCCAATCTCCACGGCCGTGCATCCGACCAAGAGGAATTCGATCGCGTCGGCGGGACTTGCGATGCCGCCCATGCCGACGAGCGGGATATCGACCGCCTGCGCCACTTCCCACGCCTTCGCGAGAGCGAGCGGTTTGATGGCCGGGCCGGAGAGCCCGCCCAGGACGGTGCCGAGAATCGGCTTTCGATTTCGAGAGTCGACCGCCATTCCGACGAACGTGTTCACGACCGAGATCGCGTCGGCGCCGCAGCGTTCGCAGGCTTCGGCGATTTCAGCGATGCGTGTCACGTTCGGCGTCAGTTTGGCGATGAGCGGCAGTTTCGTGAGCGGCCGGATCGCGGTCATCACCTCGCGAGCCATTCCGGCGTCCGTCGAGTAGCGCAACCCGTGCGGGCCGACGTTCGGGCAGGAGATGTTCACCTCGATCGCGTCGGCGACGCCCGAGGAATCGACGCCGCGCACGAGTTCCTGAAACTCTTCGACGTTCTCCCCTTCCACGGACACGATTCGGGCGCAGGGGAGTTCTCGAAGAATCGGAACCTTTTCCTCGAAGTAGCCGGCGAGGCCGGGATTCTCGATGCCGATCGAGTTGAGCATGCCGGCGGACGTCTCGACCACGCGCGGCGGCGGATTCCCGGCGCGGGGACGAAGCGTCACGGTCTTCGTGACAATCCCGCCGATCCGCTCGAGATCGACGAGCCGCTCGTATTCCTTACCGAATCCGATGATGCCGGAAGCCACGAGGATCGGATTGCGGAGCTCCAGGGAGCCGATGGTGACCCGGAGGTCGGGCTTCGTGGCGGGCGTCATGGCAACCGCTCCCAATCGACGACCGTCGCGTCGTAAACGGGCCCTTCGACGCACATGGCGGGATAGCGCCCCATGTCGTTTTCGGGCCGAAGCGGAATCGGGCAGCCGCGGCAGGCACCGACAGCGCAGGCCATCGGCCCTTCGAGCGAAGCCTCGCAGCGAATGCCGCGCTCTCGCGCGAAGTCGGCGATGGCATGAAGCAATCCGTGCGGCCCGCAGGTGAAGATCTCGGCTGTCTGCGGCGTGTGCGCGTGTTCCTTCCACTCGCGTGCCAGGAGATCGAGGACGCTTCCCTCATAGCCGACCGAACCGTCGTCGGTGGCGAGGTGGAGGCGCCCCTTCCTGATCTCCCTCACGCCGTAGAGCTCATCCTTCGAACGGGCGCCGAAGAGGAAGACGTAGGGGCGCTTCTTCTCGGCGAGCCGCCGGGAGAGAAAGAGGAGCGGCGCCACGCCGCGACCGCCCGCCACGAGAATCGCGGTCCGCTTCGGAGCGGGCGTAAACCCGACGCCCAAGGGCCCGATGAGATCGAGGGTGCGTCCCTTCGGCTGGGCGGCGAGAATGCGCGACCCGCGGCCGACGACGGAGTAGTAGATGCGGACCGCGCGAACCCCGCGATGCTCGAAGTATCCCTCGAGGCTATACGGACGGCGGAGCAACGGCTCTCCGTCGGGCGAGAGTTTCAAGTGAACGAACTGTCCCGGCTGCGGCTTTCCGAACTGGCGCGGCACCCGAAGCGTGAGGAGGAAGTTCCCCTTCGTCAGCTCGCGGTTCTCCAAGACGGTGCAATCGACTTGATTCATCGTTGGGGTGTGATGACGTTGACGGGAGTGGAATCCGCTGGCGCCGCGGCGGGCGTCGGACTCGCGGGCTTGGTTGATGAATTCGAATCGGGAGGCGCCGCACCGAGCGAATCGGCGCGCGCCTTTCGGAGCGCTTCCATGTGCGCGGCGTGAAGCGAATCGCCGGGCGACATCGGGCGTTGAGGAATCGGGCGCGTCGCGCCGGGCCGGCTCTGGCTGAGGATCGCCGCACGGCGGGCTGTGAGCAGGTTCATGGCCTCGGGCGGCACGGTGTATCCGGAGTCGGGCGCGCTGGAGGTCGGAACGAGGCTCGTCGCCGCGTCCGTTTCTTCGGGCGCGAAGCGCGACGCCCCGGTCGTGTCAGGGTTCGCGAGGAGCGAATCGAGCAGTGCCGTCCGCGAGTCGGTCACGCCGCTCCATCCCTTCCAGAAGTAGAGCGCCGACTCCGCGAAGCGCGTCCCTCGATAACGCGCGGCCATGTTGTCGGTCATCGCGCGCACCGCGAGGGTATCGGAGCGGTCGAGCGCGGTGATCCAGAGCCGCGCGTACGCCGACTTCGGTGCGTAGACGCTCTGCGGATACTGCGATTCGACGCTGGAGTACTGGAGGAGGGCCGAATCGGGTCGGTCCAATTGAAAGTAGTAGAGCTCCGCCAACAGAAATGCGGAGCGGGCCTTGGCCTGTGTCGTGTCGGCGCCCAGCGACTCGCGATACTTCTTCAGGGCGGTCAGGCCCTGCGAGCGGCGGCTCGCCTGCGTTTGGAATTCCGAAGGAGGACCTGACTTCAACTTTTCGTATTCCTTCGCCGCGCCATCATAGTCGTTCAGGGACGATTCGTAGAGGTATCCGATTCGAAACTGCGCGTCGGCCGCGACGGGCGTAGTGGGCGCCGCCTCGATGAGGCGCCGGTAGCCGGTGATGGCTTCCTGCGTCCTCCCGAGCCGCGCCTGCACGTCGTGCAAGCGGAGCATCAGTTCGCCCTCGCGCTTCTCCGCGATGGCGTTCGGCCGCCACTGCGTGAGGAGCGCGAGCGCGTCGTCGTAGCGCTTCAAGTCGCGGAGCGCCTCGGCGCGCCGGAGTGCCAGGTCGAGCCGGTACTTGGAGCGCTCCTCGGAGTGAAGGGCCTCGGCGAAGACGTCGATCGCGCTGTCGGGCCGGCTGCTCGCCAGCAGGGCGTCGCCGGTTCTCCGGAGGTAGTCCGAGCGCTCCCGCCTCGAATTCGACGATTCCACCGCGCGCGCGTACCAGGTCAGCGCCCGGCCGTACTCCCGCTGCGCGGCTCGCGATTCGCCGGCGTAGAAATAGAGTTCCGCGCGTCGTTCGAGTTTCGGATAGTCCCGATCGCACGCCTCGAAGATCGAGTCGGCCTCCGCATAGTCGCGGCGCTTCAGGTGCGCCATGCCTCGGATGAGCCGCGCCTCGGGGAGGAAGGGACTCGTCGGGAAGCGGTCCTGAAACTCCTCGAGCCGCCGGATCGCGACGATGTAGTCACCCTTGCCGTAGGTGGCCGCGCCCTGCAGAAAGAGCGCGTCGTCGGCCCATTTGCTCTTGCCGTAGTCGGTGAGCACCTTCTGGCTTTGTCGGATGCTCATCTCGTACTTGGCCGACGCCTCGGGCGCGACAGATTCGAGGACACTCCGCTCCTGCGCCTTCCGGGCCTCTTTGTAGTACTTCTTCGCGAGGTAGAAGGTGTTGAAGTAGGCACAACCGGAGATGAGGATGACGAGGCCAAGTAGGCCGAGGCCGAGGGGCCCCGCTTTCGGGGTACGCATGAGACCCCGATCGTACCACGCGCCCTCGGCGCCGCCTATGACGCGCTGGCGTCGCTCTATCGGGCGCTCCCAGCCAGCGATTCCGCGCGGTAGGTGACGCGCCCTCCGACCAAGGTGATCAGAATCTTTCCAGATAGTTCCCATCCTTCGAACGGCATATTTCGCGCTTTGGAGGCGAATTCCGACGCCCGAACCGTCCAGCGCTGCGCCGGATCGAAAATCGTGACGTCGGCGTCGGCTCCCGCCGCCAGCGTTCCGCCGTCGCGCCCGAGGACGCTCAGCGGATTCCGCGTCATGCGAAGGATCAGCTCGCCGAGCGAGAGGTGCTTCGGCTCGACAAGCGCCTTCATGTAGAGCCCGAGCGCCGTCTCGAGCCCGACGATCCCGAACGGCGCGCTATCGAAGTCGCCGTCCTTCTCGATGTCCGTGTGCGGCGCGTGATCGGTCGCCAGGCAATCGATCGTGCCGTCCACAACGCCCTGAATGAGCGCCTCGCGATCGCGGGCCGTTCGAAGCGGCGGATTCATCTTGGTGTTCGTGTCGTACGTCGCCACCGCCTCGTCCGTGAGAACCAGGTGATGCGGCGTCGTCTCGCCCGTCATGGCGATCCCGCGCGCCTTCGCCCAGCGGAGGACTTCCACCGTGCGCCCCGCGCTCATGTGGGCTACGTGAACCCGCCCGCCTGTCACGTCGGCCAGCAGCATGTCCCGAGCGACCATGACGCTCTCGGCGATGTCGGGAATCCCCTTCAGGCCGACGCGCGTCGAGACCCACCCTTCGTGAACGACGCCGCTCCCCTTCAGATCGGGATCCTCGGCGTGCTGAATGATGGGCACCCCGAGCGGCTTCGTCAGTTCCAGCGCGCGACGCATGATTTCGGCGTTCTTCACCGGCTTCCCGTCGTCCGTGAACGCGACCGCGCCGGCGTTCACCAGGTCTTCGAATTCCACGAGCGACTCGCCCATCTGGCCGACGGTGACCGCCGCGATCGGGAGAACTCGGCAGGCGGCCGAGGCCGCGGCGCGTCGGACGACGTACTCGATCCGAGGGCGGTCGTCGAGCGGCGGCGAGGTATTCGGCATGCAGGCGACGGTCGTGAAGCCGCCGCGCGCCGCGGAGCGCGATCCGGTTTCGATCGTCTCCTTCTCTTCTTGTCCCGGCTCGCGGAGATGGACGTGGATGTCGACGAGGCCCGGGGCGACCACCGCCCCCTTCACGTCTACGATCTCGACGTCCTTCCTATTCCGGAGCGCCGCCGGGGCGTCCTCGCCCAGGCCGGCAATCTTGCCGTTTTCGATCCAGAGATCCTGGACGCGATCGATCCCCCGCGCGGGGTCGACGATCCTACCGCCGCGGAGACAGAGTGGGTTCGTCATGGCGCTTCGGAGCCTCCACGTTCGGGGTTTCTGTCGCGGCTTCGCCGGTGGCCTTCTGGCCGGCGAGCAAGTAGAGGACGGCCATCCGGACGGCGACGCCGTTCGTGACTTGTTCCAGGATGACCGAGTTGTCGCCGTCGGCAACGTCCTGCGCGATCTCCACACCGCGGTTCATCGGCCCGGGGTGCATCACGAGGACGTCGGGCTTCGCGAGGCGGAGCCGTTCGCGCGTCACGCCGTAGACTCGGGAGTATTCCTTGAGGGACGGGTAGAGCCCGGCGCGCTGCCGTTCCAACTGAATGCGGAGGATGTTCACGACGTCCGCCCCTTCGATCGCCTCGTCCACGCTCTTCGCCACCGTCACGCCGAAGCGCTCCACTTCCGCCGGCATCATGGTGCTCGGCCCGGCGATCGTTACCTTCGCGCCGAGTTTCGTCAGGCCCCAGATGTTCGACCGTGCCACGCGGCTGTGGAGAATGTCGCCGAGGATCGCCACGCGGAGCCCTTCGATCTTCTTCTTGTGCTCCCGCATGGTGAAGATATCGAGAAGCCCCTGCGTCGGGTGCTCGTGCGTGCCGTCGCCCGCGTTGATGACGCCAGCCTTGAGCACCTTCGCCAGGTAGTGCGGCGCTCCCGAAGCCTGGTGGCGGATCACGACGAGGTGAATCCCCATCGCCTCGATGTTCGCCGCCGTGTCGCGGAGCGTCTCGCCCTTCGAGACGCTCGATCCGGACGTCTGGAAGTTGACCGTGTCGGCCGAAAGGCGCTTCTCAGCGAGTTCGAACGACAGGCGCGTCCGCGTGCTCGCCTCGAAGAAGAGATTTGCCGCCGTGAGGCCGCGGAGCGAGGGCACCTTGGGGATGGGGCGATCGAGCACCTCTCGCATGGTGCGCGCGGTGTCGAGAATGCTGACGATCTCCTCCGCCTTGAGATCCTCGAGGCCGAGAAGGTCTTTTCGGTTGCCGATCATGACAGGAGCTCCCCGATCGTCACGCCGTCGTGGCCGTCGATCTCCTTCACCTTGACCTTGATGACCTCGCGGCGCGAGGTGGGAACGTTCTTGCCGACGAAGTCGGCGCGAATCGGAATTTCGCGGTGCCCGCGATCGACGATAACCGCGAGTTGGATGGAGCGCGGGCGGCCGAAGTCGATCAGTTCGTCGAGCGCGGCGCGAACGGTGCGCCCCGTGAAGAGGACGTCGTCCACGAGGACCACGACTTTGTCGTCGATGGTGGTCGGGATGTCGGTCTGGCCGACGACCGGCTGGTGGGAGATGGTCTGGAGGTCGTCGCGGTAGAGGGTGATGTCGAGGGCTCCCACCGGGACGGCGTGCCCCTCGAACTCCTCGATCTTTGAGGCGATCCGGTGGGCCAGCGGCACCCCTCGGCGGCGGATGCCCACCAGGACGATCCCCTTGGCTCCCAGGTTCCGCTCGATGATTTCGTGAGCGATGCGGGTAATCGCGCGCCCAAGTGCTTCGGCGTCAATGATTTCCGCCTTCTCTCGGATGTTCTCGACGCTGCCTTCGGCGGCCATGAAAAAACCCCTTTCCGAGCCGGAAAGGGGTGCGGCGTGACGTACGGCACGCTGTCGCTGACGCGGCGGCCGGTTTGCCGGCTGCGGCGGCAGGCCCCTTTCTAGTCTCGCAGAACTAGTTTGAAGGGTCTGATGCGGCGCAGTGCCTCTGTGGCGCTACGCAGGGTGAAGTTTACCATGCAGGCGGTTCGAAATCCACCGGCCATTGGCGCGCCCAGTGTGATCGTTTAGGCTCTCGGAATGCCGATCGCGATCGTAGAGGAGCGGCCCGATTCTCCCGATGCGGTCCGGCTCCTCGCCGAGCTGGATACGCATCTGCATCAGCATCCGTACCCCGACGAGAGCCGCCACGCCTTCAGCATCGACCAGTTGGTGCGGGAGGGCGTTGCCTTCTTCGTCGTGCGGCACGAAGGCGAACCCGCGGCGTGCGGTGGCCTGAAGCTGTTCGGCACGGAGTACGGCGAAGTCAAACGCACGTACGTGCGGCCCGCCTATCGTGGCTTGGGATTGGGCAAGGCGCTGTTGCGGCGATTGGTTGAATACTCGCAAGGGCGAGAGGTGCGGATCCTCCGCCTCGAAACGGGAATCTATCAGCAGGAAGCCATCGGCCTTTACGAGCGATTCGGTTTTCGGCGAAGGCCGCCGTTCGGGGAATACCGTGAGGACCCCCATAGCGTTTACTACGAAATGGAGATCCACCCCCAAAGGAGCTAACTGAGCCATGAACGCGATGACACTCGACGGCAGCGCCATCGACCTGAAACAGGAACTCGTGGACGGATTCCGCGCGCGCTTGCGCGGACCGCTGCTCTCGCCCGGCGACGCCGGCTATGACGAGTCCAGGACCGTCTGGAACGCGATGATCGACCGGAGACCCGCCTTGGTGGCGCGCTGCCGCGGCGTCGGCGACGTCATCGCGAGCGTGAAGTTCGCGCGCGAAAACGGGCTCCTGCTCTGCATCAAGGGCGGCGGCCACAACATTGCCGGACTCGCCACGGCCGACGGCGCCCTCATGCTCGACCTGTCGCTCATGCGCGGGGTTTGGGTCGACCCGAAGCGGAAGATCGCGCACGCGCAGGCGGGGTGTTTGCTCGGGGACCTCGATCGCGAGACGCAGGTACACGGACTCGCGGCCGTCCTCGGCTTTGTCTCCGCCACCGGAATCACGGGTCTCACGCTGGGCGGCGGTTTCGGCTACCTCACGCGCCGCTGGGGGTGGTCGTCGGACAATGTGATCGGGATGGACCTCGTGACCGCCGAGGGCAACGTCGTGCGGGCGAGCGCCGAGGAGAACGCCGATCTCTTCTGGGGACTTCGCGGCGGCGGCGGGAACTTCGGCGTCGTGACCGGAATCGACTACACGCTCTACCCCGTCGGTCCGGAAATCGTCGGCGGCGTGGTGGCGTGGCCGGTGAGCGAGGCGCCCGCGGTGCTGGAGCTCTATCGAACGCTCGCCGAGAAGGCGCCGTCCGAAATGACGCTCGTCCTCCTCCTCCGGCCGGCGCCCCCTGCGCCGTGGCTTCCGAAGGAGATGCACGGAAAACCGATCGTGGCGATCGTGGCCTGCCACAGCGGCAATCCCCAGGAGGCTGAGAAGGCGGTCGCCCCCATCAAGGCGTTCGGGAAACCGGTCGGAGACATTCTCGTTCGCCGCCCCTACGCCCAGATGCAAGCGCTCCTCGACGGGACGCAGCCGAAGGGCCGCCGCTACTACTGGAAGAGCGAGTACATCGCTCGCATCGAACCCGCACTCTGCGAACGCCTGATGGTGCATGGCGAAAAGATTCGCTCACCCCACTCGGCGGCTGTCCTCTTCCATGTGGCGGGAGCCCTGAACAAAGTCGAGGAGAGCCACTCGGCGGTCGGAAACCGGGATGCGCGCTACGTGCTCAACATGACCGCTTCCTGGGAGGAGGCGAGCGAAGACGCGATCCACACCGCCTGGGCGCGCGACGCGTGGAACGATCTCAAATCATTCTCGACGGGCGGCACGTATCTCAACTTTTTGAATGCGGATGAAGGTAAGGAACGCACCGAAGACGCGCTCGGCCGGGGAATGCAGCGCCTGAAGGAGATCAAACAG
>JANMQV010000081.1:0-7579 GCA_031370645.1 Candidatus Eiseniibacteriota bacterium | reverse complement strand
AGCAGGCGTCGCGCGGGACCGATTGCGTGGCGCGCTACTCGGGTGACGAGTTCCGCATCCTGTTGCCGCATACGGGAGCGACCGAGGCGTTGGTCGCGGCGGAGCGGCTTCGGAGTGCGGTGGAGCGCCATACCACGTCGTCGCGCCGTCGCGGCGTGACTGTGAATGTCGGCGTGGCCACCTTCCCGGCCGACGCGAGCGATTCGGCGTCGCTCGGCACGAGGGCGGAAATGGCGCTTCTGCGGGCGAAGGAAGCCCCGGTGGCGCGTACGGGTACGGATCCGGGCTCGGTCAACGAGCCGGTGGTTCACTAAGGGCAAGGACAAAGGACGGACGGAGCCAACGACGTGTCGACGGAACTCCAAAAGGACGCGATGACGCCGCCTCAGGCGGAGCCTCAGCCGCGCGCGAAGATCCTGGTCGTGGACGACGAAGATCAAGTCGTCCAGATCTTCCAGGACCTTCTGACGCAGCAAGGGTACGAGGTCGTGTCGTGCGGGAACGGCGACGAGGCCATCGCGAAGGTGACGTCGGAGAAGTTCGACCTCGTCCTCACCGACATCAATCTCCCGGGGACGGACGGGCTCGAGGTGGTCCGGGCGGCGAAGGCGGCCGACAAGGACACCTGCGTTATCTTGATCACCGGCTACGCTTCGACGACGACCGCCATCGACGCGCTCCGCCAGGGCGCCTACGACTACATCACGAAGCCGTTCGACCTCTGGGAGACGGCCAAGGCGATCGAGCGCGGGATCGAAAGTCGCATGCTCGCTCGCGAGAACCGTCGGCTCATCCACGAGCTGGAGCTGGCGAATACGGAGCTGCAACAGCACGAGGTGAGCCTGCGGCGAAAGGTGGAGCAGGCGACCCACCAGCTTGCGGCGTTGCTGGAAGCCGGGAAAGCGATCAGCCAGAGCCTGAGTCTCCAGAGCACCTGCTCGGTCGTGGTCGCGCAGGCGGCTCGGCTGGTGGGCGCTAAGTCGTGCGTGGTGTTCCTGCTGGACGCGGCCTCCGATGAGTTCGTGGCCGAGGCGATGGTGGGCGTCGACGAATCCCTTAAAGAAAAGCTGAAATTCCAGATGGGGATCGGCTACCACGGGCAGGCGGTCCACTCCTGCGAAGCGAAGATGACGGAGAACATCCTGGAGCAGGTGGGGACCGAGGACGTGTTGTCGCTGCTGCACGCGGACAACGCGCTCATCGTGCCGCTTCTTTCGAACGAGAGCGCCATCGGTTCCCTCACCGTGCTGAACCGCGAGGGCGGCTTCACGACCGAGGACCAGGACGTGCTGACGATGCTAGGGAGCCAGGCCGCGATCGCCATTGCTAATGCGTTGCTCTACGAGCGGACGAAGGAACTGGATCGGTTGAAGTCCGAGTTCGTTGCGGTCGTGTCGCACGAGGTGCGCACGCCGCTGACGTCGATCAAGGGTTCGCTGGAACTGCTGGGCGACGACCGCTTCCACCGGTTGCCCGATCCGCAGAAGGAGCTGCTCGGCATCTGCCAGGCGAACACGGAGCGCCTGATCACGCTCATCAACGACATCCTCGACTTCTCGAAGTTGGAAGCGTCGAAACTGCCGATGACGATGGAAGTCGTCGACCTTCACCACGTGCTGTCGGAGGCGGTGGAGAACATTCGTAGTTTGGCCGGCATGCGGAAGGTCGAGATCGATCTTCGCGTGGACGGCACGGCGGGGGCGGTGGACGCCGATTCCATGCGCATCGGGCAGGTGATTACAAATCTATTGGGGAACGCGATCAAGTTTTCTCCCGACGGCGGCCACGTCGAGATCTTCGCGAGCGGCGACGAGTCGCTTGTGACGGTTTCGATCAAGGACTACGGTCGCGGCATCGCTCCGCGCGACCTGAATCGTTTGTTTCAGCGCTTCGCCCAGTTGGATTCTTCGACGACGCGGAAGGCGGGCGGCACCGGGCTCGGGCTCGTGATCTCTAAGGGGATCGTGGAGCAGCATGGCGGAAGGATCTGGGTGGAGTCGGCGCTCGACCATGGCTCGACTTTCTCGTTCTCGCTGCCGCGGCGGCGGATGCCGGGGCAGTAGCAGCGGGTTGCCGCTGGCGGCTGGCGGGTGCCGGTGGCGCTACCGATCGGTCGTGGGTCATATCTCTGTTTTTGGGATCCATACAGCCGAAGTCCACATAATCGCTGAATTCGTGACTTTCTGGCCTGCCGCTATACCCCGCCTCCGAACAATGCGCACATCCCCCGCGGCTCGGCGCCCTTCCGCCCTGCACCCCCAGCGTCGTAAGATGATCCCATCATGAAAACCGTCCTCTCTGTTTTCGGAACGCGTCCCGAGGCGATCAAGATGGCTCCCGTGCTCCAGCGCCTCGCCGCGGAGAAGGGGATCCGCTCGCTCGTTTGCGTCACGGCGCAGCACCGCGAGATGCTCGACCAGGTGCTCCGCCTCTTCTCCATCCGGCCCGATCACGACCTCGACCTCATGCGCGAGGGGCAATCGCTGACCCAGATCACCGCCGGCGCCCTGACCCTCCTCGAGCCCTATCTCCGCGAGGTGAAGCCGGACCTCCTCCTCGTGCAGGGCGACACGACCACCACCATGGCGGCGTCGCTCGCGGCGTTTTACGCGCGTGTGCCGGTAGCGCACGTGGAGGCGGGGCTTCGGACGGGTGATCCGGCGTATCCGTACCCGGAAGAGATCAACCGACGCATCACGACCGTGATCGCCGCGCATCACTTCGCGCCGACCGAGCGGGCACGGCATAATCTTCTGACGGAGGGAGTGATGGACGCGGCGATCTCCGTCACGGGGAACACCGTGATTGACGCGCTGCTCGAAACGGTGAAGACGCCAGGGCCGCTTCCGCCTTTCCCGCGGCGAGGCACGCGGCTCGTTCTCGTGACGGCGCACCGCCGGGAGAATTTCGGCGCCCCGCTCGAGGAGATCGTGGATGCGATCCGGGAAATTGCCGAGCGCTGGAAGGACGTCGACGTCGTCTACCCGGTGCACCGAAATCCACAAGTAGACGGGCCCGTGCGCGCCGCCCTCGGGAAAACAGCGGGGGTGCATCTCCTCGCGCCCGTCGACTACAAGACGTTTTGCGATCTCATGAGCGCCTCGACCCTGATCCTGACCGACTCGGGCGGGATCCAAGAAGAGGCGCCCTCGCTCGGCATCCCTGTCCTCGTGCTGCGGGACGAAACGGAGCGCCCGGAAGCGGTGGAGGCGGGTGTGGTACGGCTTGTCGGGCCGCACCGGGAGGCGATCGTCGAGAACGTCGCGAAGTTGCTGGAGAATCCGAAGGCGTACGCAGCGATGGCGACGCGCGTGAATCCTTACGGGGACGGGCACGCGTCGGAGCGGATCGTGGCGAAGGTGAAGGAACTGCTCGGAGCCTAGCGACGGGCTTGAATCGCGCGCTTGACGTGAAGTGCTGTTTTGTATACAATATTCAGAACGTGTCAGCGCGCTGCATCCCCCACCGAAAGGAGCCCCTCCCATGAAGTGGATCACGCGAGAGAACGCCAAGGTCGACCGAGTCGCCTGTCCGTGGCTCATCCGGCGCTTTATCGACAAGGATGCCGAATTCCTCTTCGCGCCCAAGGATCAAGTCATGCGCCGCGCGGAGGCGGAAGGGGCGACGCCGTACGACATGCCGGGCGTGAAGTTCGGCCACACCGAGGGGAACTGCTCGTTCGAGAGTCTCATGACCCACAACGGGCTCTCGAAGGACGCCGGGCTTGCACGGCTCGCGCTCATCGTGCACGCAGCCGACGTTCCGGCCGACGAAGCGGGCGTTGCGGAAGGGGCGGGCCTGCGGGCGATCGCTGAAGGGTTTGCGCTCGTCCACGGCGCGGCGGACCACAAGAAACTCGAACTCGAATTCCCGATGTACGACGCGCTCTACGCTTGGTGTGGGAGCCACGCGGAGGCTGCGGTTCGGTGACCTCGGAGAGTGCGCGCCGGGAGGGGAGGAACGACATCGCCTCTATGCCCGCCGCGCTCGTACGAGTGCCGCTCCGGACGAAGGTGCGCCGCGTGGTGCAGCGCGCCATTCTCCAGGGCGCCCTCGCTCCGGGCGGGGACGTGAACGAGGCCGCGCTCGCCGCGAAACTCGGCGTGAGCCGCACGCCGCTTCGGGAGGCACTCCTCGGTCTCGAAGCGGAGGGATACCTGGAATCCGCAGCGGGACGCGGCTTCTCGGTGGCGCCGCTCACCGAGCGGGACGTGGAGGATATCTATCCGGTCCTCTGGACGCTGGAGGGGCTGGCGCTTCGCCTCTCCGCACCGCCGAAGGCCGCGACGATGAACCGGCTCGCGGAGTTGAATCGAGAATTAGAGGGTGCCGCGCGTTCGTCGAAGAAGGCGCTCACGCTCGATCGGAAGTGGCACGATCTCCTTCTCAGCCGCTGCCCGAATCGGCAACTTTTGCAGTCGATCGGCCTCCTCAAGGATCTCGGCGAGCGATACGAACTCGCTTACATGCGGCACTCCGGCCAGGTCCCGATTTCCGCGAAACAGCACCGAACGATTCTTGCCGCGCTCCGAAAGGGGAACGTCGATCGCGCTGTTCAATACTTGGAGGAAAATTGGCGAGTGAGCCAGGACTTCCTCGTCCCGTGGATCCAGGCGCTCCAGGCGCCGGCCCCCATGCGCGCTCGGCGATGACCTCGCGCCGGAGTCCCGATCCGATCGCGCTCCTCGAATCGCTCGTCCGCATCCCCTCAGTGAACCCTTCGCTCGCGCCGGAAGAGGCGACCGGCGAACTCGCGATCGCCACCTTCATCCGCGACTGGCTGACGGAGCATGGGGTCCCCGCGGTGCTCGAAGAAGCGGCACCCGGGAGGCCGAACGTCGTTGGTACCGTTGGGGGCACCGGCGGTGGTGGCGGCCGCGGCGGCGGCACCGGCCCCATCGGGGGCGGCGGGGGCGGTGCCGGCGAGGAAAAGGTACTTGTCCTCTGTGCGCACATCGACACAGTCGGCACCGCCGGGATGACGATCCCTCCGTTCGAACCGCGGCGCGAGGCAGGGCGACTCTACGGACGAGGCGCATTCGACATGAAAGGCGGCCTCGCAGCAGTGATGGCGGCTGGGGCGTCGCTTCAGGAGGGGTGGAGCGCCGGAACGAAGGGTGCGCCCGGCACCGTCCTTCTCGCGCTCGTAGCCGACGAGGAGTACACGAGTCTCGGCGCCGACCACTTCGTGGCGCATCACCGCGCCGATGGCTGCGTCCTCACGGAGGCGAGCGGCGGCGACTTGATCGTCGCGCACAAGGGCTTCGTCTGGCTCACCATTCGCACGCAAGGCCGCGCCGCGCACGGGAGCCGCTGGGACCTGGGGAAGAGCGCGCTCGGGCCGATGGCGCGAATCGTCGATGCCCTCGAGCGGTTCGACCAGGGGACGCTGCGCCAACGCGTCCACCCGCTCGTCGGCCCCGCCTCCATGCACGCGGCATTGATTCAGGGCGGCGTCGGAATTTCTACCTATGCGCCGGAATGCACGCTCCGCGTGGAGCGCAGAACGCTCCCCGACGAGACCCCGGAGCAGGTGGCGCTGGAGATCCGGGCCCTGGTCGCCGAGATCGGCGAACAAGCCGAAGTAGACATCGAATTCGCGCGCCCGGCGCTCCTCTGCGATCCGAACGCGAAGATCGCCGAAGCCATGCGCGGCGCGATCACCAATGTGGCGGGCGCCGCACCCGCGGAGCGGGGCGTCTGGTACTGGATGGACGCCGCGATCTTTGCGGCGGCGGGAATCCCGACCGTGGATTACGGCCCAACCGGCGAAGGCGCGCACGAAGCGGTGGAGTGGGTGGAGACGGCGTCGGTGGAGCGGACCACAGCCGTACTAGTCGAAGCGGCGCGGAGATTTTTTCGCTAGCGGCAATCGAGAGAAATAGAGCAGAACTCCCCTAAGCACCGCCCCTCAGCAGAAACGGCACCAACTCCCCAGTTCACCAGAAGCACTCCCCCCGACGCAGGCTGCTCATTTGGACCAAGGCGCCCGCTCTGGTCCGCCGCGGAGGGAAATTGACAATATATCAAGTGTTGCGCTATCATGAATGATGAATTTCAGGAGCCGCTGAAGCCGGATCAGGCAAGGCTTCTCATCCGAGAAATCCTTCTCACTCGCGAGTTTACGGTGTCAAAGCATTGCATCGAGGAGATGGAGGCAGACAACTTGACGCTCCTCGACTGTCAGGACGCCCTGCGCGCGGGTACGGTCCGCCCACCCGATTTCGAGAAGGGCACGTGGCGCTACCGAGTAGAGACAAGTCGGATGATGGTCGTAATTGCGTTTCGATCTAGGACGGAATTCGTCCTAGTGACAGCGTGGAGGAAGAAGTCATGACGCCATCGGAGAAGAAGTGCCGCAAGGTGAACTGCATGGAGTGCGGCGGTGCGATGACCACGGCGAGGGAGAATTACAAGTATGACATCTGCGGGCTTCGGCACGTAACCCTCATGGGCATTTGGATTAGCCGATGTGCTGCGTGTGGGAACTACGAGGTCTCGATCTCGAGGATCGAGGATCTACACCGGCTCATCGCGAAGTGCGTCATTGAGAAAGAGACTCGATTCACCGGGATGGAGGTCCGATTTCTTCGAAAGATCCTCGGACTCACGGCGATTGATTTTGCGCGTCGTATGGGGGTGACCGTTGAAACGGTGTCCCGGTGGGAGAACGATGCGACCGCCATCGGGACGCAGGCGGACCGATTCCTCCGCCTCCTCGTCGCACTGGGAGAGCTGACGACGAAATACCCCGCTGAAAAACTCGACCTGATCGATTCAGATTCCGTGAGGGTTACCCGGCTTGGCTTGAGGTTTGGTGGTCGGGAGTGGGCCGTGGAGGCTTGCGCGTAAACGGCGCCGACCCTCAGCCCTTCTTCCCAGGCTCGAACTTCTTCTCCACCCAGCGCAACTGCTCCAGCCCGAACTGCGCGTCTTCCTTCCGCTCCGGATCAGCCGCTCCGGTGTGCTCGAAGGCACGACACGCGCGTTCGTAATCGCGGCGCCCTTCGTCTTCGCCCATGAGCCAGCGGGCGATTCCAGCGTAGCCGTGATACAAGATGACGCCGAAATTCCCCTCCGGCTCGACCCCCGCGCCATGCGAACCCTTCGTCGTGCCGCGCGCTAACTTCTCCGCGGTGACGAACGCGCCCCACGCCTCCACCAGACTTCCCAACGACAGGTGGTGCATGCCGGCAGCCCAGTAGGCCATGCCGCGGCGGTCGGGCGGCTTGCCCAGCTCCCAGCGCCAGCGGATGCAGTCCTCGGCGGCGCGGAGTCCGATCTCGAAGTGGTGCGACTCGCGCGGGGCGGCATCGTCGGGCCAGCAGTCGGCCAGGGCGGCCGACAGGTTGTAGGACAAAACATTCGCGGAGTCGGCCCAAGTCGCGGCCGTCTCGGCGTCCGTCGCCTGGTTGGCGAGCGTCATCGCGTCGTCGATGCCCGCCTGCGCCACGTCGATGAGCAACTCGAAATTCCGAACCGGCGAATCCCGCTCGTCCAACCGGCGAAGCGCCAGCCGCCACAACGTGCGCCGCGTCTCGGGATCGCGCCCGAAGACGAGCCGCGCCATCTCTCGCAC
>JANMQV010000037.1:0-4866 GCA_031370645.1 Candidatus Eiseniibacteriota bacterium | reverse complement strand
CGTCGGCGACTTCATCGGCGCGTTCATCGATTTCGTGATCATCGCCTTCGTGGTTTTCATGATCGTGAAGAATCTCGTGAAGGACGAGCCGAAGAAAGCCTAAGCCGCTCCACGCCGAAAGGCGCGAGGCGCGGATCCCGTTCTCCGCGAAGGATGAGCGGAGCGAGGATTCGCGCCGTTTCGTCGGCGAGCACGATCCCGGTCTTGTGGTGCCCGGTGGCGTAGTAGAGACCGGCCATTCGGCTCGAAGCGCCGAGGATGGGAAGCCCGTCCGCCGTGCGAGACGGGTGCCCGACCCGAGCCTCGCGCAACGCGAGTTCCCGTGATCCTGGGATCAGCCGCTCGAGGGCTTCGCGAATTCGCGCGGTCGTCTCGGCGCGCGGCTCCGGATCGCAGCTCACTGCCAGATCCGCCGACTCTTTCACCCCGCCCGCCCAAAGCGCGCCGTCATTCTGCGGAACCGCCCATACGGAAGGGGACGACACCGCCCGTTGCAGCAGTGCGGCTCCGCGCGCGTCCCGGCTCTCGAATAGCAGCGATTGCCCCCGCGAGGGGCGAATGGCATCGGGTCCGAGCTCAGCCGTCGCGAGCCGGGCGCTCCAGGCACCGGCCGCGACCACGATCGTCTCCGCCGAGATGAGACGCGACCTCGTGCGCGCTCCACGCACACGCGATCCGTCCTGCTCGATCGCAATCACCGTTTCGCGCTCGTACGTCCGGCCCCCCGCGCGGCGGAACGCCTCCGTGAGCGCAAGCCCCAGCGCGGCCGTGTTCACCCACGCGTCTTCCTTGAGCCAGAGCGCGTTTCGCACCGCGGGACCGAGCGACCACTCCTTCCGACGCGCGGCGGAAGCCGTAAGGCGCTCCACCAGGAGCGAATGCTCGCGATAGCGGGCCTCGCGTGCGTCGAGAAGGGTGTCGTCCGATTCGTCGAGCGAGACCACGAGAAGTCCGCGCGTTCCGTAGCCGAGCGGGATACCGGATGCCGCTTCGATCTCGCGGGCGAATTCACGCCACGCCCGTCGTGCCGGGATCGTGAGGGAGAGAAGTTCGGGATGCTTGCCCGTGACGTCGGGCGCCGCCTGCACGAGTCCGGCGGAAGCGGTTACGGCCGCCCCGCCACAACTTCCGCGCTCGACGATGGATACGCGTGCGCCCTCGAGGCGGAGCCGCCAGCCTAGCGCCATGCCCACGACCCCGCCACCGATGATCAGGATTTCGCCGTTCACGGTGGTATCATGCCACATCCCCCATGGCACCCGACCGCACGACACCTCATGAGCCGGTCGTCCGCATGGACGACCTCTTGCCCTGGCGCCCGCCCGAACGGACCGACGCCCTCGGGCACTTCCCCGCGCGCGACAAGGTGATGCCGCTGGCGGAGGCGATCGGTCGGTTCGTGACCCCAGGCGCGAGCGTCGCGCTCGGGACCTGTCTCGAACAGATGATTCCGTTCGCCGCAACACACGAGATCATCCGGCAAGGAACGCGCCCCGGATCCGCGACAGGGGGAATCGCCGATCTCGATCTCGTCGGTCCCGTCTCGGACATCTGCTTCGATCAATTGATCGGAGCGGGGCTCGCCCGGCGCGTGACCGCGGCGTGGGTGGGGAACGTGATGATGGGCTCGGCCTACGCGTTTCGCCGTGCCGCCGAAAAGGGTGAGCCGCGGACGATCGAAATCGTTGAATTCTCGAACTTCACCCTCGCACTCGCGCTCCACGCGGCAGCGATCGGGGCGCCGTTCATTCCGACGCGAAGCGCGCTCGGCTCCGGAATCATCGAACGGAATCCCTATCTCGAAGTGATCGAGAATCCGATCGGTGGCGGGCCCGTGCTCGCCGTGAAGCCGTTGGTGCTGGACGTGGCGATCATCCACGCGCAGCGCGCCGATACGCACGGGAACGCGGTGATGTGGGGAAGCCTCGGCATCACCCCCGACGCTGCGCGCGCCGCGCGGGCGGTGATCGTCACCGCGGAAGAGATCGTGAAGCCGGAGCAACTGCGAAACGATCCGAACCGCGTGGTGATCCCGGGAATTCTCGTCGCCGCGGTCTGCGAGGCGCGATGGGGCGCGCATCCGTCGCCCGCGCAGGGCTACTATCGGCGCGACCATGAAGCGTACGTGGCCTATCACAAGGCCACGAAGAGCGCCCAGGGATACGCGGGGTGGAAACGCGAGTGGGTGGACGGCGTGAGCGACCTGGCGGGGTACGTGGCGAAATTGGGGAACGATCGCGTGCACGCGCTCATCCCCGCGGAACATCACTTCGCCGAACCGGTGGACTATGGCTATTAGCGGGGCCCTGGCCGCCGCGCGACCGGAAGCCGGAATCGGCTCGGCCGTTTCGGAGATCGCCTGGCGCGAATCGTCGACTGCTCGCGGGGCGATCGAGATTCGACCGCTTGTTCGCGAACTCCCCGCCGCGTGGACACCGGATCGTGTCGCGGCAGTTCTGGAGCTTCTTCCGCACGCGGTGTTCCTCGAAAGCGCCGGCGCGGATATGGAATCAGGCGCCTGGACCCTTCTGGCATTCGATCCGCTCTGGCAGGTAGCGGTGCGGGAGGGTCGGCTTCAACGCGACGGCGATGACCTGGGCCCCGCGCTCGAAGCGCTGGCCGCGATCTGGCCCGCCACGGCGGTGTACGACCCCGCGCCCCCGATTCCGTTCGCCTCCGGTCTCGCGGGTACTCTGGCGTACGATTTTAAGAACTATTTCGAGCGATATCCGGCGCGCGCGGAACGGGAGTGGCCGCATCCCGACCTGCTCCTCGGGTTTTACGACGTGGTCTTCGGCTGGCGTCGCAACACGGGTGAAGCGTGGGCGGTAGGCACGGGTTTTGATGGCGTGACGGTCGACGAAACGCGCGCGACCGCGCGTTTGGAGGCCGCGTGGGCCTCTCTGGAAGCGGCGTTCGGGGCGGTTCCGGAGGGGGCCGCGGCAGCGCTCGTCCGCCCCGATGAACGGAACTGGGCCGCGCTCACACCGATTGCGGCGAGCGGCTCCACGCGCGCCGAATATCTTCGCGCCGTGGAACGCGCGAAGGAGCACATCGCCGCGGGCGACATCTACCAGGTGAATCTCTCGCAGCGCTTCTGGGTGGAACCCGCGCCGCCCCCCGCCGCGCTCTACCGCCGGCTCCGTTCCGTGGCCCCCGCACCGTTCCTCGCGTACGTCGCGCTCCCCGGAGGTGACGGAATCGCTTCGTCATCGCCTGAACGCTTCTTTTCCATTCGCGGAAACCGCATCGAGTCGTGGCCGATCAAAGGGACGCGCCCGCGCGGGCCCTCGCCCAAGGAGGACGCCGCCATGGCGAAGGCGCTCTGGTCGAGCGAGAAGGATCGCGCGGAGAATGTGATGATCGTCGATCTCGTGCGAAACGATTTCGGGCGCGTCTGCCAGGTGGGGTCGGTTCGCGTGCCGGCGCTTTGGCAAGTGGAGACGCATTCGAACGTCCATCACCTCGTCTCGCGCGTCGTGGGAGATCTCCGCGACGACGCGGCGCCCGTCGAGATCCTCCGCGCCCTCTTCCCGGGCGGCTCTATCACCGGCGCTCCGAAGATCCGCGCCGTAGAAATCATCGAGGAGCTGGAACCGGTGCGTCGCGGGGTCTACACGGGCGCCATCGGCTACTGGGACGCGTCGGGTGACGCCGACTGGAACATCGCCATCCGCACGATCACGGTGGGCGGTGGCAAGGCCTCGTTTCACGCCGGCGGCGCGGTGGTGGCCGATTCGACTCCGGACGGGGAATACGAGGAGACGCTGGTGAAGGCTAGCGGAATGATGCGAGCCTTGGGGGTGAAGCGCGCGGGGTAGAATGGTCCTCTTCTACCGATCCTTTGCTACCGGTCCTTCCACTTCGGTTCTCGCTTCTCCAAGTACGCGCGAATTCCCTCCTGCGCATCCTCGGTCTTCATCAACTCCTCGACGTAGAGCCGCTCGATCTTCGTCATCGCCTCGTCGGTCCGCAGCTCCTCGCCCATTCGAAGCGCCTGCTTTGCGAGCCGCAACGCCGCCACACTCTTCTCGGTAAAGAGCGATACGTAGCTCGCCACGGCCGCGTCGAGCGTCCCGCGCGGGGTCAGCACGTTCACAAGCCCGAGCGCCTTCGCTTCGGCCGCCGTGATCGGTTCACCGGTGAGGACGAGCTCGTAGGCTTTCTGCGCCGGGATGAGATGCGGAAGCATCGCCGCGGCCACCGGCGGGAGGCAGCCGAGCCAAATTTCGGGTAGCCCGAACGAGGATCCCTCTTCCGCCACGATCATGTCGCACGCCAGCGCCAACTCGAAACCGCCGCCGAGCGCCACGCCACGTACTCCGGCGACGGTGACGAAGGGAAGCGAGCCGATCGCGCGGACGATCTCGTGAAAGCGAGCGAGCATGGCGGGAGCCTCTTCCGGCGTGTGGATCTTGATGTCGACGCCCGCGGAGAGCGCCTTGTCGCCGGTGGAGGAGATGACGAGTGCCGCCACCCCAGGTTCGCGCGCCACTTTGGCCACCGCGGCCGATAGCGCCTCCATCATCGGGATGTCGAGGATGTGGAGCGGCGGCCGGTCGAGCGTGATCCTCGCGAGGCGCCCTTCGACGACGAGCCGGACCGGGGTTTCGGTGGTCGGAGTCATGACTCAACCCTACCAGAGGGGTTCGGGCGCGGAGCTACTTTTTCGCTAGCACCAAGGGCGTATCGAGGGCACGGCGCCGGAATGGAAACGGGGCGCCGGCCTCGTGGCCAGCGCCCCGTGGGGGACTTAATCCCGGCGGCAACCGCCGCCGGGTTTGCGGCCGTACCCGCGAGCGCCTCACACTCGCCGGCCGCCGCGTCACGCCATCCATGGCGCGACGAATCTACCGGAGACTATTT
>JANMQV010000011.1:0-14498 GCA_031370645.1 Candidatus Eiseniibacteriota bacterium | reverse complement strand
CGAAAAGCTCTACATCGATCTCTCCTTCTACAAAACCCTGCGCGATCGGCTCGGCGCTCCGGGCGACTTCGCCCAGGCCTACGTGATCGCGCACGAAGTGGGGCATCACGTGCAGAACCTCCTCGGGATCTCCGAGCAGGTTCGGTCGCAAGAGGGGCGCGTGAGCCAAGCTGAATACAACGCGCTCTCGGTGCGAATGGAGCTACAGGCCGATTTCTTCGCGGGCGTTTGGGCGCACGATACCGAGCGCGGGAAGCAATTGCTCGAAGCGGGCGATTTGGAGGAGGCGTTGAACGCGGCGTCGCAGATCGGGGACGACACCCTGCAAAGGCGCTCGCAGGGGCGAGTCGTGCCCGATTCGTTCACACACGGCACGTCGGCTCAGCGCGTTCGGTGGTTTCGGCGTGGCTATGAAAGCGGCGACATCAACCAGGGCGACACGTTCGCGGCGAGCCAGCTCTAGCGTCTCGCTAGAATCGACGAACGGCAAGCGGTCAGCCCTTCTCCTCGGCGTGATGCTTGATCACGCGCGCTTCGGCCACGAAGATCGCTTCCTCCGCGATGTTCGTGGAGAGATCCCCTACTCGTTCCAAATTACGGCTGATGAGGAGATATTCCAGCGCGGCCGGGACGCACTCGGAATCCTTCAGCATCCTCGCGGAGAGAATGCCGAAGATGTGGGTCTTGTCCGCGTCGATGTCCGAATCGCGTTCACAGACGCGCCGAGCCATCACGGGATCGCCGCGAAGCCACGCCGAGACGGCGTCTTTCAGCGCTCCACGGGAGCGCTCCCCCATACGCGCCAAATCTTCCGGCGCCGGCATGACGGGCAGCCGGCTCAGCTTCAGGGCTCCCTGGGCGATATTCACCGCGTGGTCTCCGACTCGTTCGAGGTCGCTCGTCAGACGGATCGAGGCGACCAGGAAGCGGAGGTCGCGTGCCACGGGCTGCTGGAGGCCGAGAAACCGAAGGCAGCTCGCCTCCACCTCGAGTTCGATACTGTCGATGGCCGGGTCGTCCGCGAAGACCTCTTCCGCCAGACGAGGATTCCGGGTGCGGACCGCCTCCATCGCCTTCGTGAGAGCGGTTTCGGCGCGTCCCGCCATCTCGTTCAGGCGCTCGCGCATCGACTCCAAGTCTTGATGAAAGTGTCGTTCCATTATCCGAACCGTCCCGTGATGTAGTCCTCGGTCAGCCGCTCGCTCGGCTTTGTGAAGAGCGACTGCGTCGGCCCCTCTTCCACCAGTTTGCCCATGAGCATGAATGCCGTGCGGTCGGAGATGCGAGCCGCCTGCTGCATGTTGTGCGTCACGATCGCCACGGTCACAGTCTGTTTGATGTCGAGAACCAGCTCTTCGATCTTTGCCGTCGCGGTCGGGTCGAGCGCGGAGGCCGGTTCGTCCAAGAGCAGCACCTCCGGCTCCACGGCCAGCGCCCGCGCGATGCAGAGACGCTGCTGCTGCCCGCCGGAGAGCCCGAGCGCCGTCCGCCCCAGGCGATCCTTCACTTCCGACCAGAGCGCCGCCCGGCGGAGTGCCGATTCCACGGCCGCCTCCAATTGCGACTTCTTCCGAATGCCCTGGAGTCTCGGCCCGTACGCCACGTTGTCGAAAATCGACATGGGGAAGGGGTTCGCGCGCTGGAAGACCATCCCGACGCGCCGCCGCAATTCGACCAGGTCTAGCCCGCTGCCGAGAACGTCGGAGCCGGCGAAGCGGATGGCGCCGTCGTAGCGGATCGGCGGATAGAGATCGTTCATCCGGTTGAAGCAGCGGAGGAGCGAGGACTTCCCGCAGCCCGAGGGGCCGATGATCGCGGTGATGCGATGGCGCGGAATGGCGAGCGTGACGCCGTGGAGCGCCTGAGTCGCCCCGTACCAGAGGGAGAGCCGTTCGGCTTCGAGCGCCGCGGGAGCGGCGGGCTCGGCGGCCGCCGCGGGGCTAATCGCCATTGCCGGCTCCGGAGGTGAAGAAACCATTTCGATCACGCGACCCATCCTTTCCTAGCCTACATGACAATACAGGGGGGACGGGATGGACGGACATGGCGCCTTTGTAACGATTCGGTAACGAACCCGAGGCGTTTATCACGCGCCGGGGCCCCCGCGGGGGAGTTCGAGCCAGAAGGTGGTTCCCTCGTCCACTTTGCTCTCCACGCCGACCGTCCCTCCGTGCAACTGAACGGCATGCTTCACGATGGAGAGGCCGAGGCCGGTACCGCCGAGCGCGCGGGAGCGCCCCTGCTCGACCCGATAGAAGCGCTCGAAGAGCCGCGGCAGGTGCTCCGGCGGGATGCCGCGTCCGGAGTCGGCGACCGTCACGCGCACGCTCGTGGGCCCAGGCTCCAGCCGAACTCGCACCCACCCCGACTCCGTGTACTTGATGGCGTTATCCATGAGGTTTCGAAGCGCGAGCTCGAGTCGTTTCCGATCGCAGCGCACGAACGTTCCCGGCGCCGCCTCGATCTCGAAATTCAGTCCGCGCCGCTCGGCCAGGTCCTCGAGCGTCTCGGCGAGTTCGCGAATCACGATGCCGAGATCCCAGTCCTTCATGTCGAGATCGGCGTCGGGGCGCTCCAGGTCCGCGAGGGAGAGGAGATCGTCCACCATCGCCTCCAGACGCGTAGCCTGCGAGCGGATCGTCTCCACGAATTTCACCCGATGTTCCTCGTCCTCGAGTCCGCCATGCAGCAAAGTCTCGGTGTAGCCGAGGATCGACGTAAGCGGCGTCTTCAACTCGTGCGACGCGTTCGCCACGAATTCGCGGCGTATCTCGGCCGCGCGCCGCTCGGGAGCGAGGTCCTCCACCGTCAGCAGCCACGCCTCGGGAGCGTTTCCCGCGCCGACCGGCGCCACCGTCACCTCCACCTCGCGCGGCGCCGCGACGTAGAGCGAGACCTCACGAGTCACCGCGCGCCCAGCGCGCCGCGCTACCTCCACCAGGTCGAGGAGCACCGGCTGCCGCGCCTCGGAGAGGTGCGCGCCGCCGACGGGCGCCTCCACCTCCATCGCTTCCCAAAAGCGCGAGTTCGCGTGCCGTACGGCGAGATCGGGAGAGACGAGCGCGACGCCCTGCGGAAGGTAATTGAGCGCGGCGGCGCTCTCGTCCCGCCCTTGCTCGAGCGCGCGGCGTTCCCGTGCACCCCGCTCGGCGATCTCGTTCAGCGATCGCGCGAGTCCCGCCAGGTCGTCGTGCGCGTCGATGGTGGCGCGCGCGGTGAGATCGCCCTGCGCCAAACGCTCGGCTACCTGCTCCACCGCCTCGAGTCTCCTAGCGAGCGCGGCGATCACGACGTACATAGCGATCGCCGTGGCAACGACGCCGAAACCGAGGATCAGCCAGACGCGAGAGAGGGAGCCGGGAGCGCGCGTGAACCAGATTCCCGCGATCGCGGCAATCGCGAGGAAGAGTGCGAGGAGCGAGAAGTAGAGACGTCGGGAGGTGGGACCCACGAGGGGAAGATAGCACTCGCGGCGGGCCTGCCGCGGGCTACTTGGCGGGGACTTCCGCCGAATAGCCGACGCCCGTCACCGTTCGGATGAGGGGCGCGTCCTTTCCCAACTTGGCGCGGAGGCGGCGCACGTGGACGTCCACCGTCCGCGTCTCGCCGAAATAGCCGAGTCCCCACACCTTGTCGAGCAACTGCTCTCGCGAAAAAACCTTTCCGGGCCGCTGAAGGAGGTACTCCAACAGACGGTACTCGGTTGGCGTGAGATGGATCTCCCGCTGGCGTAGGAAGACCTGATGCCGCTCGCGGTCGAAGCGGAACGGACCGACCGCTTCAGGCCCGGCCGGCTCATCCGGTCGCGTCCTCCGCAAGATGGCGCCCACGCGCGCGAGGAGTTCCTTGGGGGAGAACGGCTTCGTCAGATAATCGTCGGCGCCCCGTTCGAAGCCGATCAGTTTGTCCATCTCGGTGCTTCGCGCCGTGAGGAGGAGGACCGGAAGGGAGCGCGTGCGCGGTTCGCTCCGGATCGCTTCCAAGACTTCGATCCCGCTTCGCTTGGGGAGAAGGAGGTCGAGGATCACGAGATCGGGGGGCGACTGGTAGATTCGCTCGAGCGCGGCCTCGCCGTCGGAGGCATCGAGCACCTTATAGCCTTCGCGGGAGAGGTTGTAGCGGAGGAGTTCGAGGATATCGGGCTCGTCATCCACGACGAGAATGGTGGATCGGGCCGTCTTTGACACGTCGCGAAGTGTAGCACGCGCTAGTCCCATGGCCGGAGGTTACGCCGCCCCCGTTACCGGCTCGCGGCGGCCCCGTGTCGAACGCGTTACGGCGCGGGACCCGCGTCGGCCGCGGCGCCTCTTCTCGCCCCCATTTGTAAACGCTCCATTGACTTCCCCTTTGGGCTCCAGTAGCCTTTTCCGTCTCGATTGACTTTCGATAAGGTCTCTCGCCTTCGGGACGGACAGGAGCAGCCGTGACGAAAACCGATCAGCGAAAATTCTTCTTCACCCTGTTGGGCGTCGCCCTATGCATTTACACGCTTTGGCCGACGTTTCAGTTCTACGCCTTGTCGCCCGCGAAGCGCCAGGAAGTCCTCCAGGCGCGTCCCGCGGCCGCCACGAACGACGAAGATCGCCAGCGGCTTCAGAAGATGGCCGACCTCCGCGACCATTCAATCAAGCTGGGCCTCGATCTCCAGGGCGGCATGTACCTCCTCTTGGAAGTCGATAAGTCGAAGCTCGGTCCCGCCGAAGCGAAGAACGCGGTCGACCAAGCGATGCAGATCATCCGTAACCGTATCGACCAGTTCGGGGTAGCCGAACCCTCCATTCAAAAGCAGGGCGACAACCGGATCCTGGTCCAGCTTCCCGGCCTCCTCGATCAAGGGCGCGCGAAGGACCTGATCGGCCAGACGGCTCTCCTCGAGTTCAAGCTGTTGAAGACCGACGAGGAGCACCGTGCGATCCTCGACCGCCTCGATAAGTACTTCGCGGCTCGCACCGCGACCGCGGCCGGCGCCGCCACGCCCGACTCCCTCGCGCACCCGCTCACGTCTCTCTTCCTCTCGGCCGGCCAGGGAGGCGAGTCGTTCGCCCTCTCCGAGAAGGTGGCCGCCGTGGACGCGATGCTCTCGCAAGTCCGTGCGGACTCGACCTTCACGCTCGACGCCGCGTTCGCCTGGGAGTCCCACGAGACGGAACGCGAGGGCCGCACAGGCCGCGGCTTCTACATCGTCACGAAGGAACCCCTCATGCAGGGGAAGGAAGTCCAGAGCGCGCAGATGCGCCTCGACCTCGACCAGTCGCACCCCGGCGCGCCGGGCGTCTCCTTCACGCTGACGAGCCGCGGTGGCGCCACGTTCGCCGACATCACGGGCGCCAACGTGGGACGCCGGCTCGCCATCGTGCTCGACAATCGCGTCCAGTCGGCTCCGAACATCCATGAGCGTATTCCGCGCGGACAGGGCTCGATCACCGGCAGCTTCACGGAGGAGGAGGCGCAGAACTTGGCCATCGTCCTTCGCTCCGGCGCTCTTCCGGCTCCCGTGAAGGTGGTCGAGGAGCGGACCGTGACGGCATCGCTCGGACAAGATTCGATTCAGAAGGGGCTCCTCGCGGGCGCCATCGGCGCGGGCTTGGTGGTCCTCTTCATGCTCGTCTACTACCAGCTCTCCGGCGCCGTCGCTGTCATGGCGTTGATCCTGAACATCCTCGGCCTCCTCGCCTGTATGGCCGGCTTCAAGGCCACGCTCACGCTTCCCGGCATCGCGGGGATCGTGCTGACGATCGGCATGGCGGTGGACGCGAACGTGCTCGTCTTCGAGCGCATTCGCGAGGAGCTTCGAAACAAGAAGTCCGTTTCAGCCGCCATCGAACAGGGGTACGCGCGCGCCTACCGGACGATCGTTGACGCCAACGTCACCACGCTGCTTTCGGCTCTGGCGCTCATGTGGTTCGGAACGGGCCCGATTCGCGGGTTCGCCATCACGCTCTCGATCGGCTTGATCATCAACATGATCACCGCCGTCGGCGTTTCCAAGATGATCTTCGACGCGTGGTCGCTGCGTCGGAAGGTCAACAGCATCAGTATCTAAGGGGGCGCGGTGCTCGAGATCCTCCACAACGTCAATGTCAACTGGATGGGAAGGCGCGCGGTCGCGTACACCATCTCGGGTCTTTGCGTTCTCATTTCGATCATTTCGCTCGTCATGCACGGAGGTCCGCGCTACGGCGTCGACTTCACCGGCGGCACGCTCGTGGAAGTCTCGGTCAGCCCGGCCCCTCACATCGACGCGGTGCGGAAGGCTGTCGAGGCGGCGGGATTCCATGGTGCCGAAATCCAGGGGCTCGAGCGGCCGGAACTCTTCCTCGTCCGCTTCGGCACCGAGGAAGAGCGGAAGAACCCCGCGAACATCGTGAAGGACGGGCTGGCGAGTTCCATCCCCGGATCGACGGTCGAGCTTCGACGCATCGAAAGCGTCGGCCCGCGCGTCGGCGGGGAACTCCGCGGCGCCGCGGTGAAGGCGGTCCTCCTGGCGCTCGGCCTCATTCTCATCTACGTCGCCGTCCGCTACGACTGGCGTTATTCATTCGGCGCCGTTGCGGCACTCTTCCACGACGTCTTCATCGCACTCGGAGCGGTTTCGCTCACGAATCGCGAGCTGACGCTCACGGTCGTCGCGGCGCTTCTCACGATCGCCGGTTTCTCCATCAACGACACGATCGTCGTCTTCGATCGAATCCGCGAGCGGAAGCAGGCGCTCCGTAAGGAGTCTCCCGAGAAGGTCATGAACATCGCCGTGAACGAGACGCTGAGCCGGACCGTTATCACTTCGTTGACGGTGGCGCTGACCGTCCTCGCGCTCTTCCTCTTCGGAGGCGGGGTAATTCACGACTTTTCATTCACGATGCTCGTCGGCGTCGTCTTCGGCACCTACTCCTCGGTCTACGTCGCGAGCGCCCTCGCCCTCGACACCCAGCTCTGGCTGGAGCGTCAGGGCAAGAAGAAGTAGCCGCCGCGCGACGTTTCAACCGCGCGCGGCGCCCGGAGGGGATGATGCACCTTCACCTCCACCGCCGTTTTGGACGCGCGAGAATGTGCCTGGCGGCAACGCTCGCCGCCGCCCTCCTCGCCGGGCTCCCCGTTACCCCGTCGCTTGCGGATCCCGACACGCCCGAGCCGGTTGTTTCCGCGCCCCGGCCCACACCGCTCCAGCTTTTCGCCGCGGCGGAAAACGCCTGGAACGACGTCGACGCGAACTCGCTTGCTTCGCTCTGCGATAGCTCCACCGTGCGCGTCGCGCTCAAGCCCGGTTCGCCGCCCGCCTCCGCGCCGACGCTTGGCGCCGTGGCCTTCCTAATTCAGGACCAACTGCGTCTCGTCGTCTCGCGCCGCTTTCAAGTGATCCGCCTCGAAGTCAATGGGAAGAAGCGGACCGCGCGGGCGTGGGCGCGCTGGATCGGCGAGTGGGGCGGCGCGCGAAACACGCGCGACGTCGAGGTCGTCTTGCAGGCGCGCTCGTCCGGCGACGCGGGCTGGCTCCTGACGGAGATTCGCGCGAACGACTAGATCGCCCGCGCACCGCGGAACATGAAGGCTGACGTTCTCTACACCTCCGATCTCCACGGCAGCGAACCGCACTACCGCGAAACGCTCGACGCGGCACGCCGATTCGGCGCGCGCGCCATCCTCCTCGGCGGCGACCTGGCGCGCCACGGTTCCATCGCCGAGCAACGCGCCTTCTACGACGACTTCTTTCTCCCGCTCTTCCGCGCCTATTTCGCCGAACCCGGCGCAGCCGACGTCTGGTGGATCATGGGGAACGACGACTGGTCGGCGCATGTGCCGCGCTTGGAAGGGGCCGGGCTTTCGAAACTGAAGCATGCGCACCGGCGGATCGTTCCGTTCCTCCCGGGCTGGACGCTCGCGGGGCTCGCGTGCGTCCCGGTGAGTCCCTTTGCCCTCAAAGACTGGGAACGCTGGGAAGAGGGCCTGGGGCCGGCCACGCGCTGGCACGGCTTTCGAAGCGACACCGTGGGCGGTTCGCATCCGTTCAGTTTCGTCGGCATCGAGCGGAACGAGACGCTCGTTGCCGAGTTCACCGAACTCGAACGGCGCTGGCCGAAGGATGGCTCGCACACGATCTGCATGTTCCACAGCCCGCCGCACGGCACCGCCTGCGACCAGCTGCACGGCCGCGTGCACGTCGGCTCGCGCGAGACGCGGCGGTTTCTGGAACGGCGCTCGCCGCCGCTCTCGCTCCACGGGCACATTCACGAAGCCCCCGTGGTCACGGGACAGTTCTGGGATCGGATCGGGAGCACCGTCTGCGTGAATCCGGGGCAGAACCCGAACAAGCCGCTCGCCGCCGTCACGTTCTCGATGAGCGATCCGGCCGGCACGCTGGAGCACACCCTGATGGGTGCCGTGCGTTGAGGATTCGCGCGCTCCAGCACGTGCCGAGCGAAGGGCCGGGGAGAATCGCCGCGTGGGCGAAAGCGCGCGGTCACTCGCTCGAGATCACGCGGCTCGATCTCGGGGAGCCGGTGCCTTCCGTCGAGGGGTTCGACTTGCTCTTGGTTCTGGGCGGACCGATGAGCGCTAACGACGAGGCGATTCACCCTTGGCTCGTCGAGGAGAAGCGCCTCATCGCGGAGACCGTTCAGGCGGACCGGCGAATTCTCGGCGTTTGCCTCGGCGCGCAGGTTATCGCGTCGGCGCTTGGGTGCCGCGTCACTCGCATGCCCGAGCCCGAAATCGGGTGGTATCCGGTCCGGCTGCTGAAGGGGGCGGCGCGCTCCCGCACGTTCGAGGGGATGCCCGCGACGTTTACACCGCTCCACTGGCATGGAGAGACGTTCGAATTGCCGAGCGGGGCGCTCCGCCTGGCCGAGAACGCAGCGTGCGCGAACCAGGCGTTCGAAATTGAATTCGACGGCGGCCCTTCGCGCGGCGGCGCGTTGGTCCTCGCGCTCCAATTCCATCTGGAGGCGACGGAGGAGAGCGTGGCCGCCATGATCGAAGCGGAAGTCGTCTGCGCTGCCGGGGGCGCCGCCGACGCGCTCCCTAACCCAGAAGATCTGCTCGGCACACCGGCGCGATACGCGGCCATCCAGCCGCTCCTCGAAACCGTGCTCGACCGCCTCACCGAAAGACCGAAGCCCCGCTAGACCTGGTCACGCCGCCGCGTCGTCCGGATCGAAGATCGCTTCGATCGGCGCCTTGAAGAGTTTCGCGATCTTGAAGGCGAGCGGAAGGCTCGGGTCGTATTTCCCAGACTCGAGCGCGTGAATCGTCTGCCGAGACACACCGAGCCGATTCGCCAAGTCCGCCTGCGTCCAATCGCGCTCGGCTCGAAGCACCCTCAATCGGTTCTTCATCGCCACCCCCTGGTCACGCGTAGCGCCGGCGGGCGATGATGAGCCCGATGAAGTAGAACCAGAAGACGAGCGGCCAGAGCTGCAGGTAGTCGATGAAGTTTGGCCTTCCGAGTCCGGCCAACTCGAGAAGCCCGAGCGTGAGGATCAGAAGGAGCGAAACGGGATAGGCGAAGGCGAGCGCTTCGAGCGTGATGAGTCGCTGCAACTCGTCGAGCCGGCGAACTCCGCGCATCCAGTGCCAGATGTACCACGCGAAGAGGAGAACGGGGGTGAGCGCGACCGATATCTCGGCCGCCCGCGGCATCGGGACGAACTTCAGCATGAAGATCGCTCCGACGTAGGCGAGAGCGAATGCGAGGAGGATCGGCAGCGAGCGCCACGATTCCCCGGAGCACTGGGCGCTTTGCGGGGGAGAATGTTGGGATTCGGAATCCATCTTCACCTCCAACTTGCGAAGAGTTCATTTCAATGCGCCGGTGGTCGCCCGGCGCCCTGTCCTCATGAAACAAAGATACAGTTCGGTTTACATTTTGTCAAGTTGACTTTACCCACAACCCTTAGGATTCGAACCCCCCGGCCCCATTCCAGCGCCCCGACGAGAATCATCGTGCCTCCCGGAACCGCCCCTAAGTGTCGATGTACTGCTGGTTAGGGCCGCTTCGCCCGGCCCCGCCTCTGGTATGCTGGAGTGACTGGAAGCGCATCCGAGACGCCCCCTCATTCCGTCCTCGCGTGGAGCACTGATAACGCCATATGTGGCTTAGTCTTAGATTAATCGCCAACCTCTTTCTCGCCGTGGCCGTCCTAGGAGTTGCCCGTCCGGGGCGCGCCGAGGCGCAGAATCGCGGGCCGCGTCCCGACCTCACGGGCGGATTTACAGTGGCGCGGCTCAAGTACACGGGCGGCGGCGACTGGTATTCCGACGAATCGTCGCTCAAGAATCTCCTCCGCGCCCTTCGCGAACGCGGCGACATCCGGACCTCGCACGACAAGGAAGCGGTCGTCACCGCGACAGATCCCGAACTCTGGAACTACCCGATGCTCTTCATGACGGGACACGGCAACGTGAAGCTGAACGACGACGAATTGAAATCGCTCCGCGCCTACCTCGACCAGGGGGGCTTTCTCTGGGCCGACGACAATTTCGGCCTGGACGTCTCCTTCCGCGCCATGATGAACCGCCTCTATCCCGAGACGGCGCTCACGGAATTGCCCTTCACGCATCCGCTCTTCAAGGCGCCGTACGCGTTCCCCTCGGGTCCGCCGAAAGTTCACGAGCACGACGGGGGGCCGCCGCGCGTCTTCGCGTTGCTTCGGAACGGCCGGATCGTGGTGCTCTACACGTTCGACACCGACATCGGAAACGGGATCGAGGATGCGGGCGTCCACGACGATTCTCCGGAGAAGCGCCAGGCGGCGCTTCGCTTTGCCGTGAACATCGCGACCTACGCCCTCACGAACTGACATGAGCCCGGCCCGCGACACCCTCCTTCAACATCTCGCCCGAGCCCGGCGCGCTCTCTTCCAGCGCGCCGCCGAGCGAACGGCGCTTCCGCTGGTGGCGATCGCCGCGGCGCTCGTGGCAGGAGCTCTCGTCGTAGCACTGGCCGCCACGCTCTATCGGGGGCACTACGCCGCGCTTCGCTTGCTGCTCCTCGTCGGAGGCGCGCTCCTTGTCGGGGCGGGTGTTTGGAGGATGTTGCGGGAGCACCTTTCGCCCGAGGAGATCGCGATCGAAGCGGGCTCGCTCGAGCCGGAGCGGAAGGATGAATTGCTCACCGCGCTCGAACTGTCGCGCGACGCCGAGCGGGAGATCGCGGCGGGCGCGGGAGCGGGATCGGGCACCGCGACCGGCGCGCATGCCGATGCCTCCGCGGCGCTCCGAGACGCCGCCATCGCCGTGGCCGCGAAACGTGCGGGCGACCTTCCTTTGGAACGGCTGGCCGATTGGCCGGCGCGACGCCGCTGGCGCACGATCGCCGCCTCCGCGCTCATCGTCGCGATCGCGGCGGCCGTCATCGGCGGCGCGCGCACGCCGCAAGTGCTCGCCCACATCGCGAATCCCGCTTCGGCGCCTCGGGCTCCGATCGGGCTTCGCGTCACGCCCGGCGCGAAAGAGATCGAAGGAGGCGCCACCGTCGTGGTGCGCGCCTACGTCCACGGCACATCCGCCCGCGCCCAGCTCGTGACGAAGCGGGAAGATGCGTGGGTGGACGCGAACATGGGGAACGCCGACGAGAAAGAGGCGCTCGACGCCGCCCGTCCCGGCGAGCGCGTGTACGAACTTCGCCTGCCGAACGTGAAGGAGGACGTCCGCTATCGCGTCCGCGCCGGCGACGCCGAGTCGCCCGAGTACGCGCTCTCCGTGCGCGATCTCCCGCGCGCCACCGGTTATCGGATCCGCTACGAGTATCCCGCCTATACGGGACTCAAGACCGAGGAGATACAGGCTCTGACCGGCGACCTCGCGGCGCCCCGCGGATCGAGGGCGCGGCTCGAAGTGACGCTCAGCCGCGACGCCGCCGGCGCGACCCTCATCGGCGATCGAAGCGGCGCGCGAATCGACGGAACGCGTGGGGTGCGAATGGTCGGATTCGACGTCCCGATTCGGAGCGACGACGAGATCACGATTCGCCTCACCGACGCGCGCGGCCGCCGCGCCGATCTGGGACCGTTCGATCTTCGAGCGATTCCCGACCGCCCGCCCACGGTGACCGTGCTCGCGCCCGGTTCGGTGGCGGATGTCTCGCACGACATGACCTCGACGATCATCGCCGGCGCTACCGACGACCATGGGGTCCGAAAAATGCTCCTGCGCTATCACGCGCGCGAGGAAGCGTCGCGCGTGGAGACGCTTCACGAGGAGAAGGCGGGGAGCCGCGAACTGGCGATTCGCTACACCTGGCCGCTTCAGGCGATGAATCTCCTCCCGGGCGAAGAGATCGCCTACCAGGTCGGAGCGGTCGATGGAAACGCGGTGGACGGCCCTCAGACCGCCTGGTCCGACGAGCGGCGCCTCCGGTTCCCTTCCGCGACCGAGATCCTCGCGTCCATGCAGAAGGAGCGGGACGAGACGATCGAGACGCTTGAGGAAGTCCTGAAGGGTGCCCGCGAGTTGCAGCAGAAGTCGGAGGAGATCTCCCGAGACGTCGGCCAGTCGCGCGAAATGACGTGGGAGCAGCGCCAGCAGGTGCAAAAGGCGGCCGAAGGAGAGCAGAAACTCCGCGACATGGTGGAGAAGGCGGCGCAGCAGCTGCAGCAGAGCGCCGAGAAACTATCGCAGTCGCGCGCCCTGAACGCCGAGCTGGTTCAGAAGATCAACGAACTGCAGCAGATCTTGGCCCAGATCAAGGACCAGTCGCTCCTGCGCGCCATGCAGCGGCTCCAGGAAGCGCTTCGGAACATGCAGCCGCAGGACGTCCAGCAGGCGATGGAGAACTTCAAGGTCACGCAGGACGACGCGATGAAGAACATCCAGCGGACGATCGAATTATTGAAGCAGATCCGGATGGAGGAGCGGATGGAAGCCGCCTCCGAGCGCGCCGCCGAGATGGAGCGCCGCCAGATCGCTCTCAACGATTCGCTCGCCCGCGCCAAGTCTCCCGAGGAGACGAAGGCGCTCGCCGAGGCGCAGAAGGAACTGGAGAAGATGGCGGCGGAGCAGAAGGCTGCCATGGACGCCCTGGCGAAGGACCTCCACGGCATGGACCAGGAAGCCTCGAAGCAGGCCCAGGAACTGAGCCAGCAGATGAGCCCTCAGGAAATGCAGCAGGAAATGCAGCAGGCCGAACGATCGATGCAGCAGGGCGAGAAGCAGGAAGCGAAGGAGAAAACGCAGGGGCTCCAGAAGCGACTCCAGCAGGCGCGAAAGAAGACGGACGAGATGCGCGAGGGGTTCCGCGATCGGAAGAAGAACCAACTCGCGAAGGAGATGGAAGATGCCGCGCAGGATCTGCTCGACATCGCCTCGATGCAGGCGGACATGTTGACCGACGAGGAGACGTCGGTGAACGAGCGCGCCGAGAAACAGAAGGGACTCGAAGAAACGACGAGGAGCGCCGCGCAGCGTGTGGGCGATATTTCGAAGCAGACGCTCTTCCTCGCGCCGGATGTGGGGCAGTCGATCGGTCGCGCGCTCCAGAATCAGGACAACGCCGTCGGCCGGTATTCGCAGCAAGATCTCCTCGGCGGGCTCATGGGGACGAAGGAATCGACGATCGCGCTCAACCAGGCGGCGACCGGACTCTTGAAGTCGAAGGAGTCGATGCAGGGAGCGAAGTCGTCGACCGGCATGTCCGAAGCGATGCAGCAACTCCAGTCGCTGGCGGGCCAGCAGCAGGGGCTGAACGAAGAGACGATGGGAATGATGCCGGGGCAGGGGAAACCGAACGGCATGGACGGCCGGCTCTCGCCGGGCGACGGCGAGTCGCTCCAGCGAATGGCGGCCGAGCAGGAGGCGATCCGCCAGGGCCTCGAAGGCGCGATGAAGAAGATGCAGGACGGAACCGGGAAGCCGCTCGGGAACATGGGCGGCGTGGCGGATGAGATGAAGGGCGTGGAGCAGGATCTCCGCGCCGGGCGCCTCGGCCCCGATACCGTGAACAAGCAGCAGCGGATTCTGAGCCGTCTCCTCGACGCGCCGCGAAGTGTCGAGAAGCGCGACTATTCGCGGAAGCGGATGTCGCGGCCCGGCGTGGACGTGGTTCGCTCCTCGCCGGGGGCGCTGTCGCCGGAATTGCTGAAGGCGCGCCCGTCGTTGGCATCGCTCCTCGCGAAGGGGAGCCGCGACCCGGTAACCCCGAAGTACCGCGCGCTCGTGGATGAGTATTTGGAGTCGCTGATGAAGGAGGGCGGGCGATGAAGCGCGCGCCGATCCGCTCCACTCGGGCGCTCGCTCTTGCGATCGCGGGCGCACGCTCAGCCAAAGTCGTGCCCGCACTCGCGCTAGTGCTCGTCCTCGTCCTCGCGATGGCCTCGCTTGCCTCGGCCGCGCCGAAGCCGAAGAAGGAAGGATCGCCGCCGCTCGGGCGCCCGAAGATCCTGATCTCCACGCCGCAGTCGGGCGTCGTCGCCATCCCTCCGGATGACGACCTCGACGACGCTACCAATTCGTTGCTCCAGTCGCTCCCGCGTACCTATCAAGCGCTCGTCCGCCGCTTTGGCACGATG
>JANMQV010000006.1:0-75313 GCA_031370645.1 Candidatus Eiseniibacteriota bacterium | reverse complement strand
GATCGTCGGCGAGGTGATGGACCCGGCCTGCTTCCTCGAGGCGGGGTCGAAGTCGGTCGGGAAGGGGCACTTTCAGTGCGCCATTGACTGCGCGAAATCGGGGCAGACGCTCGCCATCTACGATCGAGCCATCGACCGAATCTACTTCGTCGCGGGCGAGCTGCCGGGGCGAAATCCGAACGACCCTCTCATGGCCTACATCCACCAAAAGGTTGACGTCCTCGGAACCGTCTATCATCGGAGCCAAGCGTGGGGCATCGTGATCATTAAGGTCTCGCCCCACAAGGAGAAGCCGACCGCCGCGGCACGGCCGACGGCCGCCAGGCCGGGCGGCAAGTAACCTCACCTCGGGGAACGAGTCGAGCGTGAACTCCCTCGTCCTGCCGCTCGCCGCCATCGTCTTTTTCTCGTTCGCCTATCGCTACTACGGCGCGTTTCTCGCCTCCAAGGTAGCGCGGGTCGACTCCGGACGGCTTCCCCCCTCGGTCACGCGCGCCGACGGGCGCGATTACGTCAAAACCAACCGCTTCGTTCTCTTCGGGCATCACTTCGCCGCGATCTCTGCGGCGGGGCCTCTCATCGGGCCGGTTCTGGCGGCGCAGTTCGGCTATCTGCCGGGCGCGCTCTGGATCTTGATCGGGGCGGCACTCGGCGGCGCGGTGCACGACTTCATCATCCTCTTCGCGTCGGTTCGCCATGGTGCCGCGTCGCTCTCCGAGATGGCGCGCCGCGAAATCGGGCCGGTGGCGCACGCGGCTTCGACCGCCGCCATTCTCTTCATCATCATTCTGCTCCTCGCGGGTCTCGGGATCATCGTCGTGAACGCGCTCGCCCAGTCGCCGTGGGGAACCTTCACGGTGGCGATGACCATTCCCGCGGCACTCCTCTTCGGGCTCTACATGTACCGCATTCGCCCGGGGCGAGTCGTCGAAGGGAGCCTGATCGGCGTGGCGCTGATCCTCGCCGCCGTGCTGCTCGGGCCCTGGCTCATGGCATCGCCCTACGCGGCCTGGTTCCGCCTTTCGCCCTTGGCGCTCCAGTGGATCCTCCCCATCTATGGGCTGATCGCCGCAACGCTCCCCGTCTGGCTCCTCCTCTGCCCGCGCGACTACCTCTCGACCTACATGAAGATCGGCACGATCGCACTCTTGGTCGTCGGCGTCGCCATCGTCCACCCGACGATTCGAATGCCGGCCGTCACGAGCTTCATCGACGGATCGGGACCGGTGCTTCCGGGGATGAAGGTCTTTCCGTTCTGTTTCATTGTCATCGCCTGCGGGGCGATTAGCGGCTTCCATGCTCTCATCGGTTCCGGCACAACGCCGCGAATGATCCCGGACGAAGGGAGCATCCGCTTCATCGGCTACGGCGCCATGCTGACCGAGGGCGTGGTCGCGATTATGGCCTTGGTCGCGGCGACGACGCTGATGCCGGCGGATTACTACCTGATCAACGGCGTGCCGAAGGTCGTCGCGGCGATGGGGATTCAACCGGCTCAGCTAGGGGAACTGACGCGCCTGGTGGGGGAGGAATCCCTTCAAGGACGGACGGGCGGGGCCGTCTCGCTCGCCGTCGGCATGGCGAACATCCTTCGGCAGATTCCGGGGATGAGCGGCATGATGGCCTACTGGTACCACTTCGCCATCATGTTCGAGGCGGTCTTCATTCTGACGGCGCTCGACACGGGGACGCGCGTGGCGCGCTATCTCTTCCAGGACGTCTTGGGCCGCGTCTGGGCGCCGCTTGGTTCAACGACGAACATGTGGAGCGTCGGATTCGTTGGCGTGGTCGTCTGCTTCGCGTGGGGATTCCTTCTCATGACGGGAACGGTCGACAGCATCTGGCCGCTCTTTGGCGTCGCGAATCAGTTGCTCGGTGTCATCGCGCTCGCGGTGGGGACCACGTTCATCCTTCGCACGCGACCGGCGCCCTACGCCCTCACGACGCTTCTGCCGTGCGCCTTCTTGACGGTCACGACCATGACCGCCGGCGTGCTCAACACGTTCCGCTATCTCTCGCCCGCTTACATTACGGACAAAGGGCCCTTGATCGGCTACGTGGACGGCATCCTCTCCATCGTCCTTCTACTCCTCGTCGCCGTCGTGCTCATCGATTCCGTGCGCCGCTGGGCCCGCATCCTCGCGGAGCGCCGCCGCGGCGTCATCGACATCGCCCTGGCCGCCCAACCCCTCGAACGCGGGACGGTTAGCCCCACGTAACGCCAAGGCCTCATGGGGGCTACCCCGTCCGGACCATGGGCGCCCCGGCTCCATTCTCCCGATAATCGGTGTGGAGCCATGAGACCAAACCTCATCATCGCGGCGTTCATCGCGGCGGTCCTCCTCGCTGGGGGAAGCGCTCGGGGGCAAGAGAACAGCGAGTGCCTCGACTGCCACGAGGATCACGGTCTGACCGGCACGCGCCACGGGAAGAAGATCTCCGTCTACGTCGACGCGGCCAAACTCAAGAATTCCATTCACGCCTCCGTCGACTGCGTCGACTGCCACGCCGACCTCGCGGGGAAGGAACTCCCGCACGAAGACGAGCTGAAACCGGCCGCTTGCGGCTCCTGCCACGAGGACATTCAGGCGCTCCATGCGAAGTCGCTCCACGGCCAGGCCATCGCCCGGGGGGACCCGCTCGCGCCGCGTTGCCAGGATTGCCATGGCTCCCACGACGTCGTCCGAGCAAAGGATCCGCGCTCCCCGGTGGCGCCGCTTCGCGTGCCCTTCCTCTGCGGCAAGTGCCACCAGGAGGGAGCGCCCGTCCAGCGGCAGCGGACGATTCACCAGGACCACATCCTCGAGAACTATTCGGAGAGCATCCACGGCGAGGGACTCCTCAAGAAGGGGCTGACCGTAGCGCCGAACTGCGCGTCGTGCCACACCGCGCACTCGATCCTTCCGCACACCGACCCTGCCTCTTCCATCGCGCGCGCCAACATCGCCAAGACCTGCACGCGGTGCCATGCGGCCATCGAGGCGGTCCACCGGAAGGTGATCAAGGGAGAGCTTTGGGAAAAAGAAGCGAACCGCCTCCCCGCGTGCGTCGACTGTCACCAGCCGCACAAGGTGAGAAAGGTCTTCTACGACCAGGGGATGGCGGACAAAGACTGCATGCGCTGCCACGGCGTCGCCGGCATCAAGGCGAGTTCGGATGGGCGGCCGCTGGTGGTCCATCCCGACGACCTCGCGCACTCCAAGCACCTGAAAGTGTCCTGCAGCCAGTGCCACACCGGCGTGAGTCCTTCCCGGGTTCGGTCGTGCGAGACGATCGTCCAGAAGGTCGACTGTTCCTCCTGCCACGCCGAAGTGGGCCGGGAGTATCAGGCGAGCATGCACGGGCAGCTGACGGCGAAGAAGGACGCGAACGGACCCACCTGCAAGGAGTGTCACGGGACGCACACGATCCGGGGGAAGGACGACCGGGAGTCGTCGACGTTCCCGACGAACGTGCCGCGGCTCTGCGCGAGCTGCCACCGCGAGGGGGAGAAGGCGGCGAAGCGCTACAAGGGGACGCAGCACGACATCATCGAGCACTACACGGAGAGCATTCACGGCAAGGGGCTGATCAAGAGCGGACTCACCGTGACCGCCATGTGCACGAGTTGCCACACGGCGCACAGCGTGCTTCCCAAGAAGGATCCGCGGTCGAGCGTGAACCCGGCCAATATTCCGAACACGTGCGGCAAGTGTCACTACGGGATCGAAGAGCAGTTCCAGAAGAGCATCCACGCGACCCAGGTCGGAAAGACGAAGAAGGAGCTTCCCGTCTGTAACGACTGCCACTCCGCGCACACCATTCGGCGGACCGACGAGACCGGGTTCAAGCTCGACATCATGGCGAAGTGCGGGCGCTGCCACGAGAAGATCTCGGAGAGCTACTTCGACACGTATCACGGGAAGGTATCGCAGCTCGGCTACACGAAGACGGCGAAGTGCTACGACTGCCACGGCTCGCACGACATCCTCGCGGCCGACGACCCGAAGTCGCATCTCAGCCGCGCGAACGTCCTGAAGACTTGCCAGAAGTGCCACCAGGGCGCCACGCGTCGCTTCGCCGGCTATCTCACGCACGCGACGCACCACGACTCGAAGAAGTACCCGTTCCTCTTCTACACGTTCTGGGGCATGACCTCGCTCCTGATTGGGACGTTCCTCGTGGGCGGGCTCCACACCATTCTCTGGTTCCCGCGAGCTCTTCAGTTGCGGCGCGAGCGGGACCGCGCGGAACGGGAGGCGGAAGCGGCGGAAGCGCCGGAAGCGCCGGCGACGAGTCCGGCCCCGCTGGCCGAGGGGGATTCCGATGACGATTGAGCCGAAGGGGCTTCACGTCCAGCGCTTCACGCGCTTGAACCGGTTGCTCCACATCGCGATGATCGTAAGCTTCTTGAGCCTCGCGCTCACCGGCATGACGCTCAAGTTCTCCTACACCGGATGGGCGCGGATCCTCTCCCGGCTCTTCGGCGGCTTCGAATCAGCCGGCTACATCCATCGGCTCGCGGCCGTCCTTCTCATCGTCGTGTTCGCCACGCACGTCACCGATCTCGTCCGGCGGAAGAACCGCGAGTACGGCTCCTGGCGCGCGCTCCTGTTCGGACCCGACACGATGCTCTTCACCGGCAAGGACCTGAAGGAATTCTTCGGGAGTATTCGGTGGTTCCTGGGGAAGGGGTCGCGGCCACGCTACGGGCGCTGGACCTATTGGGAAAAGTTCGACTATTTCGCCGTCTTCTGGGGGATGATGGTGATTGGATCGACGGGGCTCATGCTCTGGTTCCCGGAACTCTTCACGCGGGTGGTGCCGGGGTGGTTCCTCAACGTGGCGACGATCATCCACAGCGACGAGGCGCTGCTCGCGGTCGGCTTCATCTTCACCGTTCACTTCTTCAACACGCACCTAAGGCCGGAGAAATTCCCGATGGACCTGGTCATTTTCACCGGCAGCATGCCCCTCGAGGAGTTCAAGCAGGACAAGCCAGCGGAGTACGATGAACTGGTCCGGCGTGGGACGCTGGAAGCGCATCTGGTGGAGCCCTATCCGCCCATCGTCATTCGCGCCGTACGGGCCTTCGGTTTCACCGCCGTCACGATCGGTTTCCTCGTCGTGCTCGGAATCATCTACGCGATGCTCTTCGCGTACCGGTGAAGCGGCCGGCGGTGAAGCGGCGCGCTCCACGGGCGCCGGCGCCCTCGACGACCTATCGACTCATCTACGCGGCCGTCCGGAAAATCCCTCGCGGCCGTGTCGCGACCTACGGCGATATCGCGCGTGTGGCACGGATGCCGGGACAGGCACGCTTGGTGGGATACGCGCTCCACGCCACGCCGGAGGGAATTCGAATCCCCTGGCATCGGGTGGTGAACGCCCAGGGCCGGATTAGCCTCGGGAGGGGAATCGCGGGCGGAGAGCTTCCGCAGCGGTTCCGCCTGGAGTGCGAGGGCGTCGCGTTCGATCCGAACGGGCGCATTTCTCTCGAAACCTACCGCTGGAATCTTCGAGCAGGCCGTCGGAAATAGAATCGGCCCGCCACGAGTACGTGACGGGCCGAGGGGATCGCGACCGACGAGACGGTCAGTTGGCGATGTCGGAGTCCTTGAAGTTCGCGACCTGCACGGGAAGGTTGGCGCGCGCGGTAACCGTTTCGCCGTTGTTCCCGCCGTTGATATGGTTGAACCCGGTCAGCGTAATTCGAGCCGTGGTGCTCGTGGCGAGAAACGGCGAGAGCGAAGCCTTCACGCCAATGTCGGTCAGCGCGATCGAGACATCGGCCTGCTCTCCGGAATTCACGACGCCCGAGATGCCGCCCGAAACCGGCGGATAGACGCCGTTGTCGAACGTGACCGTGTAGCCGGTGAGAATGATCTGTGAAAAGGGCGTGCCGGGCGCAAGCGTCGCGCCGCCGTCGTTCGGGATGTTCGTCACCTTCAGCTGAACCGCGTCGGCCACCACCGTGCCCGAGTCGGTCACCAAGTCGCTGTAATAGACGTCGCCGGCGTTCACGCTCACAACCTGCAGAATGTTTCGCGACGACACGTCCGTGCAGCCGTTCAACGCCGCCAGCGCTCCAAGCGCCGCGAGGGCGATGACGAACACCTTCACCGTCTTCATGTCGGTCTCCTTGTTTGTCGCGATCCCCATCGCGAACGAAATACGATCACAATTGGAAAAACCCCTGGGGTGTAGAGCAAAGGCCATGCCGCCGAAGGGCTTCCGCGGCGGTTTTACCAACCTATTGATAACAAGTCAGTTGGGGAACGCGGGACGAAGGAGGGGGCAAAACGAAAGGCGGGGTCCGTGCATTTTGCAAGGACACCCGCCGTACTGCAATCGAGCGGAGGGCCGTTTCCGGCCGCCGCGGAGTCGTTACTTCCGGGCCATCGCCATGGAGGAGGCGGCCAGGTAGCGCCGGTTGACCTCGTCCCAATTGATGTTCCGCATGAAGGCCTCGAGGTAGGCTTTTCGATCCGAGCCGTAATCGATGAAGTAGGAGTGCTCGTAGGTGTCGACGTTCAGAACCGGGAAGGTGCCCCACACGCCGCCCTGGTTCTGCGAGTCGCCGATGAAGTTGTGGAGGCGGCCGTCGGTCGGATCGAAGGCGAGGACGACCCATCCGCGAGCGCACATGCCGGAGGCCTTGAAGTCCTCCTCCCACGCGGCGAACGTTCCGAAGTCCTCCTTGATCTTGTCGACCACTTCGCCCTTCGGCTGGCCGTCGCCGCCCATCACGGCGAAATAGATTTCGTGGAGAATCTGGCCGTTCGCGGCGAACGTCTCCTCGTGCTTCATGCCGCGCATGTCGGAGTAGATCTGATTCGCCTTGCTCCGGTCCACCTTCGCCAGGGCCTCTTCGATTTCATTCCGCTTGTTCACGTAGCCCGCGTAGAGCTTGTCGTGATGGATTTCGATCGTCTTCGAGCCGATTCCCTTCAGCGCATCGTTCGCGTAGGGAAGGGGCTTCACCACGTGCTTGGACATGGACGATTCTCCTTTCCGTTGGTTTTCTCCCCGGACGTCGGGGACTTAGCTTCTTTGGATGCGGCTTAGACCGGAACGGGATCGCCCGGAAGCCGCTTGCGGATCGACTCGATACGGAATCGCCGCGTGCCGGATTCGAATTCGATCGCTACCTCGGCGCCGGCGTTCAGTCCGAGGAGCGGCCGCGCGAGTGGCGCCCGGTAGGAGAGAATGCCCTCCCCGAGGAGGTGATCCCCCTCGCCCAGGATCCAGAACCGGACCGGCGCTTCGCCCGCGGCGAGCGGAGTGAGGAACACCTCCGTACCTGCGCCGACCCGCTTCGGGTCGATCTCGAGCGACTCGAGAATCTGCGTCGCTTCGAGGAGCGTGATCAACTCCTGCACGCGATGGGCCGTGTTCGCCTGCTTGGCCTTCGCGGCGTCGTACTCGGCGTTCTCCTTCAGGTCGCCCAACTGCCGGGCGCGTTCGATGGCGGCCGGGATCGTCGTTTTCAGTTCCAGCGCGAGCCGCTTGAGTTCCGACTCCAGCCGCTGGTAGGTCGTCTTGGTCATGAGCGTGAAGCGCGTGTCGACGTCCTCGGTCGATTTTCCCTCGAGGAGGCTCTTCGCGCGCGCCTTGCGGCGCTCCTCGTAGGCGTCGGCGATTCCCGGATGTCCGATCACTCGGAGAAAGTCGAGTATCGGGACGAGTCTTCGCTCGCTCCCGCTCCACGCGAGCACGGTGCGTTCGATCGCTTCCATCGCCTCCGCGTCGGGCTGGGTCACCCGGAACCGCACGCGATAGGCGCCCCCTTCGTCGAGAAGCGCGAGGAGCCGCTCGGGAACCCCCTCGGCCAGTTCCTTCTCCAGGAGCCGGATGGCCGCGACGAGCAGAAGGGCCTGGGGCGGGGCCCCGGCGTCCTCCGGCTGCACGGCGAAATGTTCGATGAGCCGCGACGTGAGGCCCGGGGTATCGGCGCTTCGCTGCACGCGCTGTTCGATAGCTCGCGTGTAGGCGTCGCCGAGCAAGTCCTGGAGCCGCAGGCGTCCGCGATCGCGAAGCCGCGGAAGGCGGCTCTCGAAAGCGCGCCAAAGGAACGCCTCCTCGTCGGGCGAACCCTCGGCGAGATCCATGAGGAGTTCCTGATATTGACTGATGTTGAGATCGTCCGGAGAGAGCCCTTCGTGGATGAGGTCGCCGAGCGCCTCGATCGCTTCCTCGCGGCTCATGCTGTTCCAACCGACCGCGTAGCAAAGTGCTTGGGCGCGGCCCGTGAGGTCGAGCGCGGGATCGCCGATCCAGCGGGCAACGAGCGGTCCCGCATGCTCGCGGAGCCGCGTCTCCTCTTCCGGATGCTCCCGCATGAACTTCTTCACGACGGCGAGACCCTTCACCGCGGCACGAGAAGAGAGTCGAGGCAGCACCGCACCTCGTCCCGCCTGTCCTTCGGGGGCGAGCGAGTAGACGTTCTTGTAGGCCTCGCTCAGGTCGAAGCGAGGATCCTCCTTAATCTTTTCTTTCGCCTTCTTGATGTAGGCCGACCAATCGCCGTCAGGGTAGGCAATCTCGAACCGCGGCTTCAAATTCGCGGTCGAGGCCTTGCCACCCACTTCGCGCAGGGCGCGCGCCAGGAGATCGGGGTCGCCGGCCTTCGCCAGCGCGTGGAGCCGTTCGGGCTCCTCGATCGAAAGGACGCGGAGTCCGTCGGCGTGGAGCCGAAGGAGCGACTTCGAAGCCATGGCGAACGACATCTGATGCCCGACGCGGTTCGGAAAGTCGAGCTTCACCGATTCGCCGTCGGTCGCCGTGACGCGGCCGAGGCCCCACGCGCTGTGCGTCACGTAGGCGCCGGGGGGTAGGGCAAGAATCTTGGGGACGCGATCGACGACGACGTTCGCATCGACGGAGGAATCGAGAATCCCCGAGCCCTCGACGATCGCCGCCGGCTGCGGCTCGCGCGCGACCGCGATCTTCACGAGCTCCGCGGCCGTTTCACGCCCCGCAGGCGTGGCGAGAATCTTGGGAAGAAGGACCGCGAGATCGTCCCAAGGCAGGAGCCCTCCCGCGAACTTCTCCAACTCGGGCATGGCCAGCTCGAGGACCGCCTCGGCATCCTTCCAGGCGACCTTGCCCGCGTATCGGACGACGATGGTGCCGACTCGCTTCGGCTCGGCGGCCAGGTCTTCCTCGACCGCGCGCGCGACCGCCTCCGAGAGCCCCTTCGGTCGCGTCTCCTCGAGCGACAGCTCGAGATAGCGGAGCCGGTGCTCGCGCGCGGCCTCGAGGTCCTGGGCCTGCTCGAGCGCGCCGGCGAGATCGAGATGGAGGTCGGGATCGGAGGGGCGAATGGCAATCGCGTGGCGGAGCGCCTCGATTCGTTCTTCTTCCGAGGGAGCGCCCTTCGCGATGTAATGGAGAAATCGGACGGCTTGGGGAGCGGGATCGGGAACCAGGAAGCGGGGAAGGAGATGAATGACGGCGTCTCGGTCGTTCGCCGCGATGCATTTGTCGCCGACGACCTCGAAGCACTCGACCGCCGGCATTCGCTGTCCGAGCGCCTGATGCAGGAGCCCGGAAAGGAGCAGGAGATCCCAGCGCTTCTTTCGCAGCGGCTCGTTCAGAAGCGACTTGAGCCCCGGTTCCGCGGCGCTGGTCTCGATTAGTTTTTTCGCGACGACTTCGGTTTCGTGCCACCGCGGGTTGCTCAGGGCGATATCTGGCTCCGGCCCTTGAGCGGCGCGGAGGTAATTCCGAAAATCGGTATCCATCATGTGATCGTATCCTCCGGAGCCGAGCAGCATACCCTAAGTCGGCTTGCGGCGCCAGCGGGTTGCGGCGGAGGGATTCCATTGGCTAAACTGCCGCCCGAACGGAGCCCGGGAGATGCCGTCTCGGTGCCCGGCCCTCGGCTCACGCCCCACGCGAAAGGAACTGCCCTCATCCGTCCCCACGATCAAGGTCCCCGGGTCGCCCTGGCGCTCGGCGCGAATCAAATTTTGGCCAGCGCCACCCACCTCTTCGCGAAAGGCGCCGTCGCCGCGATCGGCGCGCTCCCGGTGGCCCTGCTTCGTTTCGTGATCGCCTCGGTCTCGCTCTGGGGCTGGCAGCGGGCGCGAGGCGTGTCGGGAATCGAGCGCCGGGACTGGCCCCGCGTGGCGCTTCTCGGCTTTCTCGTCGTTCCGATGAATCAGGGATTCTTTCTCTTCGGGATGGTCCACTCCACACCAAGCCACGCGGCGCTCCTCTACGCGCTGACGCCGCTCGTCGTCTTTCTTCTCGCGAAGGCGATGATTCGAGAACGAACCCCGTGGTCTTCGCTCGTCGGCATCGCGGTCGCGTTCGGCGGCGTCATCGTCATCCTCACCGAGCGCGGCTTGAAGCGGGAGATGGCCCTGCTCCGCGGCGATCTCCTCATTCTCGTCGCCGTCTTCGCCTGGGCGCTCTACACGGTCCTATCGAAGCCGCTCCTGGCCAAGTACGACGGCATGGCGGTCACGACGGGCGCCATCGTGAGCGGGACCCTTCTGACGCTTCCCGCTCTCTTCATTCCCGGCGCGATTCCGAAGCTTTCGAGCATCACGCTACCGACCTGGGGCGCCATTCTTTACCTGGCGATAGGCACCTCGGCGATCGCGTACCCTCTCTATATGTACGCGCTCCGCCATTTGGAAACGGCCAAGGTCGCCGTCGCCCAGAACACGCAGCCGATCCTCACGTCGATTCTCTCCTGGCTCGTCTTCCGGGAGCGCTTCACGGGCGGTTTCTTCCTCGGCGCCCTGCTCATCCTTGCGGGGGTGACGTGGGTGGAGACGCGGCGGGGGAAGGCGTGACGCGCCGTCCGCCGCTGCGCGGGGACGAACTGCCGGAGATCGTTACTCCTCCGCCCGGCCCGAAGTCGCTGGCCGCTTCGAAACGGCTGCGACGCGCGGAGGGGGCGGCGATCTGGGGAGCGGATTCGCAACCGATCGTCTGGGCACGAGCGAAGGGCTCCGTTGTCGAGGATCTCGACGGGAATCGGTATCTCGATCTCACGTCGGGATTCGGCGTCGCCTCCCTCGGCCACGCGGCTCCCGAAATCGCGCGCGCCGTCGCGGCCCAGGCCCGAACGATGGCGCAGGGGCTGGGCGATTTGCAGCCCCACGCCACCAGGGAAAAATTGGCGCGCCGTTTGTCGAAGCTCGGAGGCCGGCTCTCCAAAGTGCTCTTCGCCTCGACGGGATCCGACGCGGTCGATCTCGCGCTTCAGACCGCGGCGCTCGCCACGGGACGCCGCCGCGTCGTCGCGTTCGAGGGCGGCTACCACGGGCAGAGTGGAGCCGCGCTCGAGGTCACGCACTTTCCCGCGTCGCCCGGACTGCTTCGGCCGCCCGGTTCCCGTCGCGCGATCCACATTCCCTTCCCCGATCCCTATCGCTGTCCCCTGGAGCGCGAAGGCGGCGGGTGCGACCTCGCCTGCTTCGAGGAAGGGTGGGAGGAAGTCGAAAGGGCGTGCGACGGCCCCGACCCCCCCGGCGCGGTTCTCGTGGAACCGATCCAGGGACGCGCCGGCGTTATCGTGCCGCCACCCGAGTTCTTGCCGCGACTCGTCGCGCGCGCCCGCTCGAGAGGAATGCTCGTGATCTACGACGAGATCCTGACCGGGGCTGCGCGGACCGGGCCGTTCTGGGCGTGGAGTCGGTCGAACGGTGGCGCCGCGGCCGAGCCCGACTTGCTCGTGACGGGGAAGGGGATCGGAGGAGGCGTGGCCATCGCGGCGCTGCTTGGGACGCCGCGCGTCATGGAAGTCTGGGCGAAGCATCTTCCCGCATCGGGCGAGGCGCCCTACGCGAGCACGTTCTACGCACATCCGATCGCGTGCGCCGGCGCGCTCTCCGCCCTTTCACTCCTGGAGTCGACGGAGGAGGAAGCGGCGGGGGTTGCGCGTGGATTCGAATCGGGCTTGAGGGAGGTGAAATCGTGCCGCGGTGTCGGCGACGTTCGCCAGGCGGGACTCATGCTCGCGATCGATCTCGTGTCCGATGCCGCTACCAAGGCGCCCGACCCCGCTCGCGCGGCCATGATCTGTCGCGACCTGATGCGGCGCGGGCTTCTCGTCCTTCCGGGAGGGCGCGGTGGGAACGTGCTCTCGCTCTACCCCTCGCGCCGCATGGCGCCCGAGCACGTGGCGCGCGCCGTGGAACTCTTGGTGGAGGCGCTCCGGGTCTAGATATCGTGCGGCATGTAGCCGACAGGAGATTGGTAGTAGTAGTTCCAGGGGTAGTGAAGGAAGTTCGAAACCCGGCTCGTGTAGAGGCAGGCGAAGTCCTTCAACTGATGTCCGAAGCGGCTCGACTCGTTGCCTTCCCGGAAGAGCGACCCCCAACGCGAATTGTAGGCGCGGTCGATCTTCACCTGAACGCTCTCGATTTCTCCGGAGAGCTCGAGGCTCCGCCGCTCCATCTCGGCGATCTGTTCCGGAATTTCCTCGATCCGCTTCGTCATTTCCTCCCGCTTCGCGGCGTCGTTCGTATCACCGTCCGCGAGAACTTGGGCGAGCCGGCGATGCTCGCGACCCACGGCCGCCTTGTCGATCTCGATGTGATGACGTTCCGAAGAGAGTTTCGACAGCCGGTCGAACTCCTTGGCGTAGTCCTGCGTTACCTGAATCTCCCGGTCGAGCTCGGGGACGAGCATGGCAGTGCGCCAGCCGAGGGCCCGCTTCGATTGCAAGATGTCGCCGTAGGTGTGATCCCCGAAATAGAGCACATGCTCGCCGGCGGCGCCGAGCGCTCGCTCGAGATACGCTCCGCCTCCTCCGCTCCCGGTGATCGCGGCCAGTTTCTGCCCCTTCAGTTCCGGAATCGGCGACGGCGCTTCCGTCTCCGCGAAGAACCCCGGCTTTTGCGCATCGACCAGGACGACGTTGAAGAGTTCCGACCAGTGCTCCGGCGCGCCGCGCCCCCGCTCCATGAGGTGGCGAAGCAGCTTGTCCGTGTACGACCACTCACTGTTCGTCAGGAGGAAGAGTTTCTTCCCGGCGCGCCGGAACTCCTCGAGGACGACACGGAGTTCGGGATCGAATCGAATGTAACGATCGAGGTCGCTCGTGATGATCGACTTGAGGCTCCCGTCCCGATGCGCCTCGTCGATCATGGCGCGGACATCGCCGTAGACCTTTTCGTAGTCGACTCCCCCGGCGGGCTTCTGCCTCTCCAGGAAATCGACGAGAACCGCGTAGAGATAGACTTCGGGGAGGTGGAAGAGCGTGTCCACCGAGACGTAGTTCTCGTGACCGACTCGGACGCGCGACGTGCGGTACGCCCGCCTCCGTTCTTCGGAACGGAGCGACGTGAGCCCGTGTGTCGCGCGGGAGACGAAATTGAAGTAGTCCATCTTGAGGAGATTTCCGCGCTTCTTGTCGACCACGAGCCCCCGAACCACGAAGTGGGGGTCATAGGCGAACTTCAAGATCTCGGGAGAGTAGCCGCGGAACTCCACGAGTTTCTTCTTCGTCAGGTCGAACGCGAGATCTTCGACCGGGATCGGGTCGTAGTGCGCGAGGGTATGATCGAGATCGAAGCCGATCGCGCGGATGCGCGTCATGCGGAGATTCCGATTCACGAAGACGCGATGCCGGCGGGGAATTCGATGTTCGCGTGAGCGAAGCGCGCGGGCCGACGGTTCGCGCGGCGCTACGGGAGCGCCGGCAGCCGTCGACCCGTTCTTCGTTGTACTCGGGGGCGCGGCCGGGTCGTCCCGTTTCGAATCGTTCATGGCGCGCATTGTACCTTACTTGACGCGTTTCGGGCGCGCCTCTACGCTGCAGTCATGAACCTCTGCCTCTACGAGGATCCCGCGGTTCGTTCCTTCGGACCGCACACGCTCCTCCGGCCCGTTTTCGGCCTCCGTTGCGGGGCTTTCACGCTCGTCGAGAAGCTCGTCCGTGCGTTTCCTGATGCGACGCTCGCGCTCATGGTCCGTTCCGAGCTCGAGGAGTGGACGCGGCTCCTCTACCCGACTGCGGTGGTCGGCGAACCGCCGGAGGAGGAGACGCTTTTCATCAACGGACGGCTCTGCATGACGGACGACGAGGTGCTCCATTTTCTCGCCGCTTCGCCGCTTGAAGCCTCCTTCATGGCGGACGGGACGCTTTTTGCCGCGAAGGTCTCGGGGAGCCGCGTCGCGCACGTCGCGCGCTGGCTTCGCGAGGGGGAGCCGGAGAAGGCGTTCGAAGAACTCCGCTACCCGGCGGAGGTGAACGCGTTTCTCGCACGCTCGGCCGCGGATCTCATTCGTTGGAGCCCGCGCCAAATCGTGCAGGACTTCCGCTACGCCTTTCAGGCCGGCACGGTTCGCGGTCGGATCGATCCCGGGGCTCACCTGTTACAGGCCGACGCGGTGCACGTGGCCCGCGGGGCGCGCGTCATGCCGGGAGCGGTTTTGAACGCCGAGGGCGGGCCGATCCTCATTCTTGAGAACGCGGTCGTGGAGCCGCTCGCCTACATCGAAGGTCCCGCGGTGGTCGGGGAGGGCTCGCGGGTGAAGGCGGGCGCCCAGATCCGCGAGGGAACCGTGATCGGCCCCGTCTGTAAGATCGGCGGCGAGGTGGAGGCAACGGTCTTCCAAGGTTACGCCAACAAGCAGCACGACGGTTTCGTCGGGCACTCCTTCGTCGGCGAGTGGGTCAACCTGGGCGCCGGGACGATCACGAGCGACCTGAAGAACAACTACTCGAACGTCCGCTATTTTACCTCGGCCGACGCCTGGCTCGAGGGCGCGGCGACCGACAGCGGCCAGCGGCTCCTGGGGCTCACGATCGGGGATTACACGAAGACAGGGATCGGGGCGACGTTCCCGACCGGCGCCGTCGTGGGAATCGGCTGCAATCTCTACGGCACCGCGCTTCAGCCGACCTACGTTCCCTCGTTCGTCTGGGGAACGCCGGAAGCGCTCGTGGAGCACCGGATCACCGACATGATCGAAACGGCCGCCCGCGCCATGGAGCGGCGGAAGATCGAATTTCGCGTGGAGCAGGACTCCCTCATCCGCCAGGCGTTCGACGACACGAGCGCGGAGCGGGGGCACTACCTGGCGGCGGGCGCGAGCCGGGCCGGCGCGCCCACACCGGGCCGTCGATGAGACCGACCTGGTCGGATCAGCGCCGGACCGGCTTCGGGGGATCGGTCCCACCGGTCGTGAAGACGCTTCTCATCGCGAACGTGGTCATCTACACGTTTCAGGTGCTGGCCGAAGCGCTCGCCCACACGCGGCTCGATCAGATCTTCGGACTCGTGCCGTACGACGTCACGCATCACTTCTTCCTTTGGCAACTCGGCACCTACCTCTTCCTGCACGGCGGCATTCTCCACCTTGCGCTGAACATGATCGCGCTCTGGATGTTCGGGGGCGAATTGGAGGAGACGTGGGGGAGCGAGCGGTTCACGCTCTTCTACTTCGTGACGGGCGTCGGCGCCGGGCTCTGCTCGGTCCTGGCGTCGTGGAATTCGTACATTCCGATCATCGGCGCCTCGGGCGCCATCTATGGACTTCTCGCCGCTTACGGAATCCTCTTTCCCGATCGCACGCTCCTCCTCTACTTCATCGTGCCGATCAAGGCGAAATGGTTTGTCCTCATCCTCGGACTCATCACCTTCTGGTCGAGCCTCTCGGCCTCGGGGAGCGGCGTGGCGCACGTGGCGCACCTCGGCGGAATGCTCTTCGGCTATCTCTACCTCCGCGGATGGCGCGCGGGATCGGGGCTAAGGATTCCGTCGTGGAAGGAGTGGCAGGAGTCGAGGCGGCAGGCCGCGCTTCGGAAGAAGTTCAAACTCTACTATCGCGATACGCGCGGCGAGGACCCGAACCGCGACGAGGAGTAGGTGCCCGGCCTCCGGAACATCTTCGAGCGACCCGAGGTGGCGTCGGTCCGGCGCCGTGAGGACGGCGCGCTCGAAGTGAGGGTCACGGGACTAGCCTGCGATTCCATCTGCGTCCGCCGCACCGACGCCGCACTCCGCTCCCTGCCGAACGTCACCGACGTCACCTTCACGCCCGACCCCGACGTCTTCGTCGTAAGAAGCGACGGGCCACCGCCGGATCAGCCGGCGATGGCCCGCGCGATTCATTCGATGATCGTCGCACCCTGGGCCCGCCGCCTCCTCGCGGCTGTGGCCGAGCGCTTCCGGCGTTCTCGCCGTTAGGCGCCGATCAGCCTCCGCCCGCCGCGACGGGCGCCCCGGCACCGGTCCGAAGGCTCGCCATGATCTCCTCGAGCGCCTCGCGTCCGGGCCGCACCTGCTCCAGCGTTAACGACGAAAGCGGCTGCTCCACCATTCCCATCTCGCGATCGAAGGCGGTCTTTTCCGGATTCGCGTAGAGCACGCCCGTCACGAACTTTCCCTCCTCCCGCGCCTGGCGGAGCGTGACCATGGCGCGCATGCCGTCGCTCGGATCGTAGTCGTCGCCCAGTTTCTTCAGCGTCACGCGCGATCCGTCGAAAAGCCTCACTTCGCGCGATTCGCCGGGCGCGTAGTCGACCATGATCGGCTCGTGCGCCGGAACGAAGGTGATGTCGTGCAGCGGCGCGTCGTGCTCCTTCACGTTGTCGTACGACTTGGTCGAGCCCTCGTGATTGTTGAACGTGACGCAGGGGGAAAGAATGTCGATCACCGCGGTGCCGCGGTGGGAGAGCGCGGCTTTCAGAATCGGGCGAAGCTGTTTCGGGTCGCCGCTGAAGGAGCGCGCCACGAAGCCGCAGCCGAGTTCGATCGCGAGCGCGCAGAGATCGATCGGCATCATCTCGTTCACGCGCCCCGTCTTCGCGCGGGTGCCGAGGTCCGCGGTGGCGGAGAATTGCCCCTTCGTGAGTCCGTAGACCCCGTTGTTCTCGATCAAGTAGGCGACCGGGATGTTCCGCCGGATCAAATGAATGAATTGCCCGATCCCGATCGACGCGGTATCGCCATCGCCCGAAATGCCGAGCAGTTGGAGTTCGCGGTTCGCCACATGAACGCCCGTCGCGATGGAAGGCATCCGCCCGTGGACCGCGTTGAACGCGAACGACCGGCTCATGAAGTAGGCCGGCGTCTTGCTGGAGCAGCCGATGCCGGAGAGCTTCGCCAGGCGATGCGGCTCGAGCCCCATCTCGAACGCGGCCGTGACGATGCTGTTCGTGATGGCGTCGTGCCCGCAGCCGGGGCAGAGCGTCGATTTCGACCCCTTGTAGTCGGCCTGCGTCAAACCGATGCGGTTCTTCGCGGGGCCGGGGACCGGGCCGGGAGCGGGGGTCTTCGCGGCGGTGCTCATCGGACCGTCACCTCCTCGCGCTCACCGCTTCGCACGCCGTCGAGAATCGTCACAGCGTCGATGGGGAGGCCGTCATAGTGAAGGATGGAGCGGAACCGCGGCGCCAGATCGGGCATGTCCATCCGGAGGAGCGACGCCATCTGCCCATCGCGATTCTGCTCCACGACGTAGACTCGCTCGTACGACTCGATGTAGGCGCGAACATCGGGGTGGAAGGGAAAGGCCTTCAGGAGCAAGTGGGAGGTCTCGATCCCCTCGGAACGGAGAAGATCGCGCGCCTCTTCCATGGCCCAGGCCGTGGAGCCATAGGAGAGGAGCCCCACGGTGGCGCGCGGCGTCCGATCGACGACCGGCGCCGGCGCGAGCCTCCGAGCCGTGTCGTACTTCTTCGAGAGCCGGTCCATGACGCGCGGGTAGGTCTCGCTCGATTCCGTGTAGCGCGCCTGCTCGTCGTGCCCCGAGCCGCGCGTGAAGTATGCGGCGAGCGGATGCTTCTGTCCCGGGACGGTTCGGTAGGGAATGCCGTCGCCGTCGGAGTCGCGGTAGCGCTCGAACTTGCCGAGTCGCGCGATTTCTTCGTCGCTCAAGACCTTTCCACGGTCCCAGGGTTTCTCGGGGTAGGTGAACGGCTCCGACATCCAGATGTTCATCCCGAGGTCGAGATCGCTCATCACGAAGACGGGCGTCTGAAGCCGATCGGCGAGATCGAAGGCGGTCATGCCGTAGCGGAAGCAGTCGTCCACCGTGGAAGGGAAGAGCATCACGTGCTTCGTGTCGCCGTGCGACATGAAGGCCACGGAGAGGAGATCGCCCTGCGACGTCCGGGTGGGGAGCCCCGTGCTCGGGCCGATCCGCTGGATGTCCCAGATCACGGCGGGGATCTCGGCGTAATAGGCGTAGCCGATGAATTCGGTCATGAGCGAAAGGCCGGGCCCCGATGTCGCCGTCATGGCGCGCGCTCCGGCCCACGAGGCGCCGAGCACCATTCCGATCGCCGCGATTTCATCCTCCGCCTGGAGGATCGCGAACGTGGCGGCGCCGCTCTTCGGGTCGCGGCGGTAGCGATCGAGATAGTTCTGGAGCGCTTCGGCGAGGCTCGAAGAGGGAGTGATCGGGTACCACGCGGCGAACGTGACGCCGCCGAACATGGCTCCGAGCGCGCCGGCCGTATTCCCCTCGATGAGGATCTTCGTTCCGACGAGGTTTCTCCGCTCGACACGGAAGGGCGCCGGAGCGAGGTTCGCGCGTCCGAACTCCAACCCCGCGCGGATCGCTTCGCGATTCATCGCGAGCGCCTTTTGCTTCCGTCCCAATTGTGCCGCGAGCGCCCGGTCGACTTCTTCGGGATCGATGCCGAGGAGGTGGCAGACCACGCCGACGTAGACCATGTTCACGACCAGTTTCCGAAGCCGCGCGTCCGGAACGATCGGCTCGACCAGTTTCGTGAGTGGAACGACATGGACGGTTCGGTCGGTGGGCACCGGAGGAAGCGGAACGCCCTCGTTGACCACGATGACGGAGCCGGGTCCCATGGCCGCGATGTCGGCGGCGGCGGTCTCGGGATTGAGGGCGACGAGGAAATCGTTCGCCTTCTGACGTGCGAGATACCCCTTTTCGCTCACTCGGATTGTGAACCAGGTGGGAAGGCCGGCGATGTTCGAGGGGAAGAGGTTCTTCCCGCCGACCGGAATCCCCATCTGGAAGATGGAACGGAGCAGCGTCGTGTTGGCGGTCTGGCTCCCCGAGCCGTTGACCGTCGCCACGTGCAGGTTGAACTCGTTGACCCGAATCGGAGTCGGCGCGTTCAAAGCGGAAACCCTTTCGTGAATGGCCGCGTCGGAAGTATCAGGAAGTTTGGCCTTGGAGGGCTGGCCGCCGATTCTAGGGCACCCTCGGCGGCCCGGTCCAGGGGAACCCCGGCGCGCCCGCCCACGGACCGCTAACGAGGCGCGTTCTGTGAACTTAGACGCGGCAAGGAAGCGCACGGTTCGAGCCCCCTCCGGGGGGAAGCCCTTGACGCCCGCCGCGCCGCATCGAAGAATGAAACGATGACTCGAACGCTTTTGCCCGAAGTCTACCTTTCGCTGGATGACGCCGCGCTCGCCTCGCGGATCGCCGAGGCGAAGCGCGCTCTGGGGAAGCGGTTGATCGTCCTGGGGCATCACTACCAGCGCGACGACATCATCCAGCACGCCGACATCACGGGCGATTCCTACAAGCTGGCGCACCTTGGCTCGGAACGAACCGACGCGGATTACCTGGTCTTCTGCGGCGTCCACTTCATGGCGGAGAGCGCCGATATCCTCCGCGCGCCGCACCAGACGGTCATTCTCCCCGACCTGAACGCCGGCTGCTCCATGGCCGACATGGCCCAATCCGAGGACGTTTACGAGGCGGGCGCGACGCTCGAGCGGCTTGGCCTCCACTCGGTTACGCCGGTCACCTATATGAATTCGACGGCCGAGCTGAAGGCGTTCTGCGGGGAGCGCGGCGGCGCCGTCTGCACCTCCTCGAACTGCCGCGCCATCTTCGAATGGGCGTTCAGGCAGCGCGAGAAGATCTTCTTCTTCCCGGACGAGCACTTGGGGCGGAACACAGCGATCGCCATGGGAATTCCGGAAGCGGAGATCGCCGTCTGGGATCCGGCCAGGCCGCAGGGAGGACTCTCCGAGGAGACGCTCCGGGCTGTTCGCGTCATCGTCTGGAAGGGGTGTTGCTCGGTTCACACGAAGTTCCACGTGAAGCACGTGCTCGATCGGCGGGCCGAGGACCCGGAGGTCAAGATCCTCGTCCATCCCGAGGTGCCCCACGAAGTCGTGGCCATGGCCGACTCGGTCGGTTCGACGGAATTCATCATCCGAACGCTGCGGGAGGCGCCCGCCGGGTCCAAGTGGGCCGTGGGGACCGAGTACCATCTCGTGAATCGGCTCGCGAAGCAGATGCCCGAGAAAAACATCGTGATCCTCTCGAAAGAGTTCTGTCTCTGCGCTACCATGTACCGAATTTCGCCGCAGAACCTCCTCTGGGCGCTGGAGAGCCTGGTGCGAGGCGAGGTGGTCAACCCGATCCGCGTCCCCGAGACGACGAAGAAGTGGGCGCGGGTAGCGCTCGACCGCATGCTCCAGGTCCACTGACGGACCGGAAGCGGTCGCGGAGGAACGAATGGCGTACGAGATCGTCAAAGACATCTGCGAAGGAGAGTCGTCCTGCGTCGATGTTTGTCCCGTGGATTGCATCAAGAAGGCCGACGGCCAAAACGGGAAAGGGATGACGTGGTTTTTCATCGTCGCGGAGGATTGCGTATCCTGCAACGCGTGCCTCGAGGCCTGTCCGATCGAAGGGGCCATCCTGCCCGACTAGGCCGCGCCCCGCGTTCGTCGCCTCTCCCCGGAGCCAGGCCCTGAGACTGCTACGATTTCTGATCGCGCTCGTCCGCTACCGGGATCTGGCGTACGCCCGCCGTCTCTGGCGGCGATCGCGCGAAAACCTCGGCCTCGTCCTCGGTTCGCTCGGATCGACCTATATTCGGATCAAACCCTACGAGGATTTCGGCGGCGTCCCCTCCGGAGTCGCGTGCGAGCGCTTCGTCCTGGGGGAGCAGCCGTCGGGATTCGTCCGGGTGAACTTGGCCGCCTATCACCTGGCGCTTCCCGACGTCGCGGGGAAGGTCGTGGTCGACGCGGGAACGAACGAAGGAGCCGGAGCGGCGCTCTTCGCGCGGCATGCGTCGCGAGTCGTGGCGTTCGATCTCTCGCCGGAAGGAATCGCGGCGGCCCGCGCTCGGCACGCCCGGCCGAATCTGGAGTTTCACGTCCACGACGCCTCGCAACCCTTCCCGATCCCCGACGGGACGGCGGACGTCGTCTTTTCGAGCGAGGTCATCGAGCACCTCTCCGATGGCGACGCCTTCATCCGCGCCGCCTTTCGAGCCCTCAAGCCGGGCGGACTCTTCCTCCTCAAGACTCCGAATGACGACTTCAATCGCTACGAAAATCGGCTCAATCAACACCACGTCAACCCCTACACCGCCAATCGCTTGCGAGATGTGCTTCAGGAATATTGTGAGGTCATCGATCTCTCCGGCTTGACATACGACTTGGCGCTCGTTCGGACGACCGAAGAGCGCCCAGACCCGATGCCACCGGACGAATTCGCCTACCAATTCGGCGATCCGATCGTGATCGATCGCCTCGTTACCCTCCGACTCCGCGTCACCCCGCGCCGGGTGCCGCTCCCGGGTCCGGAGGTGCCGGAATACCTCTGGATTAGGGCCGCCCGGCCCCGGACTGCCGCCTCTCAAGAACCTGCCGCCCCCGGCCGATAAGGAGTACCAGCCGGCGGATCGCGAACACGGGCCCACCCGTGCCGCCCGGCATCAGCGCCGGAGACCGAGTTCCATGGACTGCAGCGAAGCGAAACAACAACTGCCCGCGCTGGCCTCGGGGCGTCTTGCCACCGAGGACGAGGCGGAGCTTCGTCGTCATCTCGAGTCGTGCGAGGAGTGCACGCTCGAACTGGAACTCTTGCAGGGGCCCGGTGCGCCCCCGCCACCACTCGCCGAACCGATGCCCGAGCCGGTTCTCCAAGTCGCGCCGCTCGCGCCTCCGACCTCCGACTGGACGGTGGAGAAGATTTTCGGCGATGACCGCGGAGGAATCGTTAAGAGTGTGGCGGCCGAGGAGTCGGCGAGGAGCGCGTCGAATTCGGCGCCGCCGCCGCTCTTCTCGAACGACGAACTTTCCGGGCCTGCCGCCGAGCCCGAGCCTGCGTTCGCCGTCCCGGCCGAGCCGGTCGGCGCCGCTCCTACCATGACGAAGCCGACCGCGGTCCCGGAAGGCTGGGATTTCGAACCGGCCGATGCGGCGCGGGAGGCGACGCCTCCGGAAGAAAGTCTCCTCTTCGCGGAGCAAGTTCTGAACCGGCGGCTCGACGATCCGAACAAGAAGAGCGCCGCGTTTCGCGCGATGCTTTGGGGTGGTGGCGCCGTCGTCGGCGTCGGATTGCTTGGCGTCGCCGTCTGGATGGTGTTGGCGCCGCACGCCGCGCCCCCTCGCGAGATTTCCACGCGCGTGCGTCCGTTCGAAGCCGGCTCCCTCACGGTGACTCATTCGGCGCCCGGCGCCGACGGTTCGAGCGGGCCGGGGAACGGTGCCGCCCCCGAATCGGTGCCCGGTCCGGCCGGTGAAGCGACAGGGTCGAATACGGATCGTCCCTCGGTCGCGTCGTCGTCGACGCCCCCGACGTCGGTGACAAACCCGGTCAAGTCGAGCCTCACGCCTCCGCGGGCATCGCCTTCCGTCCCGACGACGAGGATCGCGGTGAAGCCGTCCGTCACGAAGCCGACTCCCTCGCCCGCGACGGCGACGACGAAGAGTGGCGCGAAGTCGACCGGAGGCACCGACGTCAAGTCGGTTGCCGGTACCGTGACGACGAAGGATCCCTTCGTCGCGGAGAAGTCGACCGCCACGGCACCCGTGACGCCGGCTCCGCGCGTGAAGCGGGACGACGACGATATGTGGCCGACCGATGATCCGATCCGCGCGACGCCGGTCGCGCCGAAAGCGGCCGTTCCGGCAAAGCGGACCCCCAACACTTCGACTCCGGAATCTTCCGTCTCCACTCCTCCCGCGGCGAGCACGCCGGAGCGCGTGAACCCACCCTCGCCCGATGCGCCGCCCGCGGAGCTTCGTCCGATCGATCGAATTCACGCCGCGACGGTGCAGGCGGCGAAGGATCACGATCTGGTCACATTGCGCCAGCTCAAGGTCGCTTGGAAGAATCTGCTCCGCACCGTTGTCGGCCCCGACCGGTCCCGCGCCAAACGCGAGCTAGCCGACTGCCTCTGGGAGATTCAGGGGCTGAGCGGCCGCGACGCCGAACAGCGCGAGACGCTCGCCGCTTATCGAGACTTTCTGCTGAACGCTCCCGCCGGCGGAGCCGACGCGCGGAGCGCCGCGCGACTTCGCGAACTCGAAGACGCGCTCGCCGAGCGCCGCTGACCCATCTCTTCGGGATTCGCGACGCGCGGCGTTGACGCGCCGACGCCGCCTCCGTAGGCTCCTCTTGTGACCCCCTCGACCTCGCCCCCTTCCGGCGGTACGTCGCGACGCGACCGCACTCCGTCTCCTCCGCGTTGGACCTGGAGACCGTCGTGGCTTCCCGCGGGACGCGCCCGGTGGTTTCTCTTCCTTCTCCTCCTGGTCGTTGGATTTCTTGGCTACGACTGGTTTCGTCTCTCCGCCATCGGCTCCGATCGCTACGCTGGGAAGGGTTGGAAATTCCCGACCCGCGTCTATGCCGATTGGCGCGAATGGAAGATCGGGGACCGGCTCGCGGAGGACGATCTCCGCGACGCGTTGGACCGCGCGCGCTACCGACGAGTCTGGAAGAAGCCCGCCGCGCCGGGGGACTACCGCGTGCGAGGCGAGACTTACGAGATCCGACTTCGGGCATTCACCTTTCCCGAGACGGTCGAGCGGGGCGGGGAAGTCTCCGCCACGCTCGTGAACGGCGCGCTGACGACGCTGACGGAGGGTTTCGACGAGCCGCACCCGCGCGGCATCTTGCGCGTCGAGCCGGAACTCCTAGCCGAATTCTCGGACACGGAGCGGGAACGACGCTCCTTCGTCCCGTTGAACGAGATTCCGCGCCACGTCGTGCAAGCCGTCGTGGCGAGCGAAGACCGGCGCTTCTTCCGGCATTGGGGGATCGATCTCCTCGGCCTCGGCCGCGCGACGGTTCGAAACGTTCGCGCCGGCGGCGTCGTGGAAGGCGGGAGCACGCTCTCTCAGCAGCTCGCGAAGAATCTCTTTCTCTCCCGGGAGCGGAACATCTTCCGCAAGTTCCACGAAGCGCTCCTTGCCGTGATGCTGGAGCTTCGCTATTCCAAGGAGGAGATCCTCGAGTTCTATTTGAACCAGATCTATCTCGGGCAGCGGGGCTCCTGGAGTCTCTGCGGTGTGGAGGAAGCGGCGCTCTTCTACTTCAACAAGCACGCGCGCGAACTGACCGTGCCGGAAGGGGCGCTCCTGGCCGGCATCATCCCCGCGCCGAATCGCCTCTCGCCCTATCGCGATCCCGAGGCGGCGATCGAGCGCCGGAACGAAGTCCTGACGAACATGGTCGAGTGCGGCTGGCTCGGAAAGGACGAGGCGAACAAGTTCCGGCGCCAGCCGATGCGCTTCGCTCCGAACCCGCCTCCCACGACGAAGGCCCCCTACTTCATCGACTACGTCCGGGAAGCGCTCTCGCGGGACATTGCGGAGGCCGACCTGAACGCGCGTGGCTTCGCCATTTTCACGACGCTCGACTCGCGCATGCAGGCCGCCGCGGAGCGCCTCGTTCGAGACGGGGCGCGCGAGGCGGATTGGCGCTCGCCGCTAGGAGGGTCGGAGCGAAATCCGGCTCAGGCGTCGCTCTTCGCCATGGAACCGTCCACCGGGTACGTGCGGGCGATGGTCGGCGGACGAAACTATGCCGAGAGCTCCTACAATCGTGCGGTCGATTCCCGCCGCCAGCCCGGTTCCGCGTTCAAGCCGTTCGTCTATCTCGCCGCGCTCGACACGCCGTTCCAAGGCAGGCGTCCTCCCCTGACCGCGGCCACGCTGCTCGAGGATCTCCCCGACACGTTCGTGACCGACATCGGTCCGTGGGCGCCGCGAAATTTCGAGGACGTCTACGAGGGGCGCGTGACGGCGGCCCGCGCCCTGGCGCGCTCGCTCAACGTGGCCACCGTTCACCTGGAACTCGAGGTCGGCATTCCGAAGGTGATCCAGATGGCGAAGACGCTCGGGGTGGAGAGCAGGCTCCGAAACGTTCCCTCGCTTGCGCTCGGGGCATGCGAAGTTTCAGTTTTGGAAATGACGCGTGCGTACGCCGCGCTCGCGAACGGGGGGACGATGGCGAAGCCGATCTCCGTTCGGGCGGTCCTCGATCGCGGCGGAAACGTGCGATGGTCGCCGAAGCGCGAGCAGAAGCGCGTGATCCGCCCCGAGACGGCCTACATGGGAACGGTGCTCCTGCAAGGACCCGTCATCTACGGCACGGCGGCGGGCATTCGGAGCCAGTTCGGGTTCGTCCGCCCGGCGGCGGGGAAGACGGGGACCACGAGCGACGAGAACGACGCCTGGTTCATCGGCTACACGCCGCAGCTCGCCTGCGGCGTTTGGGTCGGATGCGACAAGGGGAGACGGCTCGGGCTCACCGGGACGCAGGCCGCCGTTCCGATTTGGGCGCGCTTCATGGAGGTGGCGCATCGAGGGAAGCCGGTGGCCGACTTCGAAGCGCCGCCCGGCGTGGTGGAGGTCTGGATCGACGCGGAAACGGGGTATCGCGCGGGCGCCGAATGTCCGCGCGTCATGCGCGCCGCCTTCGTGCCGAAGACGGAGCCGCGCCAAGTCTGTGGCGTCTTCCACCCGCCGGCCTGGATGGACAGCACGGGCGCCGGGATGTGGGGCGAGGATGCTCAGGAAGGAGCGCCACCGGTCGGGGAGGGGCCGGAGCCGCCGCAGGATGAGACGCCGCAAGAGCCCGCGCCGGGAGAAGAAGGCACGAACCTCTAGAAGCGCTGATCGAAGCGTGGAGCTTCGAACGTGGCGGGTGCTAGACGCGCCCTTCGAGAAATTCCTGAATATGGAAGACGGAGTGGAACGGCACGCCGCGCGACCCGAATTCCTCCGGACCTCCTTCGCCGCGGTCGACCACGCACGCCACCAACCTCACGTCGGCTCCCGCGGCCCGCACCGCCTCGAAGGCGAGGAGCGCCGAGCCGCCCTTCGTGATGACGTCGTCCACGACGGCGACTTTCATGCCCGAGTGAAACGGCCCCTCCACTTGACGCGCGGCGCCGTGCGACTTCGCTTCCTTCCGGACGATGAATCCCGACATCGGCGTTCCCTGCAACTGGCTCCAGAGCGCGACGGCGCCCGCGATCGGGTCCGCGCCGAGCGTCAGGCCGCCGACTCCCTCGACTCCCGCTTCTTTCATCAGCGGATAGAGGAACTTGGCGATGAGAAGGGAGCCCTCCGGGTGGAGGCTCGTCTGGCGGACGTCGATGTAGTATTTGCTCTTCGCGCCCGACGAGAGCGTGAAGTCGCCGAATCGGAGCGAGCGCTCCAAGAGGATGTCGAAAAGGCGCTTCCGGTCATCCGCGGTGGGAGCGCCGAGCGCGGCGGCGCCGATCAACGATACGGTCGTGTTCATCTCGCGTTTCTACCACATCACTCGAATCGGAGGGGCGGGAAAATGCGGCCGCGTCCGACCGCCGATCGAGTAGACTGCAGACCGGTGCCCGCCCCGACCGGGCCGGGCGCTCCACGACCATGAGCGTCGACTTCATTCACCTGCACAACCATAGCGACTATTCGCTGCTCGACGGCGCTTGCCGAATCGATCGCCTCGTCGCGCGCGCGAAGGGCTTCGGCATGCCCGCGCTCGCCATCACCGATCACGGCAACATGTTCGGCGCGGTCGAGTTCTACCAAGCCTCGAAGGCCGCCGGCATCAAGCCGATCATCGGCTGCGAGGTCTATGTCTCGCACGGCGCGCGCGGGGAGAAGACGCGCACGGCCGACGGCAAGGGCGCGTACGACCATCTCGTCCTCCTGGCGCGAAACCGGGAGGGGTACCGCAATCTGATGAAGATATCCTCCATCGGATACCTGGAGGGTTTCCACTACAAGCCCCGCGTCGACAAGGAAACGCTCGCGGCGCACGCGGGCGGTCTCCTCTGTCTGAGCGCCTGCCTCCGCGGCGAGGTCCCGCAGCGCATTGTGGAGGGAGAGTTGGCGGCGGCGAAGAAGTCGGCCGCCTGGTACCGCGACCTCTACGGCGCGGAGAACTACTTCCTGGAAGTGCAGGACCACGGGATTCCCGAGGAACAGGTCGTGGCGAAGGGGCTCTTGGAGCTCGGCCGCGAAATGGGCATTCCGGTCCTCGCGACGAACGACTGCCACTACCTGGCGCGCGAGGACTCCGAGGCGCACGAGATCCTTCTCTGCATCCAGACCGGGAAAACACTCCTCGACGCCGACCGGTTCAAATTCGCGACCGACCAGGTCTACGTGAAATCGCCAGAGGAGATGGCGGCGCTCTTCGATGGTGTCCCCGACGTCCTGAGGAACACCGTCGTCGCCGCCGAGCGCTGCGACTTCAAGCTGGAGGGCGAGCGCGTCGATCTGCCGGCGTTCCCGCTTCCGCCCGAGTTCGAGCACGAGGACCTCTACCTCCGCCACCTCGCGTGGGAGGGCGTGAAGCGGCGCTTCCCCGCCGTCACGCCCGAGATCGAGGAGCGGCTCGAATACGAACTGAAGACGATCTGCCAGGTCGGCTACGCGCGCTACTTCCTCATCGTCCGCGATTTCACGGACTACGCGCGGCGAAACGGCATCGGCGTCGGGCCCGGCCGCGGTTCGGCCGCCGGAAGCCTCGTCTCCTACTCGCTCGGAATCACCGACGTCGATCCGCTCCGCTTCAACCTCCTCTTCGAGCGCTTCTTGAATCCCGAGCGCGTGACGATGCCCGATATCGATATCGACTTCGCGTACGAACATCGCGAGAAGGTGATCAACTACGTCATCCAGCGGTACGGCCGCGATTCGGTGAGCCAGATCATCACGTTCGGAACGATGGCCGCGCGCGCCGTGGTCCGAGACGTCGGTCGCGCCATCGGGCTCTCCTACGCCGAGGTCGACAAGGTGGCGAAGATGGTCCCGGGCGATCTGGGGATGACGCTCCCGAAGGCGCTCGAGATCGTTCCCGAGCTGAAGGCGCTCCAGAAGCAGGATGAGCGCTACGCCAAGTTGATCCGTGCGTCGCTCGCGCTCGAAGGCTTGGCGCGGCACGCTTCCACGCACGCGGCGGGGGTCGTCATCGCGCCGGGGGCTCTCTCCGATTTCGTCCCGATCTTCAAATCGTCGAAGGGGGATGTGACGACCCAGTTCGACATGAAATCGGTGGAGAAGGTGGGGCTCCTCAAGATGGACTTCCTCGGGCTTCGCACGCTGACGGTGCTCGAGGACGCCACGCGCATGGTCGAGGAGTCGACCGGAACGCGAGTCGAGCTGGCCGCCTTGCCGCTCGACGACGAACCGACCTACAAACTCTTCCAGAGCGCGCAGACGATCGGCATCTTCCAATTGGAATCGTCCGGCATGCGGGATCTGCTCCGGAAGGTCGCCCCCGACACGTTCGAAGACATCATCGCCATCAACGCGCTCTTCCGCCCGGGGCCGATCCAGTCGGGAATGATCGACGACTTCGTGAAGCGGAAGCACGGACGGGCGAAGGTCGTCTATCCCCATCCGACGCTCGAGGCGATCCTCAAGCCGACGTACGGCGTCATCGTCTACCAGGACCAGGTCATGCAGGTGGCCAACCGGCTCGCCGGCTTCTCCCTCGCGCAAGCAGATCTCCTTCGGCGGGCCATGGGAAAGAAGATGCCGGAGGAGATGACCCGCATGAAGTCGTCCTTCGTCGAGGGCGCGGAGAAGAACAACTGTCCGGCGAAGAAGGCGGGCGAGATTTTCGACCTCATGGAGAAGTTCGCCGGCTACGGCTTCGTGCGGGCGCACTCGACCGCGTACGCCGCGCTCTCGTATCAGGCGGCGTGGCTGAAGACGCACCATCCGGCCGCCTACCTGGCCGCGTCGCTCACGAGCGAAATCGGGAACACCGACCGGATCGTGACGCTCGTGGACGAAGCGAGGCGCCTCGGCATCACGGTTCATCCGCCCGATGTGAACGCGAGCCGCACGGAGTTCGCGCTCGAAGGGGACGGCATCCGTTTCGGCCTCGCGGCCGTGAAGAACGTGGGGCAGGGATCGGTCGAAGCGATCGTCCGGGCCCGAGAGGAGGGCGGCCCCTTCCAGTCGCTCGGCGACCTCATCCGGCGCGTCGACCTGAGCGCCATCAATCGCCGCGTTCTCGAATCGCTCATACAGGCGGGGGCGTCCGACCGCCTCGGTGGCGACCGGTCGCAGCTTCTGGAAGCGGTGGGGGAACTCCTCTCGCGCGCGCAGGGGCAGGCGCGCGGCGTCGACCTGGCCCAGGAGAGTCTCTTCGGCGCGGGCGAAGTGGCGGTCATGCAGGACCCGCCCCTCCCGAACACGGCGCCCTGGGGGCTCGAGGAGCGGCTTCGCCGGGAGAAAGAAGTGCTCGGCTTCTATTTCTCCGATCACCCGCTCGCCGCCTATCGCCCGCTTCTCGCCATGCTCGAGGCTCGCGGCGGCTCGACGACGCTCGGCCTTCGCGAACGGAAGGAGGGCGACGAGGTGCCGCTCCTCGGAATCGTCGCCTCAGTGAAGACGCACATGGACCGGAACAAGCGGGCCATGGCATTCATCACGATCGAAGATCTAGAAGGTACGGTGGAAGCGACCTGCTTCAACGACCTCTGGGAGAAGTCGCGCTCGGTCATCGTGCCGGGTGCGGTGCTGGAAGTGAAGGGACGCGTCAATCTCCGCGACGAGGCCGATCCGAAGATGGTGCTTCTTGCGGCTCGGGTCGTGGCGGTTCCCGATCCCGCGAAGGCGCGTGCGCTCTATCTCGAGATCGACGAGTCGAGTTCGGGACAGCCGCTCGACGCGGTGCGCGCACTCCTGCTGCGCCATCCCGGCGAGAGCCCGGTATACTTCACGGTGCGGGGCGCGGACGGGTCGCGGGCGGTGATCCGCGCGAAGACGCTGCTCGCGAATCCGTGCGAGGAGCTGATCCAGGCGCTTCGGGCAAGGCTCGGCGCCGACGCGGTCCGCCTCGCGGATCCCGATCCCGAAGCGGAAGCAGTCGCGGTCTAGCCGAGGCCGGGAGGGCGACATGAACGGGACGTGGCTCGATTTCGAAAAGCCGATCGTCGAGATCGAGCGAAAGATCGAAGACCTCCGCGGGCTCGCCACGCCCGAAAATCCGAAGGCCATGGACGAGCTGCAAAAGCTCGAACGCCAGGCCGATCGGCTTCGCCACGACATCTACGCGAAACTGACGCGCTGGCAGCGCGTGAAACTGGCGCGCCATCCGCGCCGCCCCTACACCCTCGACTACATCAAACAGATCGCGCCCGGATTCATGGAGCTCCATGGAGACAGGCGCTTCGGGGAGGATCCCGCCATCGTCGCGGGTTTCGCCGTTGTGGACGATCTCCCGCTCGTGCTCATGGGGCACCAGAAGGGGCGCGACACGAAGGAGAACATCTACCGGAATTTCGGCATGGCGCACCCGGAGGGGTACCGGAAGGCGCTTCGCATCATGAAGACGGCCGCCTCCTTCGGCCTTCCGATCGTGACACTGGTCGATACGCCGGGGGCGTACCCCGGGCTCGGCGCGGAAGAGCGCGGCCAGTCGGAGGCCCTGGCGCGAAACATTCTCGAGATGGCGCATCTCCCCGTGCCGATCGTCACGGTGGTAATCGGCGAGGGCGGCTCCGGCGGTGCGTTGGCCCTCGCCGTCGGCGACGTCGTCATGATGATGGAGAATTCGATCTACTCGGTCATCACGCCGGAGGGGTGTGCCGCGATCCTCTGGAAGGACGCCTCGAAGGCGGAACAGGCGGCCGAGGCCCTGAAGTTGACGGCGAAGGATCTCCTCGAACTGCACGTGATCGACGAGATCATCCCGGAACCGCTGGGAGGCGCACACCGCGATCCCGACGAGACGGCGATTCGACTCAAGGACGCGGTTCTCCGCCACATCCGTTCCCTCCTCGGGCTGCCGAAGCAGGAACTTCTCGACCGGCGGCTGGAGAAATACTTGAAGATGGGGGTGTATCTCGAGGAGGCGGTCGCCGTGGCGAGCCCTCCGGAGGGCACCTCTCTCGATTCCGCCCCGGCGGCCGGCGCCGCGATGCCGCCCGCGCTCTGACCCTCTTCGACGAAGGACCGATCCGATGCCGCTGAGCGACGAGCTCCTCGCCCTTTTGGTCTGCCCGAATTGCCGGGGCGATCTCCGGTACGATCGCGAGGCCGACAAGCTGATCTGCGAAGCGTGCGCACTCCGCTATCCGGTCGTGGACGGCGTTCCCGTCATGCTTCCCGAGGAAGCGGAGAAGATCGAACGGACCTGATGCGCCGCTTTTTCTCCGGCGTCCTCGCATGGGTCGCGATTGCCGCCGCCCCGATTCTCGGCGGAGCCGCGGCCTCCGCGTCGGCCGCCGCGTCGCTTCCTCCCGCGCTCGTTACCTCCGCCGCCACCCCGTTCGGCTACCGCGTCCGTGTTCCGATCGGGGAAGCCGTCGTGGTGCACGGCGACGTCGAGGGAGTCCCCCTCGATGAGGTGCTCCTTCCCGGCGGGGCCGACACCGCGCCCGACGGAGCGCCGCAGATTCCGACGCGCACGGTATGGCTCCGCGTGCCATGGGGTGTGGAACCGCACGTCCGCGCGACGCCCGGTACGACGCGCCCTCTTGGCGCGATCCGGCCGACGCCGGTACCGAAGCTCGTCACGGAACCGAGCGAGCGGGCAGGACAGCGGACTCGCGATTGGCGGGAGGCACTCGCCTCGCCGGCCTATGCCGCGGCTCCGCCGGCCGACCTGATTCGGCGGGTCACGCCGATGGCGGTGGGAGGGACGCGAATCCTCGCCGTGGAACTCGCGCCCGTGCAGTGGGAGCCGGCGACCGGAAGCGCGTGGCAGTTCGAAGACGTGGTGCTTGACGTCTCGTGGGAGCGTCCTGTCGAGGCGCTGGCGCCGGGAGCGGGGAGCACACCGCGGGCGAGCGCTCGGGCCGTGGCGCTCGAGCCGGACGCCGCCGCGGGACCGCGCTACGCCATGCGTTCGAGTTCCCCCGCCCCTCGCGCCACCGCCGCGGGCGGGCCGCTTCGCGTCGATCCGTCGCGTCCTTGGGTTCGCCTCGCAACGACGCGCACCGGGCTCTATCGCGTGACGGCCGCCGACCTCGCCACCGCGGGCGTGGCGGTCGGTTCGATCGATCCCGCGACGCTCCGAATCTTCCGCGCCTCTCCCGGAGACCTTCCGGAGAGCGTCGACGTCGATCTCGTCCCCGATTCGCTTCGCGAGTGCGCGATCGAGGTGAAAGGGGAGGGTGACGGCTCGTTCGACCCCGCCGATACCCTCTATTTCTACGGCACCGGCGCGTTCGGTTTCGGATTCGACCTGAAGCGCGGTGGCGGCGAGGAATTTAAAGAGGCGCTCCGTACGTTCGAAGCGCCCTACTGGCTCACGTGGGGATCAGGACCGCCGGTCACGGCACCCCTTCGCGTCCCGGGGCGAGACGCCGCGTTGGTGTCCGGCAGCGCCCCGCTCTTGACCACGGACGTGCACCGGCTTCACATTGGGGCGAATCGGCTCTACCAGATCAATCTCTTCCTGCCGGGTTACACCTGGGAGCGATGGTTCGATCGAATCATCGTCGAAGGAAATCGCATTGCCTACCCGCTCTCGCTCCCGGGCGCCGTTCCGGGAAGCGCCGCGTCGCTCCGCCTTCGGCTCTGGGGATTCAACAGCTCGATTGGGACGTCGATCCCGGACCACATCGCCCGCGTTACGTGGAATCGCGCCCTTGTTGATAGCGCGGGCTGGAATTTCTCGCTTCCGCAAGATCTGACGGGTGGAGGATTCGCGGTAGGGCAGTCGATCCGCGATACGCTCGAAGTCGGCGTACCGCTCATCAACGATCCGAGCGATCCAAATCGGAGCGACGCGCAGTACATCGCCTGGTTCGACGTCGATTATTCACGGCGGCTCCAGGCGACGGCCGACACGCTTTTCTTCGCCGCGCCCGACTCGGTGGCCGCGGGCCGATTCCGCTACGCGGTCAGCGCCGTGTCGGACAGCGCCGCCGTCCGCTGCTACGACCGCACCGACCCCGACCGTCCGGTCCGATTGTTCGGCGGCGCCTGGAGTGGGGCGCCGGGCGCCTTCACGCTCACGCTCGAAGACAGCGCGGGGCCCGGATATCGTCCCCGCTATGCGCTCCTCTCCACGACGCGAGCGCTACGTCCCTCCGCCATCGCTCTCTACGCGCCTCCGATGGGAGCGCGAACCGTCAGCGACCTGCTCGATACGGCGAACCAGGCGGACTACATCGTCGTCGCGCCCCCGGCTTTCCTCGCCGCCGCGGAATCGCTGGCCACCGATCGGTCCCGCTTCCTGAGCGGGGAGGCGAACCCCATCGCGCGGGTCGCGACGACGGATCGGATTTTCAGCCAATTCGCCGGCGGCACTCCCGACGTCGCGGCGCTTCGAAATTTCCTCGCGTATGCGACGCGGCACTGGGCGCGCCCTCCGCTCTATGTCTGCCTCCTCGGCGACGCATCGCTCGATCCGCTCAACTACTCGGGTCTTCGCGTCATCGATCAGGTACCGACCTACAGTCGGGGGCACCACACCGAGCTCCAGGAGCAGTACTCGATCGAGGACTGGATCGTCCGGCTCGACGGACCGGGCGACCAGCTCCTCGACCTCGCGATCGGCCGCCTTCCGGCGCGAACGCCGGAGGAAGCGCTCGAGATGGTTCGCGGCAAGCGAAGGATCTATGAATCGAACACTTCCTTCGATCTTGCGAGGAATCGCGCGTTGCTCTGCGCCGACGATGCCTGGAAGTGGTCGAAACCGCAGCAACTCGATCCAGTCGGCCTGGACCACGTGCGACAAATGGAGCGGAAGGATCGATTCCACCTCCCGTTCCCGATCACACGTGAAAAGGTCTATCTGAACGACTACGCATTCTCCGACTCGTTCAAGACGTCGAAGCCGGGGGCGCGGGAAGCATTCATCGCCGCGGTGAACCGCCAGAACTGGCTCGTCGACTATATCGGGCATGGCACCGACAATTTCCTTGCCGACGAGCAGGTCTTCCGCTCGACCGATGCCACCCGGCTGACGAACACTTCCTTTCCCGCGATCTGGTGCTTCATGAGCTGCACGGTGGGACGTTTCGACGAATACCGGAGCGGGGCGGACGGGCTGGCGGAGATCCTCGTGCGTGCACCGACCGTCGGCGCCGTGGCGGCCGTCGCCGCGACCGGGGAAGTCTTCGGCACCGAAAGCAGCGAGTTGAACGACCGCTTCGTCGACCAGCTCTTTCCCCTCGCTCCCCGCGTCGACAGTCTGACCACCGTCGGCCTCGCGTGGGCGCGCGCCAAGAATCAGAGCGTCAATATCAGCGCCCGGAAGTACGCCCTCTTGGGCGAGCCCGGGACTCTCCCGCCGCTCCCGCGTGGTAGGGGGGTGTGGGAAAAGGGCGCGCTCGATTCGGTCCTTCGCGGAGAGCAGGTCACCCTTCGCGGCCATGCCATCAACGAGGACGGTTCCGCCGACACACTCGCCGCGGGTCGCGCCCGTCTTCGGATTCTCGGGCCCCCGTCGAGGCGAATTCAAACGGGGTCGAACGGCGGGAATCCGGGAATCGCTCCGTACGATCTCCCCGGCCCGTTGCTTTACCAGGGCGAGGTTTCGCTCGCGGCAGGCACCTTCGCGATTCAGTTCACAGTGCCGGTCGACGCGCGCGTGAGCGGCCCCGGCGCGCGGCTCGAGGCGCTCCTCGAACAGGCAGGCGGAGAGGGCGTGGGGCTCGCGGTCGATTCGCTTCGGATCGGACAGGGGCTCTCCCCGCGCATCGACGTCACGCCTCCCACCATCACCCTCGTCGCACCCCCCGACACGACCTATTCCCCGGGCGACCAGGTGACGATCGCGATCGAGGACTCGAGCGGCATCGATCTGACCGGCTTCGACAACGCCCACGCCGTCTTCGTCCTCTTCGACGATGCGGGAACCCCGATCAACCTCACCTCCGCGTTCGTCTACCAGGTCGGGAGCGGCACGCGAGGGAGCGTGATCCTCACCCTGCCCCCCCTCGCGACCGGCCCCCACCGGATGGAAGTGCACGCTTCCGATACCTACCGGAATATCGGCGTCGCCTCGTTCGTGATCGAGGTGGCGGCCTCGGCCGGCGGTGGCGGGCCGCTTCAGTTGAGCCAGGTCTTCAACTACCCCAACCCGTTCGAAAAGGAGACCTACGTCCACGTTCGCCTGAGTCAGCCGGCCCGGTTGAAGGTGCAGATCCTTACCGTGGCGGGTCGGAGGGTGCGCGAGTGGTCGGCGGACGGGAAGGCGGGGGAGAATTACCTTCCGTGGGACGGGCGCGATTCAGGGGGAGAAAATGTGGCCATCGGCGTGTACCTCATTCACGTTACGGCGGAAGCGGCGGGATCAGGCAGGGTGGACGCGGTCGGGCGCGCGCTTCGGACTCGATAACCGGGTGTCGCGCTTGAAGGTGGCCCCAATTTCCGGTACCATTGAGAGGTCTCGGCTGCGGGGTGCTTCGGCATCCCTCTGTAGTGTCTCGAAGGAGGTTACGAAATGATTCGTTTCACCACGCTCTGCCTGGCGGCCCTGCTATTGGTGGGCACGGTCGGAACAGCCCACGCGCAGTCGCAAGCCGGCGCGGCGTCTTCCCTCATTGCCCCCGGGGCTCGCTCGGACGGCATGGGGCGCGCCTTCGTCGCCGTGGCGGACGACGCCAACATGATTTGGTGGAATCCGGGCGCCATGGCCTTCGCCCGCGGCCACGACGCGTCGTTCATGTACACGCAGCTCGTGCCGGATCTGGCCGACGACGTCAACTTCTCCTACCTCGCGTATGTGCAGCATGTTGAGGGATGGGGCGGTCTCGGTGCTGCGATCGGTTATCTCTCCTACGGCAAGACCGAGGGAACCGATCCGGACGGCAATGTGACCGGCGAATTCAGTTCCTATGAAATCGCCCCGACGATCGCCTACGGAACCGAAATCGGCGACAACCTCGGATTCGGCGTGGCGCTGAAGCTGCTGCGGGTCGATCTCGCGCCGGCCACGGTGACCCTCGACGGCCGCGCCGGACGGGGCACGTCGTTCGCCGCCGACATCGGGACCCTCTACAAAGTGCCGAAATGGAAGGCGTCCTTCGCGGCGGTAATCCAAAACCTCGGCCCGAGCATCGCGTACATCGATGAGGATCAGTCCGATCCGCTCGGTCGCAATCTGAAGATCGGGTTCGCCTATACCCCGTTTGAAAACGAGGTTCACCGGGTCCTGATCGCCGCCGACGCGAATCGCTTCCTCCTTCCGGACGAGGTACTCGGCGTGAGCGTCTGGAATGCCGGCATCGAATACGAGTTCAACCGGCTCATCGCGCTTCGGGTTGGCTACATCAGCGACCCGATCGGCACGATTACGGACGCGACCTACGGGCTCGGCCTGACGTACAAGGGGTTCCGCTTCGACTACGCGTCGTTCCCGCAGTCGGAGTTCCTGAATCGTACAAGCCGCTTCTCGGCCAGCTACCACTTCTAAGATCGCCATCGACGTGGGGCGCCTGAAGCGCTGGATCGTCACGCTACTCCTCGGGAGCCAGGCTTCGTTCGGAAGCCTGGCTCCTTTTGTTTCCCGCGCGGAGGCTGCCGGGGCACCGGTCCCCACCGCACCCGTCCGCCGGGGAGAGCCGTGGCGCGTGGCGAAGGCGCGGCCCGAAGCGCTTTCGGCCGCCGATCGCCAGGCGGTGAAGATGCTCACCGATCGCCGGCTCGCGCTAAGGCGCGCCTTCCCCGAGCATCTCGGCGGGGGACGCCGATCTCCCTGGATCAGCGGCCGGAAACCTCCGCTCCTCGCGCCGAACGGCGCCGGTCGGCTCGAGCGCGCGCTCTCCACCACGGGCGTGGCCGACACCGTGCGAGTGCTCGCCCTTCGCGTCGAGTTCGACACCGACAGTCTCGGGAGCGCCACCAGCACCTCCGACGGCAAGTTCGATCTCCGCGATGGATCGGCGCTCGGCATCGTCATCGATCCACCGCCGCACAACCGAAGCTTCTTCCTCTCGCACCTGGAAGCGCTCTCGCGCTATTTCAAGCAGCAGTCGTACGGACAGCTCGTCGTCGAGTACGACGTCTATCCGAAGGCGGAGAACAGCGCGTACCGCCTCGGCGACACGGGTCGTTACGGCCCCTGGACGCTCGGGAGTCAGTCGTTCGCCGAAGCGCAGCGCTTCTTCCGCGACGCGGTCCTGGCGGCCGACGCCACCGATTCGATTCCCTTCGGCGACTTCGACGTCGTCTCGATCTTCCACGCCGGCGCCGACTACCAGTCGGACATCCTCGGCGACTCGCAGCGCGACCTTCCGACCTTCCAAATCTCTCTCGAGGAATCGGCCGCGGTAAACGGGGGCGCGCGCGGCATCTTCGGCGGACTCGTCATGCCGGAGACGGAGAATCAGGACGGCTACTTCGGGGCCATCAACGGCACGCTCGCGCATGAGTTCGGACACACGCAGGGGCTTCCCGATCTCTACGACATCAACACGTTCTTCCCGGCGGTCGGCATCTGGAGCAACATGGACTCGGGGTATCTCCTCGGCACGGCGCTCCAGGACTCGAAGACGGGCGCCATCGTCGTCGCCAGCGGCATCATGCCGACGAGCCTCGACCCCTGGTGCAAGTCGCTCCTCTGGCCTGCGGGGCTCGAGTTCACCGATCCCGAGCGGCAAGTCACGACTCCCTTGAAGTCGACGCAACTCGACCCTCGATTGCTCTACATCCCGCTCGACGGGGACGAATACCTCCTCGTGGAGAATCGTCAGACCGACTTGAACGGCGATCAATCGCTCTATCTCGATCGCGATTCCACGACCAACGTCATTCTCGGGCCGGGACTCTCGAGCGCCGACCCGCTCGATACGACCGGCGACAAGGAGTACGACTTCCTCCTCCCGGGGCAGGGCATTCTCGTCTGGCACATCGATCCCTCCGTCTTCTGCACCGTCACCGGCGAGGTGTCGGGCACGGGGGCGGGCTTCGTCTGCGGGCCGAATGCGAATCCCGACTTCGGCATCAATTCGAATCCCGAGCGGCTCGGCGTCGGCCTCATGGAAGCGGACGGGATCAAGGACCTCGGGGATCCCGCGTCGTACTACTTCTACGGGAGCCCCTTCGATCCCTACTTCGTCGGCAACCACACCGTCCTCGGTCCGAATACGAATCCGAGCACGACCACGAACGACGGCGCCCTCAGCCACGTCACGCTCCGCGTCCTCTCTGCTCCCGCCGTCGATATGATCGTGTCGGTCGAGTCGACCATTCGACTTCCGGGCTGGCCGCTTTTGAGCGCGGTGGGTCGAGGACTCGGCGCGCCGACGTTCGGGAGCCTCCTTCACGACGGACGACGATCGCTCGTCACCGCGGCGGATAGCCTGATTCTCGCCTGGATGGGGGACGGGCGTCCCTACGTGAACGGGCGCGAGAGCGGTGAATTCATGCCGCTCCCCGCGAAGATTCGCGGGCCGGTTCTCTTCGTCGACTCGCTCTTCCGGCGGAATCCGGCGGCACGACACGGCGCGGGGATCGTGGCTGCCTGCGACGACGGCCGTCTCTACGCCGTCCGCCCCGACTCCCAATCGGCGGGGCAGGCGATTTCACTCTTCGGCTGGCCTCCGACGCTCGGTGATCCTTCCATCAACGCCACGACGGGGCCGGTCCTCTCGCCCGACGGAAATATCCTCGTCGGCACGAGCGACGGTCGCGTCTTCGTCGTGACTCCTTCCGACAGTGTTTCCATCGCTCCTCTCGTATCCGCGGCGTGCGACACGCTTCTCGACGGCACGACGCCCGTCACGACGGAGGTGTCGGGGAATCTCGCCGTGGGGCGCTTCCACGGCGTTGGCGGGTACTCCATGGCCTACGCCACGCGGGACGGTTACCTCCGCGTCGTCGATCAGCCCGGGAAGGGAGGCGGCGCCATCGATGTCGTCTGGCGCGCGATCACCGGGGTCAACGATTTCAATCCAACACTCCTCGGCGTTGATCTCGACCGCGACCCGAATCGTGAACTTGAAGTGATCGTGGTCGATTCTCCACGGGGGACCGTTCACGCCTTCGACCTGAGCGGCGCGGAACTGCGCGGCTGGCCCGTCACCGTGGCGGGGACGCTCGGCGCCGCGGCCGCGGGAGATCTCGACGGCGACGGCTTCCCCGAGATCATGGCGGTGGACGATCAGGGCTCGGTTCACCGCTGGAACCGGAACGGCGTGGAAGCACTCGGCTGGCCCGTTCGACTGGCGTCTCGCTACGGGGCCGGAGCCGGTGGAGGTTCGGGCTCGCCGGTGGTGGGGGATCTCGACGGAAATGGAACGCAGGATGTGCTCGTGGCACTGACCAACGGTCTTCTCGTGGCGCTCGACGCCACGGGCCGGACGGTCAGCGGGTGGCCCCTCGGAATGGAGCGCTCGACCCAATCGACGCCCCTGTTGGTCTCGCTCAACGGACCCGATGTCCCGATCGACCCGGCGGGGCCGGCGTGGCTCCACGTGGTGGCGGTGGGGGATTTCGGCCAGTGGGACGTCCACCAGACGGATGTCCGGGCCGATAGCGCGCTCTTCAGCACCGACGGGACGAGCGCTCGCACTCCCTGGATCGGACTCCATGGCGACCGCCGGCGGAGCGCCGTTCTCGACGAGTTCCAGCTGGCGGCACCCGCCGCGCGGGGGGCTCTCGTCGCGAAGGGTTCCTTCTACTGCTTCCCCAACCCGTCTCGGGGCAATGAGATCGGGATCGCCTACACGCTCGATTCGGGAGTCTCTTCGGTCGAGATTCGCGTCCTGGATCCGACCGGGGAGGTGGTGCGAACCATGCAGGGCGAGACCGCGCCCGCGCAAAATGTGACGAAATTGCCGCTACAAAACCTCTCGAGCGGGGTATATCTGGTTAGGATCGAAGCCCGCCGCGGTAGCGCCAGCGAGGTCTCGTTCCAGAAGTTCGCCGTTGTTAGATAGGCTCTTGCCGAGGTATCATTAACTTGTTTGGTGAAACCCACATCCGGCCGGTTTTAGGAAACCAGATTCTGACCCTGCGCCAGGTTTATATCGCGGTCCTCGCGGGCCTCTTTTCGGTAGTCATCGCCACCGGAGTTTCCCACGCATCCGACATCGACTACCGCATCAATTCCGTCGGGGAGATTTTGCTCGCGCAGCGAGCCATCGCCGACTCGGTTTCCCCGCCACCGGTGGCGCCTCCGGGTTCCGTCGCCTCGACACCCGCTCACGATGAAGACCTCGTTCCTGTCGCGAAGTCGCCGGGGCGCGCGTTCCTCCTCAACATGATCGTGCCGGGCGCGGGGCATCTCTACGCGGGGAACAAGCGAGGCTGGATCCACCTCGGGCTCGAAGGCGCGACGTGGGTCACGTATCTCTACTATCACGACCGCGGCAAGACGAAGGAAAATCAATACGAGGCGTACGCCGACGACAAGTGGGACTACGCGCGGTGGATCGCGTACGACCCTGCGAATCCAGGCTCCGATGCCGACAACCTCATCAAGAACTTCCTGCAGACCAACAAGCAGCAGTACTACGAGGACATCGGCAAGCTCCCGATCTACTGGACCGGGTGGGAGGGGTACGCCGTTCCTCCGGCCGACGCGCCGACGCGGCGCTTCTATTATGGGATTCGAAACGACAGCAATAATTTCCTGAAGAACGCCCGCTACGCGATCGTGGGCGGGTTCGTGAACCGTATCGTGAGCGCGGTCGACGTGCTCCGCCTTCTCAAAAACCGCGGCCGCGCCAACCTCGGAAACAGCACGCAGATCAAGTTCAACATGCGCACGAGGCCGTTCTCCAACGAAAATGCGCTCAAGATCACGGTCACGCGCCGCCTTTACTAGCGCGCTCGCCGCGGCGTTCTCACTCCTGGTCGCCTTGCCGGCGGCCGCGCGTGCGCTCGCCGAGCCTGCCGCCACGTCGTCTTCGCTCCACCTGCCCGTCTCCACACCGCTCGAACTCGCCGCGCGCGACGCCGGTGCCGACCGTTCGGCGTCGGCGATGGCTGAGGCGTCGTTCACGCGACAGGATGCTCCGCCGGCTCCGACGACGGATTCGGCGCCGGCCAAGCGTCCCGGGAAGCGGAAGGCTCTGCTCTATTCGCTTCTCCTTCCCGGCGCCGGCGAACTCTCGCTCGGCGCGCGCGGACGCGCTGCCGGATTCTTCGCCGCGGAAGGGCTCATCTGGACGCACTACGTCTGGTTCGAAGTGGCGGGGAGACTTCGCCGCGACGATTACATCGAACAGGCTCAATTGAACGCGGGCGTGGGGACCGGCAGCGAGAGCGATAGCTACTGGAAGTTGGTGGGACAGTACGAGCGCTCGAGCGGCTCCGGCCCGGGAAGCTACGAAGAGACCGTGCGCCGCGATGCGCGCGACCAATTTCCCGACGACCCCGCGGCGCAGGACGACTACGTGGCGAAGAATCTGCCGTCGGGCGACCGCGCCTGGAACTGGAGCAGCGCGGAACTTCAGAAGTCGTATCGGACCACGCGCGCTTCGTCCAATCGAGCCTACGACCGCGCGAAGTACTCGTTCGCCGCGGCGATCCTCAATCGTCTCGTGAGCGCGATCGACACGCAGGTCCTGCATCGTCGCCTCATGAAGGACGGGCAGGCGCGGCTCGACGAGGGAACGCGCCTCCTGGCCGACGCCACGCCGGACGGCGGCGCGCGCGTCATCCTCCTCCGCCGCTTTTAGCGCCCCGGCCCTCACCCCGGCGAACGGCGAATCCGCCGCCGGGCCCTGGAGACATCCGGAGGGTCCCGACATCGTGAGCCGAACTACGGGGTTGGCCCTCGCGGCCGTCTGCTTCGCCTGCCTCCTCGCCGCTCCGGCCGTCCCGCGCCCCGCTCATGCGCTCCCGACCCCCGACATCGAACGGCGCGGGCGCACCGATGCGCCGCCGCGATCGCTGCGGGCGGAACTCCTTCTCGACCACGATCGCCTCCGCGCGGCCGGCATCGAACGCCCGTCGCGGCTCGCGTTCGACGGAGAGGGCGCGCTCTACGTGCTCGACGCGCGCGCGAGGCGCGTCGTACGGCTTTCGCTCCCTCCTCGCGCCGGCGATCCCTCGCGCGGGGCGGCCACCGTGCCGGCGGCGGAGGCGGGCCTCGGTACCATTTTCGGCGACGACGCTCCGGCTTCGGCGCTACCCCACGACCTCGTCGTCGACGCGCGGGGATCGCTCCTCGTGCTCGATCGCTCGCACGCGTCGCTCTTGGCCTACGACCGCCGCACCGCCTACCTCGGAACGCGCGACATCGACCTTCAATTGGCCGACGAGGCGCGCGCGCCCGAGGCACGCCTCCTGCGCGATCCGTACGGCGACCTCTGGCTCCTCGCGCCGCGCGCGCGCGACTTGATCCCGCTCGACTCGCGCCTTCTTCGCCGGCGCGCCGGTCGCTTCCTCACGCCCGAGGAGTCGGTCGGCTCGCCGTCGGCCGCCGTCTTTCTCCCCGAAGGAGGAGGGTGGATCGCCGATCGCGAAGCGGGAACGCTCCGCCGGTTCGACGCGACGGGGCGCGTGGGGCCGGGTATCCCGGCGGGAGATTCCCTCGCCGCCGAGCCGATCGATCTGGCCGCCGACGACTCGGGCGCCCTCTACGTGGCCGATGCGGCGGGGGCGCGCCTTCTCGTGTTCGGGTCGGACGGCGCGCGACTTCATACCCGGTGGCTCGGCGGGGAGCGGCACGCGTGGAGGCCCGGGGCGATCGCCTGGAGCCCGGACGATCGAATCGCCGTCGCCGATGAGACGCGCGGTGAGATTTGGATCTTCACCATCGATCGGGGCGCCGCGCCATGAGCGCCCGCGCGAAGACCGGCGCGCTTCTGGCCCTGTGGCTCGTTCTCGTCCCGGGTGGCGCGTTCGCGCGTCCCACCTCGGACGACTCCGAGCCGCGCACCGCCGGTGATGCCCCCGCCGAACCGGATTCGACGGTTCTCATCCTCCCGGTGCGGAATTCGCCCTCCCTCCTCCTGCTCCGGGCGAGCGCGCCGCTTGCCGCCGCCGCGTCACTTCCACCCGGGGCGCGCGAAGCCTGGGGCGCGGCTCCTGCGGAGGGCGCGGCGACACTGCTGCGGCGCGACGCCTTCGCCGGTACGGTGGGCGACGCCGCCGCGAGTGGGGATCGCATCACGGTGAGCGGCTCGAAATCGTTCGCCGTCGAACTCGGCCGCCGCCGCGACGCCACGCTCTCTCAGGGGCTCGATCTTTCGCTCCGCGGCCGGATCGCGGGCGACGTCGACGTGAGCGCGACTCTGAGCGATCGCGCGCTCCCGTTCGAACCCGACGGCGCCACGCGCGAACTCGACGATCTCGACCGTCTCTCGCTCGCCGTTCGGGCGCCGGGCGGAGAGGCGACGCTCGGCGACTTCCGCCTCGACGCGTTCCCGGGAGAGTTCGCGCGCCTAAGCCGAGAGTTGCAAGGCGTGCGCGGCGCGGCGAACGTGCGCGGGACTCATTGGGACGTTACCGCCGCCGGTGCGAAAGGGGAGCGGCGCGCGGCCGAATTCCGCGGGGAAGAGGGGAAGCAGGGACCGTACGTTCTCACCACGCGCACCGTCTCGAGCGGGGGCGACGGCGGCATCGTGGCCGGGAGCGAGACGGTCTGGCTCGACGGCGGCAAGCTTCGCCGCGGCGCCGACGCCGATTACGTGATGGACTACTCCGCGGGCACGATCAGCTTCACGGTGCGTCGGCCGATCGCGGCCGCGAATCGAATCGCGGTCGACTACGAGGAGGCGGCATCGCGTTACAAACGGCAGCTCTATTCAGCGGCGACGCGCGGAGGGGATCTCCGCCGGAACTGGTATGCGGCCTACCTCCGCGAGGGGGACGATTGGAAGCGTCCCTTCGGCGCGGAATTGACGCGCGAAGACCGTGACGCGCTCTCCGGGGCGGGAGACTCCGCCGACGCGCCGCTCCCGAGCGGCGTGCGCTACGTCGGTCCGGGGGCCGGCTCCTACGCGTGGGACGAAAGCGATGCCGCCGCTCCCCGCTGGGTTTACCTGGGCGTGGGCGGAGGCGATCACGATGTCGAGTTCTCCGAAGTCGGCGCCGGGCGCGGCTCGTACGCCGACACGGTCGGAGTCGACGGTACTCGCTACTATCACTACATCGGGTCTTCGCTCGGCGACTTCACCCCCGGCCGTTCGCTCGCGGTGCCGGCGGCGGCCGCGCTCTTCGATGTGGGCGGCACGACGCGATTCGGCGGTGCGGTCTCGCTCGACGCGGAGTTCGCCCGCTCCTCGCTCGATCGAAACCTCCTGAGCGCGCGCGACGACGGCGACAACGGCGGTATCGCCGCGCGCGCGGCCCTTCGCCTCGACCCGCGCCCGCTTCGGCTTTTCGGCCGGAAGGCGGGAGCGCTCCGCGCCGGGGTCTCCCTTCGTTCGCGCGACGAATCGTTCACCTCGTTCGATCGGGTTGACGCGGCGTTCGAAGGGGATCGCTGGAATCAGCGCTCGGGCGACGTGGGAGAGCGACGCTACGAAGCGACGGCGCAATACGACGCCTCGAACGCCGCGAGCCTTCGGGGCGAATGGGGCCACCGGCGTCTCGCCGACGGCGCCCGCTCCACGAGGCGAGCCGCCGAGGCGGAGTGGCGCGGCTTCGTAGGGGGGACGGCGCGATGGGAGGAGGCGAGAAATGACGGCGCGAGCGGTGCGGGGAGGCGTGCACGTTGGGGTCTCGATCTCGGCCGCGACCGAGGCGTGGTACAGCCGCACCTTCGCGCCGGATCAGAGCGGGTGTCGGGCGCGGACGGCGACTCGGTCGCGCGCCGCGACACGCGCTTCGCCTCGAGCAGCGTCGTCCTCTCGCCGGCCACCGCGATGCGATTCCGCGGCGGGGTCACCTGGCGGCGGGATCTCGAAGCCCCGCTCGAGGTGAACCTTTCGCAGGGGGATCGGACCCGCCGCTCGGTCGCGTTCGATGGCGGCGCCACGGTTCGCGCGGACCTCGTCACGGTCGACGCCTCGCTCTCGCGCCGGCGGTCGCGCGGAGCGAGCGGCGGCACCGACACCGATCTCGCTCAGGTTGTCCTCACCGGAGGCCGAGCGGGAGGCGCCCTCACGAGCGAAGTCCGGTGGGATGTTTCACAGGTGCGGGAGCCAGAACGGCAGCGCTCGCTCGTCGCCCTCGGCCCGGGGCTCGGCTCCTACGACGCGACCGGCACGCTCTCCCCGGGAGGGGGCTACGAGTTCGTGAGCGTGACGGGCCCGGAGGCGACGAGAACAAAGGCCTCGTGGCAGTGGCGGCTCGACGCCTACCCCGCACGGGCGGCGCGGACGCCGGCCGCGCGGCGAGCCTGGTGGCGCGCGCTCGGCGCGAGCACGCTTCTTCGCCTCGACAGCCAGTCGCGCCTCCCGCTCGGGCGGCTGGAGCGCGCGTTCCGATTCAGCGACTACCTCGACGGCGACGCCACGATTCGCGGGGAATGGAGCGGGCGCCAGACGCTCGAATTCGTCCCCGCCGGCGCCCGCTACGAACTTCGTGCCGAGGCGGGAGCGCGCCGAGAACTCCTGGGCGATCTCGAGAACCTGCGCGTCGGCCGCGATTCGCGCGACGCGACGCTTCGAGCGCGCCATCCGTTGCCGGCGCGTCTCCGGCTCTCCGAGCGCATCACCATCGATCAGAGCCGCTACGCATCGACTCGCTCCGACTCGCCCGACCGGGCCCGGAGCCGCCTCACGGGACGAGGTGCTGAGGTCGAACTCTCTCGGGCCGCGGGACCGCAGTGGAATCTCTCGCTCATCGGGAGGCATCGGCTGGATCGCGACGCGCTTCGAGGCGGGACGCAGACGACCTGGTCGGCCGGCCCCGCGATCCGTTGCGCTTCCGGGGGACGTCTTCGCGTCGACGCGCGAGCGCTCTGGGGGAAGACCGAACGGAACGGATCCTACGCGCCGTCGGGAGCCTTTCTCGCACCCGTGCTCGGGGGGCGGCTCGATTACGATCTTCTCTCCGAGTGGACGATGCGCGACCGGCTTCAGCTGACGCTTGGAGTGAACGGCGCGGCCGTTCCGAGCGGCACCGGCAGCTACACCGCGCGGCTCGAACTCCGGAGTTCGTTCTGATGCGGCCGCGCGACCGCGCTCGGGCCGGGACGCGGCCGGCGATTCGGCGGAGCACCTGCGTGCTCCTCGTGGCTCTGGCGTGCGTGGCCGGCTTCGGCGCCGCGCTCGCCTCGCCGGAACGCGCGCTCCTCCGCGGCGATCGCTTCACGCTCGGGGCCGCCTCGATCGACGACTCGCTCCTGGCGATCGCGGCCAACGAATCGGCCTCCGTCGCGCGCGCGCGACTGTGGGGGGGGCTAGAACTCGAGGCGCTGGCGGCACGGATTCGCGACCGGCTCGCACTCCAAGGCTCGCTCGAGGCCGCCGTGCGGCTCGTGCTGCGCCCGGGAGAGGGGACGAGTCCGGGTGAAGCGACGCTTCGTGTCGACGCGCCCCTTCCGTCGAAACGACCCGTCCGCTCGGCCCTTCGCGCGCAGGTGCGAGTTCAGGGCGACTCGTCGGAGGCGGCATCCTACGCGCGCGCATTCGACCGCGCGGCGGGCGGACGCGACGCCGGCCGACTGGCGTCGATCGCCGCCGGAGTGTCGGCCGTTCGCGATCTCCTCCTGGAGTCGGGCCACTACGCGGGTGACGCCGCGGTCGACTCGATCGTGCCGGCGGGGGAAACGACGTGGGTGCACCTCGACGTTCGCCCCGGAAACGCGGTGACGTTGGAGGCGTTCGAACTCGAAGGAGCGAAGACGACGCGTCCGAGCGCGGCCGCGGCGATCGCCGGTGTGCGGCGCGGCGATCGCCTCCGCCCCGCGAAAATCGAGGCGGCGCGCGATCGACTGCTCGCGAGCGAACTCTTCGCCGTGGTGGGGGAGCCGCGCGTCGCGCTCGGAAGCGCTCCCGATCGAGCGCGCATCGTCATTCCGGTGGAGGAGTCGCGCTCGAGCCGCTTCGAAGGCGTGGTTGGCGCCGCGCAGGGGGGCGGCGTGACGGGAGCGATCGACTTGGCGCTCGAGAACATCGCCGGGACCGGACGCGCGGCGGGGCTCCGCTGGGCGGGGCTCGGCGCGGCGGGAACGGAGTACGCGGTCCGCTACCGCGAGCCCGCGCTCTTCTGGAAGGCGCTCGACGCGAGCGCCGGTCTTGAGGCGCACGTCGTCGATTCGCTCTTCACGCGAACGAAATGGACCCTGGGCGCGGGGATTCGCGCGGGTACGCGCGGGCGCGTCTCGCTCGCGTTCGCGCGAAACGGCACGACCTACGGCGGCGCCTCGCGCGGGACAAATTCCGATTGGACGGCGAGCGCCGGACTCTCCTGGCGGGCGCTCGCCCCGGCGCCGAACCCCCGTTCCGGAATCGCGCTCTCGCTGACGGGCGATGGAGGGCGGCGGCGCGAAGTCTTCCCTGGATTCCCCGTCGTTTCGCGCCCCCTCTCGCGCGGATCGTTCGTGGCCGAGGGCGCGATCCCGCGGGGGCGCTCCTCGGCGCTCTACGCCTCCGCACGCGCGGCGGGGACCTCGCTCGGCGGCGATACGTATCCGGCCGAGGAATTGCTCTATGTGGGCGGGAACGAGGGGCTGCGAGGGCACCGCGAGCGCGCCTTTGCCGGGAGCCGCATCGCCGCCTTCACGCTCGAGCACCGGTGGCTCACCGACCCGTCCGGTGGACGCGCCTATCTCTTCGCCGACGCGGCATGGCACGAACTTGAGCGCCCGCTCGCCGCCGGCGTGTCGGCCCCGGGAAGCGCTACGGCCGCGCTCGCGCGAACGGAGTTGAGCAGCGGGTGGGACTTCGGCTACGGTGCGGGGCTCCGAACGCGGGCGGCCGCCGGCACGGTGGGCGTCGAACTCGGACTTCGGCCCGGCGCCCCGCTCGGAGCCGCCACCATCCACCTTCGATACGGGAGCCGTTGGTGAGTCCCAGCGCGGCCCAGCGCGTCGCCACCCTACGTCGCGAGATCGAGCGGCACGATCATCTCTATCACGTGCTCGGCGAGCCGGAGATCTCCGACCGCGAGTACGACCGCCTCTATCGCGAACTTCACGATTTGGAGTCGGAGCATCCGGAGTTGGACCATCCCGACTCCCCGACGCGCCGCGTCGCGAAGGGACTCCTTCCCGCGTTCAAGACGGTCCGCCACTCCGCGCCGATGCTGAGCCTCGACAACACCTACTCGCTCGACGAAGTGGACGCGTTCGACGCCCGCGTCCGAAAGCTGCTCGCCGCGGAGTCGGTGGCCTATGCGGTCGAACCGAAGGTAGACGGCGTGGCGGTTCACCTCCGCTACGAAGAGGGACGCTTCGCCCTCGGGCTCACGCGCGGCGACGGAGAGAAAGGGGACGACATCACGACGAACCTCCGCACCATTCGCGCCATTCCGCTCCGGCTTCGAGGGCGGAATGTCCCCGACGTGGTCGAGGTGCGAGGCGAGGTCTTCATGGAGACGAGGGCGTTCGCCCGGATGAACCGCCGGCGCGAGGAAGCGGGAGAGAAAGCGTTCATGAACCCCCGGAACGCGACCACCGGGAGCCTGAAGACGCTCGATCCCTCCGAAGTGGCGAAACGGCCGCTTCAGATCTTCGTCTACCAGCTGGTCCACGCCGAGGGACATGGATTCGAATCCCATATCGACTCGCTCGAAGCCGCGGCGAAGTGGGGACTCCGAGTCAATCCCGACAATGCCCGCGTCCGCGGCATGCGGGAACTCCGCGCCCTCTGCGTTCGCTGGGAAACGCTCCGCGAGAAACTTCCGTACGGCACCGACGGGCTGGTCGTGAAGGTAGATTCGCTTCGCGAACGGGCGCGCCTCGGATTCACGGCGAAGAGCCCGCGATGGGGAATCGCCTACAAGTTCGGCACGCATGAGGCGGAGACGACGCTCAAGCGGATCGATCTTCAAGTGGGGCGGACCGGTGTCGTGACGCCCGTGGCGATCTTGGAGCCCGTCGAGTTGCTCGGCACGGTCGTCGGCCGCGCGACGCTCCACAATTTCGACGAGCTCGAGCGAAAGGACATTCGAGAAGGGGATCGTGTCGTCATCGAGAAGGGCGGCGAGGTGATCCCCAAGGTCGTGCGCGTCGTGGCGACCGCGGGGAGGCGACGCGGCTCCTTTCCCGTGCCGACGAAATGCCCGGTCTGCGGCGAGGCGCTGGTCCGCGATCCCGAAGCGGCCGCCGTCCGCTGCGAGAACCTCTACTGCCCCGCGCAGGTTCGACGGAGAATTGTCTATTACGCAAGCCGCGGCGCGCTCGATATCGAGGGCGTCGGAGAGAAGACGGTCGATCTCCTCGCCGATGCGGAGCTGATCGCCGATCCGGCCGATCTCTACGATCTGACGGTGAAACAATTGGTGCCGATCGAGCGGATGGGGGAGAAGTCGGCTGCGAATCTCGTCGCCGCGATCGCGAAAAGCAAGAAGGCGCCGCTCGAACGATTGATCGGCGCACTCGGCATTCGGCACGTCGGCGCCTCGGTCGCGCGGCTCCTCGCCGAGGAATTTCGCTCTCTCGACGCTATCGCCGAGGCCGATGCCGAGGCGCTGCAGCGCGTCGCCGGAATCGGTCCCGAGATCGCGGCGAGCGTGGCCGAATTCTTCCGCTCGAAGCAGGGAAAGGGGCTCGTTCGCCGCCTCGACGATCGAGGTGTCGTGGGAGTCCCGCCGCCGCGGCGCGTGCGCCCCACCGAAGGGCCGTTCGTGGGGAAGACGTTCGTGCTCACCGGTGCCATCTCCATGCCGCGCCCCGATGCGGCGCGCCTGATCGAGCGCGCGGGCGGCATGGTGACTTCTTCCGTCAGCAAGAAGACCGACGTCGTCATCGCCGGAGACGACGCGGGCTCGAAACTTACGAAGGCCGAATCGCTCGGCATCACGGTCTGGGACGATCGACGCTTCCGCGCCGCGCTCGAACAGGCGGGCCTCGGCGGATGAGCGAGGTGCTGCGGCTCCTCGCCGTCCTCGCGCACCCCGACGACGAGTCGCTCGGTGTGGGCGGAATCCTCGCTACCTATTCGGCGGACGGGATCGAGACGCACGTGCTGACCGCGACGCGCGGACAGGCGGGGCGCTTTCGCGGCGCGAAGGAAGGGGAGGGACCGGAACATCCGGGGCGAGCGGCGCTCGCCGCGATCCGCGAGAAGGAGGTTCGCGCCGCCGCGGCCGTGCTCGGCGTCCGTGGCCTCACCCTCCTCGATTTCGAAGACGGGCGTCTCGATGAGGCCGAGCCCGCGGAGGCGGTCCGCCGCGTGGCGGCCGAGATTCGCCGCGTCCGCCCCCATGTCGTGGTCACCTTCGGGCCCGACGGCGGCTACGGGCACCCCGATCACATCGCCATCTCGCAATTCGCGGCCGCGGGGATCGTGGCCGCGGCCGACCCGTCGCACGCGCCCGAATCTCTCCCGACCCATGCGGTATCCAAGTTCTACTACATGGCCTGGCCCGCGGGACCATGGGCGGCGTATCAGGAGGCATTCAAGAAACTCACCTCCACGGTCGACGGCGTGGAGCGTCACGCCGAACCGTGGCCCGAGTGGGCGGTCACGAGCGTCATCGACACGAGCGCGCACTGGCCGACGATCTGGAAGGCGGTCTCCTGTCACGACTCGCAGGTCGCCGGCTACCAACGCCTCCGTGAACTCTCGCCCGAGCACCACGCCGCGCTCTGGGGGAAGCAGTACTTCTACCGCGTCTTCAGCACCGTGAACGGCGGCCGTCGCCGCGAAACCGATCTCTTCGAGGGACTCAGATCATGAGCCGTCAGCGCCCGCTCGCCATTCCCTCCGCCGAATTCCGCGCGCTGGGCCACCGCCTCGTGGACCAACTCGCCGACCGGCTGGAGGCGATCCCGCGAGGACCGGTGACGCCCGGCGAGCGCCCCTCGCAGGTGCGCGCCGCGCTCGGCACCGACGCGCCGCTTCCGGAGGAGGGGAGCGATCCGGCCGCGCTGCTCGAAGAATCGACGCGGCTCCTCTTCGATCACTCCCTCTTCAACGGACATCCCCGGTTCTGGGGCTACATCACCTCCTCGCCCGCGCCGATCGGCATGTTTGCCGATCTCATCGGCGCGGCGGTGAATCCGAATGCCGGCGGCTGGTCGCTCTCGCCCGCTGCAACGGAGATCGAGGTGCAGACCGTCCGCTGGATCACCCAGTTCATCGGATATCCCGAGACGTGCGGCGGCGTTCTCGTGAGCGGTGGGAACATGGCGAATCTCGTCTGCTTCTTCGCGGCGCGCGCGGCGAAGGCGCCGTGGGCGGTGCAGCGCGACGGCGCCATGCCGGCGGGATGCGGCCGGCTTCGCTCGTACGCCTCGAAGGAGACGCACACGTGGATTCAGAAGGCCGCCGATCTCTCGGGTCTCGGCACCGATTCGATTCGATGGATCGAGACGGATGGATCGCAGCGTCTGCGACTTGATGAACTCGAGCGCCAGGTGGCGGCCGATCGCGCCGCCGGAGACATCCCGTTCCTGGTCGTCGGCACCGGTGGCTCGGTCAGCACGGGCGCCGTCGACCCGCTCCCCGCGCTCGCGGCGTTCTGCCGGCGGGAGGGGCTCTGGTTCCACGTCGACGGCGCCTACGGCGGCATCGCCGCCGCCGTGCCGGAGGCGCCCGGCGATCTTCGCGGACTCTCCGAGGCCGATTCCGTCGCGGTCGATCCCCACAAGTGGCTCTACGCGCCGCTCGAAGCGGGATGCGCGCTCGTTCGCGATCCGGTGCTTCACCGCGCCGCCTTCTCCTACCATCCTCCCTACTACCACTTCGAAGAGAAGTCGGTGAACTTCGTCGACTACGGCATGCAGAATTCGCGCGGCTTTCGGGCACTCAAGGTGTGGCTCTCCTTCCGCCACGCCGGAGCTTCAGGGCATCGGCGCATGATCTCCGACGACATTCTCCTCGCGCGATCGATGGCGCGCGCCATCGAGAAGCACGACCTGCTCGAAGTGCTCACCACCGAACTCAGCATCGTCACCTTCCGCTACGTTCCCGCCGACCTCCGCTCGCGCCGCGGCGAAGCGGCTTCCGAGGAATACCTGAGCCGCCTGAACCAGGCTCTCCTCGACGATCTTCAGCGGGGAGGAGAGATCTTCGTCTCGAACGCGGTCCTCGATGGCCGCTACGTGCTTCGCGCCTGCATCGTCAACTTCAACACGTCCGAGGCCGACGTGGCGGCCGCTCCGGAGGTCGTGGGCCGCCGCGGCGAGGCGCTCGACAAAGCCCTCCGCGCGGCCGGAAATGGCCCGCGTTGACAACCCCGCCCTCCTCCCGTAGGTTGAAGCGGTCAACCGTCCGATCTTCCTATCCCCGAACGATCTAGGCTCATGAACTCGCGCGATTTCGATCTCGTAGCGACGGTCGAGGAGGCGTTCGAGCGCCTCGAACGCGACGCGCCGGAATTCGAGCACCGCCCAGCCCAGGCCCGCATGGCCCGGCGATGGGCGGAACTTCTGCTTCATCGCGGCGTCCTCGCGATCGAGGCGCCGACCGGCGTCGGGAAATCGCTCGCCTATCTCCTCCCCGCGCTTCTGCTCCGTGCCGGCGGGTCGGGTCCGATCGTCGTCTCCACCCACACGAAGGCGCTCCAAGAGCAGTTGATCACGCGAGACGTTCCCCTCGCGTCGCGCGCGCTCGGCCGCCCCGTGCGCGCCGCCACGCTGAAGGGTCGCGCCTCCTATCTCTGCCGCCGGCGCGCGCAGGCGCGGCTCCGGCAGCGACGGCTCTTCGCGGGAGGGGGAGCGCCGCTCGACGGGGAAGCCCTGGAGCGGCTGGAGTCGTGGATCGAACACACGAGGAAGGGGGAGTTAGAGGAACTGGCGACACTCGGGCTCGGCGTGGGGCTCGGACCCGGTTCGTCGCTCGCGGCCGAGATCGCTTCCGATCCAATCTTCTGCTCGGGCCCCGATTGCGATCCCGCCTCGGGCTGCTTCGCCAAGGCGGCTCGGCGCGAAGCGCGGAAGGCGGACGTGATCATTCTGAATCACGCGCTTCTTCTCTCCGACGCGGGACTCCGCCAGTCGGTCGTCGCCGAAGCGGGGGCCTTGATTCTGGATGAAGCGCATCAATTCGAACGCGTCGCGCGCGAAACCTTTGGCGTGACCGTGGGGATGCAGGACGTGGCGCGATTGGCGGCGCGGACCGACGCGCGAAACGGCGCGCTCCGGCTCCTCTCCCGTTCCCTTCGGCGCGGCCGCTCCTCCGGAGTCGCCGAACGGATCGTGGAAGCAGACCAAGCGCTCCGTCCCGTGCTCGATCACACGGCGGCGCTCACGCGCGATCTCGCGGCACTTCTCCCCGACGGCGTCGCCGCGGCGCGGCTCGGCGCCGACGTCGACCTCGCGACCGTGAGCCCCGCAGCGCTCGATCTCCTCCTCGGCGCGCTCGGAACGCTCATTCGCGCGCTGGAGCGGGCGCTTCACGAGGCGGAGACGGAGACGGGAGTGCTCCGCCCCGGCTCGGACGACGCGCTCGCCGAAGGGCGCGCGCGCGTGGCCGCGTGGATCGAGACCGAACAGGCGCTTCGCGCCGTGGTTCGCGTGGAGGAGCGCGATCACGCGTTCTTCCTCGACCGCGACGAGCGGGGAACGCCGCGCCTCAATCGCCGGCCGCTTCGGGTCGGAGGCGTGCTCCGCGACAGCATCTTCGCCCACGCCGAGCGCGTGCTCTTGACGTCGGCCACAATGGCGCCGGAACGCGACTTCGCACCGACACTCCGCGCCCTCGGGCTCGAGCCGACCGAGGCGGAGTGCGAGTGCCTGGAATCACCCTTCCCGCTCGAGCGAATGGTTCGAACGGTCGTGCTCGAGGGGAGCGCGCCGAACGACGCCGCGTACGTGGACGGGCTCGCGTCCGCGGTGCTATCGCTTTCGGCGCTTCGCCGGAGCACGCTCGTTCTCCTCACGTCGTTCTCGATGCTGGAGAGTTTGGCGACACGCCTCCGGGTACCGCTCGCGTCGCTCGGCGTTCCGCTTCTGGCGCAGACGCCGGGCGCTCCGGCAGCACCACTGGCCGACGCCTTCCGCGATCGGCCGGGGAGCGTGCTGCTCGGAACGGCGTCGTTTTGGGAAGGCGTCGATTTCCCGGGCGCGTCGCTCGAGATCCTCATCATCGCGCGGCTGCCGTTCCCGGTGCCGACCGATCCGGTCGTCGAAGCCCGGTCGGAGCGAATCGTCGCCGAGGGAGGCGACCCTTTCAAGGAGCTGATGCTCCCGGAGGCGATTCTTCGTTTCCGCCAGGGAGTAGGACGTCTCATTCGAAGCGCGAGCGATCGCGGCGCCGTGCTGGTCGCGGATCCTCGCCTTCTTCGCGCGGGATACGGCGCGCGGTTCGTCGCGGTGCTTCCGTCGCGTCCGGCCGTCGCGCGGACGCCCGCCGAGGCGGCCGCGCTGGTTCGCGACTTCATCGAAATGGAGGCTCTCCCGTGTCCAGCGTGACCCCGGCCCCGGTCCCCATCGGGGGACGCGCGCTCACCTTCAACGACGCTCGCGCGCTCGCATCGGGTGCTCCCGCGCGGCTTGACGCCGGCGCGGCCGGACGGATGGCCCCTTCGCGCGCGCTCGTCGACGACTCGCTTCGCCGAGGGGCCGCCGTCTACGGCGTCAACACCGGGTTTGGAGCGCTCAAGTCGGTCCGCATCGCCGACGGCGACCTGGCGGCGCTGCAGGTCAATCTCCTCCGAAGCCACGCGGCGGGCGCGGGGCCGGAACTCGAGCCCTCCGTGGTTCGCCTGATGCTCGCGCTTCGCGCCCACTCCCTTTCGCTCGGCGCGAGCGGAGTTCGCCCCGAACTCGTCGCGCGACTTCTCGAACTACGCGAACGCGACATCCTCCCCATCGTCCCGAGCAAGGGTTCGCTCGGCGCGAGCGGCGATCTGATCCCGCTCGCCCATCTCGCGCTGGTGGTCATCGGGGAAGGGGAAGCGCGGCGCGCCGGACGAGCGGCGCCGGCCGCCGAGCACCTGCGCGACGCGGGGATCGCGCCACTCGCGCTTGCGGCGAAAGAGGGGCTCGCGCTCATCAACGGGACGCAGGCGGCCACGGCGGTCGGCATTCTGGCGCTCCACGAAGGATTCGAAGTGCTCCGCGCGGCGCACGCGGCTTGCGCGCTGTCGGTAGAAGCGATGCGCGGGAGTCCGAAACCGTTCGACGCGCGCGTCCACGCCCTCCGTCCGCACGCGGGGCAGATCGCCTCCGCCGCGGCCGTTCGCCGGCTCCTCGACGGCAGCGAGATCGTAGCGTCCCACGCCGACTGCGACCGCGTGCAAGATCCCTACTCCTTCCGCTGCGCGCCGCAAGTGCTCGGCGCTTCCATCGAAGCGGCGTGGTTCGCGCGCGACCGGCTCGTGATCGAAATGAACAGCGTCACCGACAATCCGCTCTGCCTCGCCGACGCCACGCCGGGCGCCGCGAGCCCCGAGGTCGTGTCGGCCGGGAATTTTCACGGCCAGCCCATCGCGCAGGCGCTCGACTTCCTGGCGATCGGCCTCGCCGAAGTCGGATCGATCGCCGAGCGGCGGAGCTACCTGCTCTTGGAGTCGTCGAAGAGCGGGCTTCCTCCCTTCCTCGCGACGAATCCGGGGCTCGAGTCGGGCCTCATGATCGTTCAATATCTCCAGGCGGCGCTCGTATCGGAGAACAAGGCGCTGGCGCACCCCGCCTCGGTCGATTCGATCCCTTCGTCGGCGGGGCAGGAGGATCACGTGAGCTTCGCCATGCACGCCGCGATCAAGGCGCTCGCGCTCGTTCGGAATGTTCGCCGCATCGTGGCGGCGGAACTCCTCTGCGCCGCGCAGGGGATCGAGTCGCTTCGGCCGCATCGTTCAAGCGCGCCGCTCGAAGCGCTCCACGCCGGCGTCCGCGCGCTCGTGCCTCCGCTGACGGGGGACCGGCGCCTCGATCAAGACTTGGAACGCCTCGACTCATGGATCGCGAGCGCCGCCGCCGCCGACGCGGCGGACGTCGCGCCGTTTGAGACGAAAGGAGCCGTTCGATGACTCGCGCCGAAACCGCGCCCACCTCGCTGAGGGGGACGCCGCCCGCCGAACCGATCCGCGCCCCGCGCGGCGCGCAGCGTTCGTGCAAGGGATGGCATCAGGAAGGTGCGCTCCGGATGCTCATGAACAACCTCGACCCGGAGGTGGCGGAGAAGCCTCAAGACCTCGTCGTCTACGGCGGCACGGGCCGCGCGGCGCGCTCCTGGCCCGACTATCACGCCATCGTCTCGTCGCTCCGCGCGCTCGAGAACGATCAGACGCTCCTCGTGCAGTCGGGAAAGCCGGTCGGAGTGGTGAACACGCACCCCGACGCCCCGCGCGTCCTCATCGCCAATTCGCTTCTCGTGCCGAAGTGGGCGACGTGGGACGAATTCCGCGCGCTCGAGGCGAAGGGCCTCACGATGTATGGCCAGATGACGGCCGGCTCCTGGATCTACATCGGCACGCAGGGAATTCTTCAGGGGACGTACGAGACGTTCGCCGAGGCGGCGCGTCAGCACGGCGGCGGCACGCTCCAAGGGAAGTGGGTTCTCACGGCGGGACTCGGTGGCATGGGGGGTGCGCAGCCGCTCGCCGTCACGATGAACGAAGGCGTCTGTCTCGCCCTGGACGTCGATCCGCACCGCGTGGAGCGCCGTCTGGAGACCCGCTACGTCGACAAAAGCACCAGCTCCCTCGACGAGGCGCTTCGCTGGGTGGAGGAGGCGACGAAGGCGCGCCGCGCGCTTTCCATCGGTCTCGTCGGGAACGCAGCCGATCTCCTTCCGGAGATGGTGCGCCGCGGCGTGCGGCCCGATTTCGTCACCGATCAGACCTCCGCGCACGACGAACTGAACGGTTACGTGCCGGGCGGCATGTCGTACGAGGACGCGCTTCGGCTTCGCGTGGAGGACCCGACGCGGTACATCGCCCTCTCGGTCGAATCGATGGGGCGTCACGTGCGCGCCATGCGCGACTTTCAGAACGCCGGCGCGGTGACGTTCGACTACGGCAACAATATTCGCGCGCAGGCGGAGAAGGCGGGCGTGACCGATGCCTTCACGATCCCCGGATTCGTCCCCGAGTTCATCCGACCCCTCTTCTGCGAGGGGAAGGGGCCATTCCGCTGGGCGGCGCTCTCGGGGAATCCCAAGGACATCGCCGTCACCGACCGCGCGGTCCTCGAACTCTTTCCCGACAACGAGCCGCTCCACCGCTGGATTCGTCTCGCCTCGGAGCGGGTTGCCTTCCAGGGGCTGCCTGCGCGCATCTGCTGGCTCGGGATGGGCGAGCGGGCGCGCTTCGGCGAAGTGTTGAACCGCCTGGTCGAGCGGGGAGAGGTGGAGGCGCCGATCGTGATCGGCCGCGATCATCTCGACTGCGGCTCGGTCGCCTCGCCTCACCGGGAGACCGAGGCGATGCGGGACGGGAGCGACGCGATCGCCGACTGGCCGATCCTGAACGCGCTCGTGAACGCGGTTTCGGGCGCTTCGTGGGTGTCCGTCCATCACGGCGGCGGCGTCGGGATCGGGAACTCGATTCACGCGGGCGTCGTTATGGTGGCCGATGGAACTCCGGCCGGACTCGCACGCATTCGGCGCGTCCTCACAAACGATCCCGCCATGGGCCTCTTCCGTCACGCCGACGCGGGCTATCCTGACGCGCTGGCGAACGCGAAGCGGCACGGGCTCACCATCCCGCGATCGACGTGACCACGGCCCCGACGCCGACGCCGAACGGGGGAGCCGCGGGCCGCGCCGATCTCCTCATTCTGGGGGCGGCGGAGCTTCTGACCGCGCCCGCCACGCCCGGTGGCGCGCCGCTTCGGGGGCGCGCGCTCGACGAGCCGCTCCTCCTCGCCGACGCGGCGGTCGCCTGCGTCGGCGGAGTCGTCGTCGCCGTTGGTCCGACCGCCGAGGTGGCCGCGGCCTACCCCGAACGACTCGCCGCGCGCGTCATCGACGCCGGCGGGCTTCTCGTGACGCCCGGACTGATCGACGCCCACACGCACCTCCCCTTCGCCGGGACGCGGGAGATGGAGTTCGACGCGCGCGCCCGAGGCGAGACGTACGAATCGATCGCGGCGAAGGGGGGCGGCATCGAGTCGAGCCGCCGCTCGCTTCGCGCGACGAGCGAAGACGAATTGGCCGAGCGAGTCGCCGGCCGACTTCGCCTCCTACTCGAGCAGGGCGTCACCACGGTCGAGGCGAAGAGCGGCTACGGACTCTCTTGGGACGAGGAGCGAAAGCAGCTTCGCGCCCTCGCCAGCGCCGCGGCGGCGTCTCCGGTGAAGATCGCGGCGACGTTCCTCGGCGCGCACGCGATTCCCGCGGAATACCGCTCGCGCCGCGACGACTACATCTCGCTCTTGATCGACGAGATGATCCCCGCGGTTCAAGCGGAGCGACTCGCCGCCTTCTGCGACGTTTGGTGCGATCGGGGGATCTACACGGTCGAGGAATCGCGCCGGGTGCTCGAGGCGGGGAAGCGGCACGGACTCGTGCCGAAGCTCCACGCCGATGAACTCGGGGACGTGGGCGCCGCCGCGCTGGCGGCCGAGGTGGGGGCCGTTTCCGCCGATCATCTCCTCTTCTCGTCCGAACGGGGACTCCGCGCCATGGCCGAGGCGGGCGTCATCGCCGTCCTCCTCCCCGGCACCGCCTTCACGCTCGGGCTTCCGTACGCGCCCGCGCGACGGATGATCGAACTCGGAGTTCCCGTCGCGGTCGCGACAGACTGGAATCCGGGGAGCACCATGTCCGCTTCGCTTCCGCTCGCGATGACGATGGCGGTCACGCAGATGAAGATGACCCCGGCCGAAGCCTGGATGGCCGTCACCGCGAACGCCGCCGCCGCGATCGGAAGAAGCGACCGGATTGGCCGGATTCAGCCAGGGTTCGAGGCCGATCTCGCCCTCTTCGAGGGGGGCGACCATCGCCACATCCCCTACCACTACGGGCACGACCACACCCGCATGGTCGTGGTCCGGGGCGAGGTCGTGTACGACGCCGGCCCGGGCTCTCGTTGCACCTGAACTCAATGCTCTAATTCTCTGTCTTGAATGGCGATCGCGGCCCGAACCGCGCCCCCGCCGTGCGACCAAACCGACCCGGGAGGAACCCCATGGCAGAGCTGATCGAGTGCGTTCCCAACTTCAGCGAAGGCCGAAATAAGTCTGTAGTTACGGCCATTGTTGCCGAAATTTCGCATGATCGCTCGATCCAGTTGCTCGGACATGAGATGAACGCCGATCACAACCGTTCGGTGGTCACCTTCGTGGGGGAACCGGAAGCCGTGTTGGAGGCTGCCGTCCGGGCCGTGCGTAAGGCGGCCGAGCTGATCGATTTGAGGAAGCACCAGGGGGAGCACCCTCGGATGGGCGCCACCGACGTGCTCCCGTTCGTTCCGGTCGGATCCTCGAAGCTCGATCGTTGCGTCGAGTTGGCGCGCCGTGCCGGGGAGCGGATTGGAACGGAGTTGGGGATCCCAGTCTATCTCTATGAGGCAGCGGCGACCCGGCCAGCCCGCCAGAATTTGGCGGACGTCCGGCGCGGCGAGTTTGAGGGAATCGGGAAGGAGCTCGGAACGAATCCCGAGCGTGATCCCGACTTCGGTCCGAAGTTGATTCACGCGTCGGCAGGTGCGATCGCCATCGGGGCGAGGCTCCCGCTGCTCGCGTTCAACGTGAATCTCGGAACCCGCGACGTCGAAGTGGCGAAGCGAATCGCGAAGGCGATCCGCTTCCAGACGGGCGGGCTTCGGTACGTGAAGGCGCTCGGCTTCGAGCTTCACGAGCGAGGAATCGTCCAGGTGTCGATGAATCTCGTGAACACGTGGGGCACTCCGGTGCACCGCGTCTTCGCGATGATCCGGGAGGAGGCGGAGCGCTACGGCGTTCCGATCGTGGGGAGCGAGATCGTCGGCCTGGTTTGCCAGGACGCGCTCATCGACGTCGCGGAGCACACCCTGCGGCTCGAGAGCTTCTCCCGAGAGCAGATCTTGGAAACTCGGCTGGCCCGAAACCTCGGCGCCGCGGAACAGGCGGTGCCGGAGTTCCTCGACGAGGTCGCCTCGTCGGCGCCGACGCCCGGCGGGGGAAGCGTGGCGGCGCTCGCGGGTTCGCTCGCCGGCGCGCTCGCGACGATGGTGGCGCGGCTGACGATCGGAAAGAAGCGCTACGCCGAGCACGAGGAGCGGATGCGCTCCGTGGAGCGAAACGGCGAGGCGCTTCGAAGGGAACTCTTCGACTTGGTCGCGGAGGACGCGAGAGCCTACGAGGGCTTCGTGGCCGCGTCGAAGATGTCGCAGCGAACGCCGGAAGAGACGGCAACGCGCGAGAAGGCGCTGTCGGATGCCGCCCGAAACGCGGCGGCGGTGCCGCTTCGAACGGCGGAAGCCTGTCTGCGGGCTCTGGAACTCGTGGCCGAGGTCGCCGAAGTGGGGAATCTGAACGCCGTGAGTGACGCGGGAGTGGCCGGGTGGCTCGCCCGGGGAGGTGTGGAGGGTGCCGCACTGAACGTGGCGATCAATCTGCCGTCGGTCGCGGCGGAGGAGCGCGGAGGCCTCGAGGTTCGAGCGCGACAGGCGACCGAGAGAGCGGCGGCGCTTCACGCGGGGATTCTGGATCGGGTGCGGACGCGGATGGGACTCGCGGCCGGGGCGTAGCGACTTCGAAGGAGCGAACGAGGCATCGTGGACCGCAATCTCGCGATCAAGAAGAAAGCCCAGCTGCTGATCCAGAAGGGGCAGATCGACGCCGCCCTGGCGGAGTTCGATAAGCTCTTCGACAGCGGCGATAAGGACCCGTACGACTTCATTCTGGTCGCGGATCTGCTCGCGAAGCGCGGCTCCATGCAGGAGGCGGTCCGCCGCTACCGCCAGGCCGTGGACGAGTACACGCGGGGCGAACTGTTCAAGAACGCCATCGCGGTCTGCAAGAAGATCCTCCGGATTTCGAAGGAGGACCTCCAGATTCACCGCTCGCTCGGAGACCTCTACGCGAAAGAGGGGCTCTACGGCGACGCGCAGATCCACTACCTCGAGTACGCCGAAGGGTCGATTCGCCGCCAGGAGCACGAGTCGGCGCTCGACGCGCTCGACCAGGTCCTCTCGCTCTCCCCCGACAACGAAGAACTCTCGGAGAAGTACGTCGAGATCGCCATGCGCGGCGATCAGCCCGAGCGCGGCGGCAAGGAACTCATCCGGCGGGCAGACCGCGCGGAACAGGCGGGTCGGCGAAGCGCCGCGGTCGAGTTGCGCGAGCGCGCGTCCACACTTGCGCCTTCGATCGGTTCGGCGGCGGCCGCTCCCGCGGCCCCCGCGGATTCGGGCGACGGCACGTTCGCCATCGAACAGGGCTCCGGTCTCCAAAGCGAATCGGCGCCGGTCACGATGCCGCCGAGCCGAAACGGCTTCGAATCCTCCGCCCAGTCGATCGCGCCGGGCGGCGCGGGGAATCTCGAGCCGGGCGTCGTCTCGCTCGCCCACGGGCCGGCGAGCGATCCTTCGCCGACGTCCGCCGGCGGAGCGACCGGTCCGCTCGAGCCGGGCGTCGTCTCGCTCTCCTCGGAGCCGCTCGTCGCGCCGCCGGAGGAGAAGATCTCGTTCTCGAAGCCGTTCACGCAGACGGAGGGCGATTCCGCGCCAGCGAGCGCGTCGCCTGGGGTTCCGGTCGCGGCAACGCCGCCGGCTCCCACCGCTCCCGCGGCACCGGCGCCCGCGGAAGCGGAGCCGGTCTTCATCGCGCCCGCGGAGACCGTGCCGCCGAGCCACGAGGAACTGGCGACGACCTATCTCAGCACCGGAAAGCCCGAGCTCGCCGCGGACGAATTCTGGAAGGCCGCGGAGCTCTCGTTCTTCCGCGGAGATCTCGACCGCGCGCGGATGCTTCTCGCGTCGCTCCTCCAGATCGCGCCGCAGCACGAGGCGGCGCTCCGGCGCCAAGTCGACATCACGGCGCAGACCGAGGACCGTCCCGCGGAGGCGCGAGCGCGATTCGATCTCGCCGAGCGCTACCTGGCGATGGAAGAGTGGGCGCTCGCTCGCGCCGAGTACCTGCGCGTGCTCGAGATCGACGGCTCGAGCGACCGCGCGCGGATGCGCGTACAGCGGCTCGACGCGCTCCTCCACACGCCGACCCCTGCGGGGAGCGACATCGACTTCGACGCGATCAATGTGCCGAAACCGGCCGCCTCGGTTCGCGTGCGCGACGAAACGCCGTCGAACCTCGACAGCCTGGTGGACCTCGAGGAGATCATCGACGAGTTCAAGCAGGGTGTGCAGAACTCGATCTCCGGCGAGGACCACGAGAGCCACTACGATCTCGGCATGGCCTACATGGAAATGGGCCTCTACGACGAGGCGATCGCCGAGTTCCAGATCGCGCAGAAGGGGGCGCCCATGGAACTCAAGTCGCTCGAGATGATCGCCCTCTGCTGCCTGGAGAAGAACGAGCCTGGCGAGGCCATCAAGGAGCTTACCCGGGCGCTGGAGCTCCCCGGACATGGGCCGGACGAAACGATCAGTATCCGGTACAATCTGGGTGTGGCTCACGAACGCCTTGGAAACCTCGACCGCGCCCTCCAGCATTTCGAGGAGGTCCACGTCCTGAATGTCGACTTCTTGAAAGTCGCGACCAAGGTACGAGAGCTGAAGCAAAAGTTGTCTGGCTCCCGGGACCTCGGATAATGGGCGCGCGACTCGACCTTCACCTTCATTCGACCGCCTCCGACGGCGCCGACACCCCGGAGGAGGTAGCCGCCCACGCCGCCCGCCAGGGCGTCGAAGTCATCGCGCTCACCGATCATGACGCCGTCGACGGCATCCCCCGGCTCCGCGAACGCGCGGAGGCGGCCGGCATTCGCGTCATCACCGGAGTCGAGCTCTCGGTGAACGAGCAGGGGATCGACGTTCACGTCCTCGCATACGGCTTCGATCCCGAAGAACCCGGATTCGCCGTGGCACTCGCGCGCTGGCGCCAGGGAAGGCACGAGCGGGCCCGGAAGATCCTCGCGCGGTTGAAGGGAATCGGAATCAAGATATCGATCGAAGAGATCGAGGCGATCGCGAACGGCGGGGCGATCGGCCGACCGCACGTGGCCGAAGCGCTTCTCCAAGAAGGGCACGTCGACACGCTGAACGAAGCGTTTCAACGATTTCTCGGACACCATGCGCCCGCGTACGTTCCGAAGATGACGGTGCCGATGGACGAGGCGGCCGCCATCGTGCACGAGGCGGGCGGGGTCACCGTCCTCGCCCATCCCGGCACGCTCAATCGAGATCACCTGATCGAGGGCTGGACGCGCCGCGGGCTCGATGGCATCGAGGTCTGGCACACGAAGCACGACGCCTCGGCCGTGAAGAAGTTCACCGCCATCGCCGACCGGTACGGGCTCTTGAAGACCGGCGGTTCCGACTGCCACGGAGCTCGAACCCCGGGCGTGGCCATCGGCTCGGTTCCGGTGCCGTACGAGATCCTCGGCCCACTCGAGGAGGCGTTCCGCGCCCGCCGGCCGCTCCGAAGCCGCCCCTAGCTCCGCCCTCCTTCGCTTTTCGCGTAGCGCCGTACCCCTTCATCTGATACCGTCCGCCTTCGTCTCGCCCTCCCATGCGAACGGTCGTCCGTAGCGCCTCCCTCATCGCCTTTACCGTCGCCTGCGGCTACGCCAAGATGGTTCTCTTCCCCTTTCTATTCTTCGTGGAGCTTTTTTCCGCCGCCACGGTTCTTTCAGGGGCGCTGACCGGCGTCATCTGGGGCGCCTGGATCGGCGGGGTCGCGCGTCTGGTCTTCAGCGTGGCGAATCCCTACGGTCCGCCGCATCCTTGGGTGCTGGCGGCGCAAGTTCTCGGAGGAGCGATGCTCGGAGCCATCGGGGGTCTCTTGCGTGGGCCGCTCGCGCGTCGCGGGGGCGCCTCCACGTTCGTTTGGCTCCTCGTCGGGATCGCCGGGACGCTCGCCTATGATCTCCTCACGAACGTGGCGCAAGGGCTCGTCTTCGGGTCGATCCCCGCGACCTTCGCGCTCGGCGCCATTCCCGCGGTGCAGCACATCGCGTCGAACGGTGTCATCTTCTTCATCGTGGGCCGGCTCGCGGCGCCATGGCTGGCGCGCCAATCGGGGAGTGCCGATGCCGTCGCGTAAGACTCGAACGCTCGGGCCCGCTGCCGCTGCCGCGATCGTGGCCGGCACGTTCGCCGCGCTCTTCGCGGGAGCGACGATCCCGATCGGGATGTCGCGCGCGCAAGGCGTCGCGCTCCGCGACTCCGTCACCGTTCCGGCCGACAGCGTCGCACTTCACGGAACTTCCGCACCGTCGCTTCCGACGGGCCACTCCGCCTCGGCCGACTCCGTCGTTCGCTCGGCGACGTCGCCGCCTGCCCCGCCCTCCGGACTCCACCTCGATGTCGACCCGCTCCGTCTCGAGGGGAAGACGTCGCTTCGGCTGCAGTTCCGCGAACGATGGCCGGCGGACGCGTTCGCGCTCCCGTTGCCGAGCGAGGCGTGGGAACGCCCCGTGACGCTCGACGCGGGTGTCCCGCTCGCCGGGTGGCGCACCGCCGCGACCGATCGGACGCCGGTTGCCGGCTACCTGCTCCTCCTCGGCATGCCGAACGCCGCGACCGCCATCGCGGCTCCCGGGGCTTCTAGAAACGATCCGCTTCTCGTCTCGCGCTGGAGCGAGCCGACGACGCGCCCCGTCCTCGAAGGGCCAGCGGAGCTTCTCGCGGCGCCGCGTCCGGTGCTCTGGTGGGAAGAAGCACTTCTCGATCGGGGCGCGCGTCCCGGCCCGACGGAGAGCGCGCTGCTCTACGAGAAAGGGGACCTTGGGCTCCAGCAAGTCGGAGCGCGCTTCACCGCACCGGCGCTCGGACCGGGGCTCGCGGCCGCCTACACGCGGCGCTCGAGCGACGGTGCCGACGCGTTGTTGCGCGCCACCGATACGCGCTATGCCGCGGTGGTGGCGCTTCCGCGCCGCGGCGGGCTTCGCGCCTGGATCGAGGGCGACGTCGCGACGCGGCGCGTCGAGGATGCCGAGCTCGATGCTTCGCGCGGACGCATTCGCGCGGGCGAGGCGCTCCTGAACGATCGGAGTCTGGCGCTGCACGCCATTCAGCGCGCGGGGGTGTGGGAGCATCGATTCCGCGCGGAGGCGGCGCGCTCGCGTCACACCGGCATCGAGATCGACGGAACGCGCGAGCGCTGGGACGAACCAACGTGGACCGTCGCGGAGGAGTCGCAGTGGCAGCCCGCCGCGGGATGGCTTTGGATGGCCGCGGCGCGCGCGACGGGGCGCACGCTCCGCTACCGCGCGGGACCCGCGAACACCCCGGCGGGATTGCTCGATGTCGAATTTCATGGAACGCGGACCGAAGGGCGCGCCGGCCTCGCGGTGCGGCGCGACGTCCGGAGCGGAAAGCGGCTGCGAGAATGGGGCGCGGACCTCGCCTACGACGCTCGCGAAGGGGATCTCGGATTTCTCGACGCGCGCCTCCATGCGTCGATGACGGCGTCGCGCGGTAGCGCGCGTCTCGACATCGAGTCGACGCACGAGCGGGCGACATGGGAAGATCGGCTCCTCCCCACGCGGGACCGTCCCTTCGAGGACGTCGTCGTGCTCCCGAAGCCGGTCCGCTATACCGTGTCCGGCGATCCGTCGCTTCGCCCACGGCGGTTGAATGGCGCCGTGGCGACGACCGCGTGGCGCACCTCGAAGCGCATGGAATTCACCGCGTCGGGATCGGCGCGTTATCTCGTGGACGACTTTGGATGGAATCTGACCCGGTCCGAGACCCCCGACACGATCGTCGTCGACGATCGCGCCACGCTGCGGGGCTCCGGTTGGGTGAGCCACGCCTCCTTCGGTACAGCCGCCACGTTGGGACCGATCGGTTTTCGAGCGCTCGGCTGGCTGCGGGGAGGCTCCTCGCGGCAGTCCCCGCACGCCGGATCGCTCCCGCGCGCCGGGGTCGATGCTTCGGTCCACGGCGCCGCCAAGTTCTTCCGGGGCGATCTCCCGCTTCGTCTCGGCGTCGAAGCGCATGTGGTGGGCCGGCGCGAGGGAGCGATTCGCGCCGCCGCGACGGCCCTCTTCGACGCGACGCTTCACGCCGACTTCGGCGACGCCGGGATCTACTTGCGCGTCGACGACCTCTTCGATCGCCGCCCCCCCAGCGGCCTCTACGAAATCGCGTCCGACGCCGGAGTCCCCACCGCGGGGCGCCGTCTACGCTTCGGCGTGGTCTGGAACCTCCTCGACTGACATGGCCTCGGGGCCGGTGAGGAAATCGCCATGGGTGGGCGTCAGTTTCGTGCCACGCTACTCTTCGTACTGATCTCGCTCCTCGTCGGCGCCGCCTACCGATCCCTAAGCGGCCCGGACGGCCCGACCTTCGTGGAGCGCCTGAGAACCCTCGAGGAATCGGACGCTCTTCGCGAAGAGGAGGGCCGCGAAGCCACCGGGCTCGCGGGGATCGACCCCGATTCAGCGGCTCCGCCGCCCGCCACCCGCGGGCTCCCGGGGAATCGCTCTCGGGCCAAGATGAGCTCTCTCGCGCTCGGCAGGATCGACCCCGACCGCGCGTCGGCGAGCGATTGGGAGCGCCTGCCGGGCATCGGCCCGGCGCTCGCCGCCCGCATCGTTTCCGATCGGGCGGCGCGCGGGGCGTTCGGAACTCCGGAAGGGCTCCTCCGCGTTCGCGGAATCGGGCCTCGAACGCTCGAACGACTCCGCCCCTTTCTCCGTTCGGCACCGGCCGATTCGGCGTCGCCGTTCGCAAACTGACCAGCGCGGATTGCACGATGGCGTGCCGCCTGCACGTCGTGGAACCCCTCCGGCTCGATCGAGCCAGCCGCTAAGCGACACGCCCGCCGTCACCTAGCCTTTCCCGTCAGGTATCCCCCGCGCGATGCGGCGAATGGCATCGGACTTGCGGAAATGCGTCCCGCCACACTCGCGCCTTCTGGTGCGGGTCCCACCTTTCATGCCATCGAAATGCTCGGGGGACGGATCGTGCAGCAGGACAACATCGGTCTCAAGCTTCTCGAGGCGCGCCTCATCACGCCCGAGTCGCTCCAGAAGGCTCAGCTGCAGGTCAAGACCGGGGGCGGGAATATCACCGCCGCGCTCATCAAGGTCGGAGCTGTGACCGAGGCCGATCTGACGAAGTTCCTCGGCGAGCTCTACGGCGTGCCGTCGATCGACCTCTCGAATTTCATCCCCGATCCGTCCGTCGTGAAGCTCCTGCCGTCCGACGTGGCGAACAAGTTCCAGGTCGTCCCGGTCGCGAAGTCGGGGCGGAAGTTGCAGGTGGCGATGGCGAACCCGGCCAACATCTTCGCCATCGACGACATCAAGTTCATCACCGGCTGCGAGGTGCAGCCGATGGTCGCCTCCGAGGCGTCCATCAAGAAGGCGATCGACAAGGCCTACGATCACGCCGCCTCCTTCGAAAACGTCATGAAGGGGATGGAAGACGATATCGAGATCGTCGAAGAGCAGGCCGACGACACGCCGGATGCCGCGCTCATCGGAGAAGCCGATCAAGCGCCGGTCGTGAAGCTCGTGAACTCGCTCATCTCGGACGCCGTCCGAAAGGGAGCGAGCGACATTCACATCGAGCCCTACGAGAAGGCGCTCCGCGTCCGCTTCCGAATCGACGGCACGCTCTACGAAATGATGTCGCCTCCCTTTCGGATGAAGCCGGCCATCATCTCGCGCTTGAAGATCATGGCCGAACTCGACATCGCCGAGCGCCGCGTGCCGCAGGACGGCCGCATCAAGCTCCGAATCGTCGGCCGAACGATCGATCTCCGCGTTTCGAGCCTCCCGACGATCTTCGGCGAGAAGGTCGTCATGCGTATCTTGGACAAGGGCAACCTGAACATCGACCTGACGAAGCTCGGCTTCCAAGAGCGGGCGTTGAACGACTTCAGCCGCGCCATCGCGCAGCCGTACGGCATGGTGCTCGTGACCGGTCCGACCGGAAGCGGCAAGACCACCACGCTCTACTCGGCGCTTTCGAAGATCAACACCCCTGAAGTGAACATCATGACCGCGGAAGACCCGGTCGAATACAACCTCGACGGGATCAACCAGGTGCTCGTGAACGACGACGTCGGTCTCACGTTCGCCGCGTCCCTGCGCGCGTTCCTGCGCCAGGACCCCAACATCATCATGGTCGGTGAAATTCGAGACATCGACACCGGGTCGATCGCCGTCAAGGCGGCGCTCACGGGACATCTCGTGCTCTCCACGCTGCACACGAACGACGCCCCCAGCACGATCAACCGCATGGTCGACATGGGGATCGAGCCGTTCCTGGTGGCTTCTTCCACGAACCTGATCATGGCTCAGCGACTTCTCCGCAAGGTCTGCGTCTCGTGCAAGTCCGACATCCGGCTCCACCCCGAAGTGCTCCGCGAACTGGGGATCTCGGACGAGGAGGCGAAGGGAGCGACGTTCAAGGAGGGGAAGGGGTGTGTCGACTGCAACAACACGGGTTACAAGGGGCGCTGCGGCGTCTATGAGGTCATGCCGATGAGCGCCAAGATCCGGGATCTCGTGCTCGACCGCTCCTCGGTGAGCTCCATCAAGAAGCAGGCGGTGGAGGAAGGAATGCTCACGTTGCGGGCGGACGGCCTCACCAAGCTCAAGAACGGCATCACGTCCGCCGAAGAAGTCCTGAAGGAGACGGCCGCCGACCGGTAGTCGGCTCGGGAGGGATCATGGTTTCGCTGCGCCAATTGCTGGACGAGATGATCAAGCTGCGAGCGTCGGATCTCCATTTGTCCGCGGGAGTTCCACCGCAAGTCCGGGTCGACGGCGCCATCATGCCGATGGCCCATCCGCCGCTGACGCCGCAGATGACGCAGCAACTGGCCTATAGCGTCCTGAACGAAGAGCAGCGGAAGCGCTTCGAGACGACGAAGGAACTCGACCTTTCCTTCGGCGTGCCCGGCCTTTCCCGCTTCCGTGCCAACGTCTTCCTGCAGCGCGGCGTGACGTCGGTCGCCATCCGGCAGATCCCGTACGAGATCTTCACCTTCGAGCAGCTGGGGCTGCCGAAGGTGTTGCGCGATTTCACGCAGAAGCAGAAGGGCCTCCTCCTCGTGACGGGCCCGACCGGGAGCGGCAAGTCGACGACGCTCGCCGCCATGATCGACCTCATCAACAACACCCGGGCCGGCCACATCATCACGGTGGAGGACCCGATCGAGTACGTGCACCACCATAAGAAGTGCATCGTGCATCAGCGCGAAATCAACTCCGACACGAACTCGTTCACGAGCGCGCTCAAGTACGTGCTGCGGCAGGACCCGGATGTGATTCTGGTCGGGGAAATGCGAGACCTCGAGACCATCTCAGCGGCTCTGACGATCGCGGAAACCGGTCACTTGGTCCTCGCGACGCTTCACACGAACTCCGCGTACGAGTCGATCAACCGCATCGTGGACGCGTTCCCGGCGGGGCAGCAGCAGCAGATTCTCTCCCAGCTCGCCTTCGTGCTGGAGGGCGTTCTGACGCAGCAGCTGATTCCGCGGGCCAAGGGACCGGGCCGCGTCATGGTCACGGAGATCCTGGTCTGCACGCCCGCGGTGCGCGCCGTCATTCGCGAGCGGAAGATCCACCAGATCTACAGTCTCATGCAGGCCGGAACGAAGCACGGCATGCAGACGATGAACCAGGCGCTCTTCCAAGCGTACGTCAACAAGCACATCTCGCTCGAGGAGGCCCTGGGGCGCAGCCCCGAGTCGAAGGAACTCGAGCAGATGTTGGAGAAAGTCGGCATCCAGGCCGCCCAGTTGTAGGCGGCGGAACCGAGGGGGAACGTCGTGCCGGTTTACGTCTGGAAAGGACGCACCATCGCCGGAGAAATCCAGACCGGAGAGATGGAATCGAATTCTCAGGACGAGGCGCTGACCGCGCTCCGCAAGAAGCGGATCATCATCACGTCGGTTCGCGAGAAGCCGAAGGGCTTCAAGATGCAGATTCCGGGCATGGGCCCCGGCGTGACCACGCGCGACCTGGCCATTTTCACGCGCCAGTTCGCGACGATGATCAACGCCGGCCTTCCGCTCGTCCAATGCCTCGACATCCTCTCCAAGCAGACGGAGAAAGAGCCGTTTCGCCAGATCATCGGCGGCGTCATGCGCGAAGTGGAAGCGGGTAACACGCTGGCCGAGTCGCTCGGAAAGAAGGAAAACCAGAAGGTCTTCGACGAACTCTTCGTGAACATGGTCGAAGCCGGCGAGGCGGGCGGTATTCTCGACGACATTCTCATGCGCTTGGCCACCTTCATCGAGAAGGCCGAGGCGCTGAAGCGGAAGGTCCAAGGCGCCATGGTCTACCCGGGCGTCGTCATGACGGTCGCGCTCCTTGCGACCTCCTTCATGCTCATTTTCATCATTCCGACGTTCGCGCGCATGTTCACCGGATTCGGCGCGGAACTTCCGCTCCCGACGAAGATCGTCATGGGGCTCTCGTCGTTCCTCCGTTCCTTCTGGTGGGTGCTCCTGCTCGCCATTGGCGGAACGGCCTTCGGAATCCAGAAGTACTACACGACCGAACGGGGCCATCTCGAAATCGACCGGCTCCTGCTCAAGATTCCGGTGCTCGGCGACGTGCTCCGAAAGGGCGCCGTCGCTCGCTTCACGCGAACGCTGGGAACGCTTATCTCCTCGGGCGTGCCGATCTTGACCGGCCTTGAAATTACGGCCCGCACGTCGGGCAACCGAGTCATTCAGCAGGCGATCATGGCCGCTCGCGCCAGCATCCGAGAGGGCGAGACGATCTCGGCACCGCTGAAAGAGTCGAAGGTGTTCCCACCGATGGTCGTGCAGATGATCTCGGTCGGTGAAGAGACCGGCGCCCTGGACGACATGCTGACGCGCATCGCGGACTTCTACGACAGCGAAGTGGACACGGCCGTCGATGCGCTCACGTCGCTCATCGAGCCGATCATGATCGTCTTCATGGGCGGCATCGTGGGCGGCATGGTCGTCGCCATGTATCTGCCGATGTTCAAGTTGATCAACGTGGTGGCGGGCGGGCACTGATCCAAGGAGGGAACACCCCGATGCGCGCGACGCGACCGGGCAGCGACCAGGACCTTCGCGCGGCGGTACGGGCGGTGATCGTGGGGCGGATCGCCCTGATCACCTTGGTCGCCACGATGGCGACCGCGTTCTCGGACGGGTACACGGGGCTGGCGCAGCATGGTCCCTTCGCGTTCCTGGTGGCGCTGTCGGCGGGGCTCGCGGTGGCGTATTACCGGGCCGCGCGCGGGGGGGCGGAAGTGGAGCCGCTCCTCGCGACGCAGTTCCTGGTCGACGTCGCGGTGATCTCGTATCTCCTCCTCTTCACCGGGGGAGCGTCGAGTCCGTTCGCGCCGCTGTTTCTGTTGGGGCCGCTTCTGGGCGGTGTGTTCCTGAACCTCCGCGGCGGTTTGGTCTTCGCGCTCGTCTCGGCGATCGCCTACACGGTGGTCTACGCGGCCGATCGAGGCGGGCTCCTGGCGCCGGCGGTGTCGGGGATCACCGAACGGCTGAGCGACGGGGCGCTTCGGCTCCGCGTCGCGCTCTACATCCCGCTTCTCTTCCTGGTGGGGGTGATCGGCGGGGCGATCGGGCGACGGATCCGCGATGGGGAGCGGGCGCTTCACGAAGCTCGCGCGGAACTCGACCGAGCGCAATTCGACACGGAATCGATTCTCGAGAACATGTCGAGCGGGCTCGTGACGGTGGACGCGCTCGGGATCGTTCGGCACTGGAACCGTTCGGCCACCGAGATCGCGGGACTCCCGGCGGATGCCGTCCGAGGACGGCACTACCGTGAGGCCTTCGGGCCGGGCCTCGAGTCCTTCGCCGAGCGACTGCACGAGACGCTCGAGTCGGGCGCGGCGGTCAATCGCCACGAGGCCCTTCTGAGTCGGAGAGACGGAAGCACGGTTCCGCTCGGCTTGTCGACCAGCCTGCTGCGCGACGGCTACGGCGAGCGGCGGGGCGTGATCGCGGTCTTCCAGGACCTCTCCGAGGTGAAGCACCTGGAAGCGCGAATTCGTCACGGCGAGACCCTGGCGGCGATCGGGGAGCTCTCGGCCGGCATCGCGCACGAGATTCGGAACTGCCTGAATCCGATCGCGGGATCGGTCGAGGTTCTTCAGCGGGACCTGAAGGTGACGGGCGAGAACGCCCGGCTTCTCGAGTTGATCGTGCGGGAGTCGGAGCGGCTCGACTCCTTCATCCTCGAGTTGCTCGACTACGCGCGGGAACGTCCGCTGCAGGTAGAGACGGTGGAAATCGGCGGCCTTCTCCGGGACGTGTCGGACGTGGCGAGGCGCCACCCGAGTGCCGAGCCCGGGAAGAAGGTCTCGCTCACGGCGAGCGAAGAAGCGCTCTGGACACGCGCCGATTACGAACAGATGAAGCAGGTTCTGCTGAACTTGCTGATCAACGGACTGGAAGCGATCGAGGGCACGGGGGAAGTGACCGTGAGCCCGATCGCGGAACGCGCCGCAGGAGGCGGCGGACGCGTCGGGTTCGAGGTCCGGGACACCGGTGTCGGAATCCCGGCCGAAGAGCTCGAGCGCGTCACGGAACCGTTCTTCTCGACGAAGAACGGGGGTACGGGCCTGGGGCTCGCGATCGTCAGTCGGATCGTCGAGCGCCACGGCGGAACATTGGACATCGACAGCCGCGTTGGCGAGGGGACGGCGTTTCGGGTCTGGTTGCCCCGAACGACCACTCCGGCAAGCGTGATGGCCCAGGCAGCGTGATGGGGTTTTCCCCAGCAAAGCGAGGGTGATTCTGTGGCGGGCGAAAAGATCCTGATCGTCGACGATGAAGACAGCATGCTGCAGTTCCTCTCCATTCTTCTCGCGAAGGAGGGGTACGAGGTCACCGTCGCACGGTCCGGCAGGGAAGCCTTGGCCAAGGCGGAAGAAGAGAATTACGACATCGTGGTGACCGACATCAAGATGCCGGGGGAGATCGATGGGCTCGGCGTGCTCGCCGGGATCAAGAAGATCGACCCGACCACGCCGGTCGTCATCCGGACGGCGTTCGCGTCGCAGAAGACCGCGATCGAAGCGTTGAATCGGGGCGCTTACCAGTATCTCGAGAAGAGCGCGAAGAACGACGAGGTTCGCCTCGTCATCAAAAACGCCCTCGCGATGCGGAAGGTTACCTCGGAAAACGTCCTTCTCAAGCGCCAGCTGAAGAAGACCGACGACACGAAGGAAATCATCGGGCATAGCGAGCAGTTCCAGCGCGTGCTGAAGCTGGTGGAGAAGGTGGCCGACTCCGATTCGACGATTCTCATCGTCGGCGAGAGCGGCACCGGCAAGGAGCTGATCGCGAAGCGGCTTCACTATCTCAGCGGCCGCGCCGACGGGCCGTTCGTGTCGATCAACTGCGGCGCGCTTCCCAAGGATCTCCTGGAATCGAATCTCTTCGGACACGTGAAGGGTTCGTTCACCGGCGCCGTGCGGGACCAGGAAGGTCTTCTGGCGGTCGCGGGCGGTGGCTCCTTCTTCCTGGATGAAGTCGGAGAAACGCTTCCGGCGACTCAGGTAAAGCTCCTGCGCGCGCTTCAGGAGCGCGAAATCATCCCTGTCGGCGGAACGAAGCCTCGGAAGATCGACGTCCGTCTCATCGCCGCCACCAACGCCGATCTCGAGCGGGGCGTGGCGGAGAACCGGTTCCGGGCCGACCTCTATTACCGGCTCAACGTCATTCAGATTCGGTTGCCGTCGCTTCGCGAGCGAAAGGACGACATTCCCGAACTCGTGGAGCACTTCCTGATCCGGCTCACGGCCGGCAAGGCGCAGAAGACCCTCAGCAAGGAAGGGCGAGATGCGCTCATCGCCTACGACTGGCCCGGAAACGTGCGGGAGTTGGAGAACGTCATCGAGCGGGCGGTCATCCTGAGCGACGACGGCGTGCTGACGCCCGAAGACCTTCCGGAGAAGGTGCTGCAGGGCGGCCGGGGCCGCGGGAGCCTCGTGATCGACACGCCGAGCATGACGCTCGACGAGTTGGAGCGGGAGTACATCCTGAAGGTTCTGCACCACACGAGCGGGCAGAAGAAGCGCGCCTCGGAGATCCTCGGGATCAATCCCTCGACGCTTTATCGGAAGCTCCTCGCCTACGGCTTGCTCCACGAGGCGACCGGAGCGGAGGCGCTCGTGGACGAGTAGCCAGCCACGAACTGGGCGCTTGGTTGCATTTTGGCCGCCTCACCGTCGCGTATTGCAAGTTGCGCGATCCGAGGCGGCCGACTTGCTTCCTGCGACGATGACCCCTTGAAACGCAGTTCGCGCGGCGAATGACGCGCCGAGGGCCCAGAGGGAACCCACGAGCGCCCATGCAATTGGGGGAGTTCCGCGCGCCGTCGACGGTATTGGCACACGCGTTGCTTTCTTCTCAGAGCGAAGGCAGTGAAGGGAGAGGCGGTAATCATGGATGGGGAAGGCATCGAACGGAGGGGAACAGCGACCGTGCGGACCCGAGAGCAGGGCTTCACACTCATCGAGTTGATGGTCGTGGTCGTGATCATCGGGATTCTCGCGGCGATCGCGATGCCGAACTTCGTTTCCATGCTCGATCGTGCGAAGGAATCGGATCTGGCGGAGAACATGCACACGTTCCAACTGGCGATCGAAGACTTCTCGGTTCGAAACACCGGGCAGTACCCGGTGGGAGCCGACGCGGCGACGGTTCAGGCGAACTTGCCGAGCGGCACGTGGCCCCGGAACCCGTTCACCGCCGCGGTTTCGGCTCCGACGTGGGGCGTCAATCCGGCCGCCAGCGGGATCATGGGCGTCAATCCGGTCACCACGGTCGGATACACGATTCGAGGATTCGGCAAGAGCGCGCTCATCCCGCTCGTGCTGAGCAACGGCTAATCACGATGAATTAGAGAGAGGTAGAAACGCGCAGATCGTCTCGTAACCCAAACCGGAGGAAGGCAAGATGCTCAAGAACAGTAAAGGCTTCACCCTCATCGAGCTCATGATCGTGGTCGTGATCATCGGCATTCTCGCGGCGATTGCGATTCCGAACTTCATCGCCATGCAGGACCGCGCGCGTGAGGGCAGCACGAAGGCCAATATGCACAGCTTCCAGCTCGCGATCGAAGACCACGCGGTGAAGAACAGCGGCACCTACCCGATCGCGGCGGACAACGCGCTCGTGCTCGCGAACATGCCGGGCGGCGTTTACCCGGTGAACCCGTTCTCGGGCGCCCGTGATGCGTGGACGTGGGTCGCTCCGGCGGCTTCGGGCATCATCGGAACGTCGGCTG
>JANMQV010000241.1:0-9032 GCA_031370645.1 Candidatus Eiseniibacteriota bacterium | reverse complement strand
GGGGTGGTCACACCGGCATTGTACCGCCGGTCGTAAGTCGTTAGTATCCAACGCAGAGGCGGCATAGCCAAGTGGCTAAGGCGACGGTCTGCAAAACCGTTATTCCTGGGTTCAAATCCCAGTGCCGCCTCCAACTTCATGCCTCCACGACAAGACCAAGCTCACCCACGCTTTGAACATCTCGCCTTCTGATGTGAAAGGACCGCCGCAAACGACGCTCCATCCGGAGCGCCCTCCCGCCACAAAGTGAACGAATCCACCCCGCATCGCCCATGCCTTCAAGGCATTGGACGAGTTCGCGTGCGACCTCGACGTGATGGCATGGAACTGGCGTGTGCTGTGACTGTGGACGAGTGCCTCCGGCATCCTTCCTACGAATGAATCTGGTGGCGCAAGCCCCAGCTTGAGTCCAGCGCACATGGCCACATCTGTCGCGAGACCGCGCGAGGAGGTTGACCCGTGAAGGCAACGATCCGATTCCCCTACGCAACGCCCAGAAACCGAAAGACCGCCACGGAGTTCACATGGGCCTCCTAACCCCGGGCGACCGAAGCACGTGGACCCTCCTGCCGGTCATCGCAGCGTCTGGCGTTCGCCTACGTCCTCATATGGCGGCACTGATCGAGAACATGGAACTCCACCGCACGGAGCACTCCGACGCCATCTCTGCGGATGGGGAATCGAGCCGGGCGAGTGAGGTTGCAGAAACGGTGATCGAGAGTGCCGCTTGAAGGGGTTTCGATGGTTTCTCATCGCCGGCCTCCTCACGTCCAGCGTTGGTGGATGTGGGCAGTCCCGCCCGGATGCTTCCGCCATCGCCGAGATCATTCGCTCGCGAGTGCCGGCCTCTGGCAAAGCCGCCACCATTCATGGCGAGCGGCTGATCGAGCCGCGCGCGGTGGCGCGGTTCTATGAAGTGAGACTAGCCAAGCCGGCCTGGGCGGACCTGAAAGATGTCGAGCAAATCGTTCTCGCGGTGAAGGGCACCGAAAAGGACGGCCTCACTCCCTCCGAATACCACCTCTCCACCATTGAGTCGCTGCGCCAAGAGCGGGAGAAAGCCTCAACGCCCGAACTCGAGGCGGACCTCGACATCCTCCTGACCGACGCGGTTGCCGCGATGCTCGATCACCTTCGATTCGGTCGAGTCCGACCGTCTTCGCTCGATTCAACGTGGAACGTGGATCCGCGCAAGGGCGCCCCTCCCCTCGAGGACGATGTGGCCCGGGTCGCGGCTGCGACTTCGATCACCGATGCCATCGAAGCGGCGAAGTCGCATCATTTCATTTATCGCGGGCTGGTAGAGGCTCTGGCGCAGCTGCGAGCGGTCGACGCGAAGGGTGGTTGGCAACAGGTGCCGGCCGGGAAGGCGATTCAGCCCCGGGCGAGCGATCCCCGCATCCCGGCCATCCGCGCGCGTCTAGCCGTCAGCGGGGAGCTCCGCGGCGGCGGTGAGCCCAGCTCTGCCGTCTATGACAAGGAACTTCAGAGCGCCGTCGAGTTGTTTCAGGCGCGGCATCGGATCGAGGCAAAGGGAGTCATCGACAAAAGCACGGTGGCGGCAATGAATGTGACCGCGCGGGACCGCGTGGAGCAGGTCCGCGTGAACCTCGAGCGTTCTCGCTGGGTGCTCGGCGGGCTTCAGGACGACTTCGTCCTCGTCAACCTGCCCGCGTACAAGGCGTACCTGATCCGAGGTGGCAAGAGGCTCTGGGAAGCCCGCACGCAGATCGGCGAGGAAGTGAAGCAGACCCCGACCTTTCGCGCCGACATGCAGACCGTCGTCCTCAACCCGGACTGGACGGTCCCTCAGACGATCATCGCGGAAGAAGTGGTCACGGGCATGCAGAAGAACAAGAATTATCTGGCGGAGAAGAAGCTCGTGCTGCTCGACAAGGACAACCGCGAAGTAAATCCCGCATCGGTCCACTGGGGCTCGGACACCGCCGAGCACTTTGCCTATACGGTTCGCCAACCGCCGGGGGAAGGGAACGCGCTTGGTCGCGTGAAGTTCCTATTCCCGAACGATTATTCGATCTACCTGCACGACACGCCGAGCAAGCACCTGTTCGAGTCCGGCCGTCGGACCTTCAGCCACGGTTGTATTCGAATCGAGAACCCGCGCGAACTGGCGAGCCTGCTCTTGGAACAGCAGGACGGATGGACATCAGCCAAGATCGACGAGGTAATCGAGGCAGGGAAGACGGAGAACGTGCAGCTGGAGCACCCCCTCCCGGTCCTCATCGTCTACTGGACGGTGAGCGTCGGTGCGGAAGGCGAGATTCGCTACATGGACGACATCTACAATCTAGACGCGCCGGTCCTCGCCGCGCTCAGCGCCACGCCGCAACGCCGGTAACGGCGCGCTCCCCCCGCTATCCGTGCCGCGGGGAAACCTCCTCGTGGCCGATGCAGGCGAAGTCGATGAAGCCGCGCTCCGGGTCGGTATGAAGTAGCTTCAGGCGCACGCGGTCCCCGACGTCGAGTCCAGCCGTACCTTGCTCGATGCGGCCTTCGACCGGCGGTTCGAAGACGCGCGCCCACGTCCCCTTGTCGGACGCCCCGGTGACGATGCCGTCGAATTCATCGCCGATTCGGTCGCTGAGGAGACAGGCGGCGGCCGCCTTCCGCAACAAACGCTCCACCTTCTCCGCGTCGTCCTCTTTTCGCGTGCAGTGCGCGGCGAGCGTCTGGAGCGGCTCGCGTCCATACGGATTCTCTTTCCCGGCCAGCGCCGCCTTGACCAACCGCTGAGTGATGAGGTCCGGGTAGCGCCGGTTCGGCGCGGTCGAATGGGTGTAGTCGGTGACTGCCAGACCAAAGTGACCCGTCACGTCCTGCCCCGGAAAGCTTGCCTCGTATTCGCCGCGGCCCATAAGCTTGATGACCGAGAGCGAGAGGTCGGGGAAACGGAGCGGATCCGCCGTACGGCGCCTGGCCAGGAAGTTGTGCAGCGCGACCGCATCGGGCGCCGGTGGCAGTCGGTCGCCGAAATGACCTGCGATGTCGACGATGCGTTGCCAGCGCTCGGGTGAGCGCACGACGCGGCGCATGACCGGGAAGCGGTGCTCCACCAGAAACCGGGCGATGGCGCCGTTCGCGGCGATCATGAAGTCCTCGATGATCTCCTTCGCTCGGTTCCGCTCTTCGGCCACGAGACCGCTCAGCGCGTCGCCGTCGAAGCGGGCGCGCACCTGGAGCGTTTCGAGTTCCAACGCGCCACTCTCGTGGCGCCTGGCCTTGAGTCTCTGCGCGGCCTGATCTTGGAGTCGGAGATTGTCCGCCAGGCCCGCCACAGCGCCGATTGCCGCGGGCATCCCGCCGCGACCCTCGAGCCACGCGCCCACGCTTGAGTAGGCGAGCTTGGCCTGGTTGCGTACTACCGCGCGGTAGATGCTCGAGGTGCCGCCGGCCTTCGAGTCGACGACCACGCTCTCCACGATAATCGCCATGCGGTCCTCGTCCTGTCCTAGCGACGTGAGGTTCGTGCTGAGCCGGTCGGGGAGCATGGGGAAGTTCTGCGGCACGGTGTAGATCGAGGTCGTGTTGACACCGGCATGGCCGTCCACGGCGGAGCCTGGCAGGACCGAGGCGCTTACGTCCGCGATGGCGACCATGACGCGGGCGCCGCCGGGAATCGGTGCGGCGACGGTGAGCTGGTCGAGGTCTCGCGAATCGTCGTTGTCGATGGAGCACCAGGAGAGTTTCCGCAGGTCGCGCACGTCGGCGCCGTACGGAGCCGATGGGCCCCTGAGGCGCTCCGCCTCGGCGAGGGCTTCGACCGGGAACTCGGGCTCGAGACCTCGCGCCACCATCGCCTGCCGCGCCACACGCAGCAGAAACGCGCGTTGACCTTCCTTCGGGACGATCATGCTCGAGTCCCTCCCACGGCCTCCGGTACGCGCGAGACCCCGGCGACTCTTCGCCGCCGGGGTCTCCGCATCTCGCTATCTCATTCCACAGAATCGACGGTGCTTGCGTGGCCGCTTACGCGCCGCGCCGCACAAGGAGCGATGGCTACTTGCCGCCGTTGCCGTTCCCCTTGTCCTGCGCCGGATCCTGCGTTTGTCCCTTGTCCTGAGCAGCCTGGCCCCTGCCCTGAGGCTTACCCTTGTCGGCGGGCGGTCCCTTGTCCGGGGCCGTGGCCGGTGCGGCAGGCTTTCCAGGCTTCGCACCCTTGTCCGGCCTCACGACCTTGCGCTGGCTCCGCTGCTCCAGGACCTGGCGCTGCTGCGCGGCGTGAGCGGTGTACGCCTGCTGTTCGGCTGCATGACGCTGGCGGACCTCGTCTGCCGCGGGCCCCTTTGCCTGAGAGCGCATTTCGTTCTGCTGGTCGCGCGCGAGGCGGGTCTGCTCCGTCTTGAGGTCACTCTCCAGCCTGCGCTGCTGCGCGGCGTGTTGGCGCTGAACGGTCGCGTCGGAGATGGAGTTCCGGCGTTCCCTGACGGCGGGCGCGGGCCCCTGATCGGGTGCGGCGGGCTGGACGGCGGGACGGTAGTAGCCGACGCCGCCGCTGCCCATCGAGCGGCCGTTGCCACGTGCCGGCGTGTCGACGTCGACGATCTTCGTGCGACGGACGGGCCGCTGGACGCTCTTCTCGACGATGCCGACGTCAATTCCGAGATTGGCCGGGCGACCGCCTCGCACTTCGAACCGAGTCGCGTCGGTCGAGCGCGCGAGCAATGTCACGTTTCGGGAGATCGACGTTACTTGGAGACGAATGTTGATGTCGAGCATGTTTCGCTGAGGCACGAAGATCCAGTCGTGGGACGGAATCGAATTCGCGTTCGAGTAGGAAAGGCCGATCGAAGAGTTCCAACCGGCGTCGGGCGGAAGCGGAGCCCAACCGACATAATCGCCTCCGTAACGCCACGCGACCCACGCCGGGGCCCATTCGGTGCCGGGAACCCATACCCAGCCGTAGGAGTCGTCAAAGAGCCAGCGTCCGTAATGATAGGTCGCCCAGCCCCAACGTTCGTTGGAGGCCCAGCTCCAGCCGTAGTCGGTGTATTCCCAGTGGCCGTTGTAATAGGGGCGCCAGTCCGCCGACATGTCGTACGGCGTCCAAACCCAACCGTAGTTCGGCTCTTCGAACCACTCGCCGTCATCGGAGAGATTGTCGTAGAAATACGAAACGTCGACCTGGCTTCCGCGTGAGCCAAAGGATGCGCTCACCTCGGTCTGGGCGTCGCTGGACGCGCAGCCCCCCACCGACGCAAGTAGCGCGAGGCAAAGCGCTCGCGCGAATACTCGTTTCATCATTGTTCTTCCCTCCTGCTTGCCGCTGGCGCGGTGTTAGTTCCATGGAATTACACTTAGGAAGGGGAGTAGGCAGGAACCGTGCCCCGACTTTCCAAGGCCTCATCGCTTGCGGCAGCGTGAGTTATCGCGGGGGATTTGCGGGGAAGGACGCCTGAGGATTCACCTCAACTCCCGTTCTTACAAGAATGTGTAAGTCGTGCTCCATTCAGGTCCGAAACAGATCCGTGCTGAGATACCGCAAGCCCGAATCGACCACAATCGTAGCCACCATCGCATCGGGACCGAGGTGTTCCGCCACACGAATCGCCGCCACCACATTAGCGCCCGTCGACACCCCGGCGAAGATCGCCTCCTCCCGCGCCAAGCGCCGGGCCATCTTCTTCGCTTCCTCGGTGCTCACCGTGAGAATCTCATCGACTTCATGTGGCCTCCACAAGGGAGGGATGAAGCCGATGCCGATGCCCTCGATCTGATGGGAGCCGGATGGCTTGCCCGAGAGCACCGCCGATTCGGCCGGCTCTACCGCGAATACCTTCACCATCGGTTTGTGCTGCCGCAGCGCGTGGGCGGTGCCGTGGATGGAGTGCGCCGTGCTCACGGTATGCACGAAGGCGTCCACCCACCCGCCGGTCTGCTTCCACAATTCCTCTCCGAGAGCGTGATATCCGGCCTCGCCGTCCGGATTGTTCAACTGGTCGCACCACCAGTGTCCCGGCTGCCGGCTGATTTCCTCCGACGTGCGAATCAGCGCCCTGATCAGATGTTCGGTGATTCCCTTGCCGCCGCTGGCCACGTCGGTGATCGTCGCTCCGTAGGCGCGCATGGCGAATCGCTTCTCCTCGCTGAAGGCATCGGAGAAGACGAAGTGCGATTGATATCCGAGTGCCGCCGCCACCAACGCCAGCGAGATCCCCGTGGTGCCGGCCGTGTATTCGACGACGGTGCCGCCGGCGGGAAGGCGTCCATCAGCGGCTGCGCGCTCGATCATGGCGCGCGCCATGCGATCCTTCATACTCCCGGTGGGATTGGCCGATTCGAGTTTCGCCACGACGCGCGCGCATCCTTCCGGCACCACGTGGCGGAGTTCGACCAGGGGAGTGTTCCCGATCGCGTCGAGGAGATTCAAATTCGGCACGGAAGACTCACCGCGGGACGTCGTCCATTCTGCGAACCACGCAGGTCACCGTGACCTGGCACCCCGGCTCGGGTACGTACGTGCTATCCGAATCGTCCCCACCGTCCCAGTGCCCTTCGACGACGCAGAAGTGGCGCTTGCTCACAAACCCCATCACGCCGCCGTCGGGGCCGTCCGCGATGTAGGCGGGATGCGCCGTCCAGCCGGCTTCGCCGAGGACGTACTCCAATCGCGTCATCGGGCATTCCGACGAATCAGTGACCACGATTCGAAATTCCCACGAGTCGGTGGAGTCACCGGCGTACCAATACTTGAAGCGCGATTTCACGCGCGATAGCTGGATGGCACTTCCGTGGGCGTGCGCGGTGGAGCGGACGACTCGTTCGATCATCGCGCCGATCGAGTCTCGCGCGGCCTCGAACGTGGGGTAGTCGGCCGTCGGCTCGGGCGAGCGTTCCTCGTACGCGCCTCCCGGGCACGCGAAGAGAGTGCCCACCACCAAGAGCGCCATCGCGGCGGCCACACGGAAGCCGGAATATTTGTCCACATCGATGCGGTGCGCCGCTTCCCATCGATTCATCGTGGCTTGAGGCCCGCATCGAGTGAGAACCGCCCTGCACCGGTAAACGCGAGCGCCAAAGCCGGCACGAGATAGAGAAGCGCCAGTTCCCTGTCGCCGAACGGGTCGGAGCCGTGTTGAACGAACGCCGCCACGAGCCCGAAGATCACGATCGGAATCGCGGCGAGTCGGGTCGCGAGGCCGAGCATGAGCGTGATGGAGCAGAAGAACTCGGCGAATACGACGAGCGCGAAACTGACGACCGGCCCGAGGCCGATCGGATCCGCGAACGTCGCGGCCTTCTGGGAGAAGTGTAGGAACTTCGCGAGTCCGTGCCCGAAGAGTAAGAATCCTCCCGTACCGAGCCGCAGCACGAGAAGACCGATCGATGCCTGCAGGTCGTTGCCTTCCTTCATGCCATCTCCCATTGGATCGAGCCGCCATCCGTTGCGCCGCTTCCGCTCCACGCGCCCGACCCCATAGACGGGGCCGCTTCCAGAGCATACATTGACCCCGACGTTTCGGTTCCGTGGCGCGCCCACTCCGCGAAGAGCCCCGCTTCCAAACGCTCCTTCGCCGACTCGCAGCAGCCTCATGACAGACGCGCCGCCGCCGGGGTAGACTCGCCCGCACTGGAACGCACCCCCGTTCCGCCGGATCACGAGGGCCCTGATGCGCTGGACTCGCCTCGCCTCGATTTTGCTCGGTTGCTCCCTGCTTCAATCGGTTTCACCCGCGGCCACCTTCGCCCAGCAAGAGCGCGACATCCTTGGGGAACAGTGCGTCCTCACGCTTCCGGGGATGGAGTCGGTCCAAGTGGATACCGGCATCGTCTATCGCGAGGTCGCGGGAGAGACCCTCAAGCTCGACTTCTTTCATCCGCGGGAGCGATCCGACTCCGCGAAACGCTCCCGCAACGATTCCGCCGGCCGCGCTCCTCTCGTCATCTTCGCGAATGGTGTGGGGCTCTCCGACCCGCCCCTTCGCCGATGGGGGATCTACCAATCGTGGGGGCGGCTCGTGGCGGTGAGCGGGATGGCGGCCGTGACGCACGACGTACGCCGCAATTCGCCGCGCGAGGACCTGGAAGCGCTTGTGGAGCACATGCGGAAGAACGCCGCGCGATACGGCATCGACCCCGACAACATCGCGATCTGGTCCTGCTCGGCGAATCTCCAGCACGGATCGTGGTACGCGCTCAATCCCAAGAACACGCACGTGAAGGCGGCGGTATTCTATTACGGCAGTATCGATACGACCTATCTTCGCACCGATCTCCCCATCCTTCTTGGGCGCGCGGGGCTCGACAATCCGTGGATGAACGGAAGCATGGACGGCTTTCTCACACGCGCGCTCCGGCGAAACGCCCCGGTGACGCTGATCAACCTTCCAAACGGACGCCACGCCTTCGATCTCATGGACCCGGAGGAAACCTCCCGGGACGCCGTCCGCACCACCCTTGCCTTCCTCCGCGCGAATCTGACTCCCGAGATGCAGGGGGCGCGACTGGCCCGCGGCGCGCAACGGAGGACGATCGAGCGGCACGCCATGCGAGATTGGGAGGGAACGATCGCCGCCGGGACGGCGTGGATCGAGAAGGAGCCGCGCGAGGCGCAGGGGCGGCAACTCATCGGAGATGCGTACTATGGCCTCAGACGCTTCCGAGACGCGGCGGAGTCGTTCGAAGCCGCCGCGGAAGCCGGTTGGAACGTCGGCATCACCTACTACAATGCGGCGTGCGCGTGGGCCCTCACGGGCGATGGCGATCGTGCCCTTCGAAATCTGGAGAAGGGGCTTGCGACGGGCTTCATTACCGACCACCGCGCGGTCGCGAACGACCCCGACTTCGCGTCGCTGAAGGAAGATCCCCGCTTCCTCCGTTTGCTCGGGACGCCGTAGAGGGGCGACGGGAACGGGCCTCCGCGCTAATCGGGTCGGCGGCTCGTTCCTCCCCGAGACAAACGGCCGCCTTCGCGCTAGAATGCCCGCCATGACTACCGAATCGCCTCGCCCGGCGCGAATGGGCCTCGGAATGGTACTTCTTGCGGCAAGCCTCGTGCTCGCCGGCTGGTTCAT
>JANMQV010000205.1:0-3024 GCA_031370645.1 Candidatus Eiseniibacteriota bacterium | reverse complement strand
ACACGAGCGCGAGCCCCAGAATGAGGAGGACCAGGATTGTCGCGGTGACGAGCACCACCGAGAATCCCGCATCGGGCCGCGGTTCCCGCGGAACGCTCCAGCGCGGCGTCATAGCGCCCTCAACGCGGCGGCGCCGAGCGTGGTGACCGACTGCCCGCCGCGCGCGAGGCGAAGGTAGACCGCCACGCGACGGATGTCGGTGGTCGACGGCGCGACGATCGGCGCCGCGGCCGTGCCGTCCTCTTTGAAATACGAAAACGCCATCGAATCGACTCCAGCCGCGAGCGCCTGTGACGCGCCGTTCTTGGAGAAAAGGAGGTCGGCCCCCTTCGTGCCGCTCCACGACACGACAATCGGCACGGCATCGCGATCGACGAACGCGAACGTCGTGGCGGATGCCGTGGTCACGCTGGTTCGATCGCGGAGCCGGCGGAGCTCCCGTTCGATCCGCTCCTCGGCGAAACGAGCCTGCTGGAGGAGATCGGCCTCCACATCGACGAAGCGGTAGGTGCCGACCGCCTCGCGAAACGTCCCCGCGAGGAGAAGGCCCGCGATGGAGATTACGACGATCACGATCACCAGCTCGATGAGCGTGAAGCCCTCGCCGTGCCGGTAACGTCCGCCCGCCAGCGCGGAATCGATCTCGGGCCGCATCAGTAGTTCACGAACCAAGTGGTCAGGGTCACGGGAGGAATCCCCGACGTGGTGACGGTGACGCTTACTGTCCGGAAGGTGACGCTGTCGTACGTCGAATCGGGTGCGACCGATACCGAGCGCTGGAACGCCGTGAAGGCGGGGATCGGCGTCTCCGCCGGATAGTTCGCCGCCGTCACGTACGAGAACCCGCGCGTCGTCGCGTTTCGGTCGGCTGTGATCTCCTCCAGTTTTGCCTGCGCGAGCTGCGCCGCCACCGAGGCGCTCCGGGCGTCGGAGGAGCGGATCGACGTCGTCGCGAAGAGCATGGCGAGCGGCAGAATGGCGATCCCGGCGACCACGATGAGGATGACCACTTCGACGAGCGAGAAGCCGGGCGCCGCCATCCGCCGCCCCTTCCGCCGCGTGATCGAGCGCCTCGCGCCCTTCCCCCGGCAGGCGCGCATCATGGCACCCGGATCACGCCGGTCTGCGGCGCGACCGTCACCGTGTCGCGCATCCCCTGGTAGAGGAGCACGACGCGGCCAGCGCTCGAGAATTCGACGCCCGCGGTGTCGCGCGGCACGCCGTAGTAGTCGAATGTGACGCCCGGCGTGGAGCCGAAGGCGGCCGATTCGATGCTGACGCCGCGCATCTCGGCGAACGATGCGAACGTGACGACGAGGGTCTTTCCGCGGTCTGCCGGATTCACCACCGCGGTGGCGCTCGTTCCGGCGTAGACGATGTATCGCCCCGCGCCGACGTCGAAGCGCACGCCATGAATCGTGCGGCTGCCGATGGCGCGATTTTGCGCGTAGCGAAGATCCGACGCCACGCGACGCGCGGCCGCGTCGAGCCGGATCTCGTTGATGGAGCCGAGCGACGGATAGGCGAGCCACGCGAGGATGCCGATCAGCGTGATGACGATCACGAGTTCGATCAGCGTGAACCCTTCCATGCGAGCCGCCGGCATCAGCCGATCCTCCCGGTGGTCGCGGCGCGATCGCTCCAGATCCGCGCGCGAGCGGGGTCGCCCGCCAGAGCCCAGGCGCGCGCCGCGTCCGCCGCAAGCGCCGCGGAGTGATCGCTCCGGAACGCGCGCTCGAACCACCGTGCCGCGTCCGCGTGACGACCCGCCGAAGAGAGGAAGAGCGCGAGCCGCGACGCGGACTCCGCGCGATCGGGCGCGAGCGTTCGCGCGGCGAGGAGCGCGTCGAGCGCACGGTCGGGATCGCCGGCGGCTGCCGCGGTCACGGCGACATTCCACTGCGCCTCCGGCATGTCAAATCCGACTCGGGCGGCGTCCTCGAACCACACGAGCGCCGCCGCGTACTCTCCGCGCGTCAGGTGGGCGCGCGCGGCGGTGTCGGAGTAGGAGATCGCGAGCTTCCGCGTCACGAAGTCGTAGCGTTCGGGGTGCCCCTCCAGGAGATCGGCGCTTCGGGGCCACGACGCGGACGGCATCCAGCCGGACGCCGCTTCGCTTCGCGATCCTCGCGGAAGCGCCAGCGCCACGAGGCCTGAGGCACGAAAGCGAACACCGGCGCCATCGAGGTCGACCGGGGCGTTGGCGAAATAGACCGCGCTACCCGGCTCGCCGATCCGCTCCAAGTCCGCCTGGCGGGCGCGCGCCGCCCACTGCGAGCGAGGGAGCGAAGCGAGTCGGTTCGCGTCGCCGAAGACGCAGCCGCGACGATGGACGATCGTGAGATCGGGACGAAGCCCTTCGTGGCGAACCAGGTAGGCGGCGAGAAACGTCTCGTTGTCTCCGTCCACCACGAGCGTCGCGTTCATCGGGACCGCCCCTAGGAGTTCGCGTCCGTAACGCTCCGGAAGTACAAAGCCGCTTCGGTCGCAACTCGAATACCGCGCGGCGCCGGTCGCGAGAAGAGCGAGCGCCAGGGCTGCGAAGGCGATGCGAGGCCGCGGCATCCGGGCCGCGATCCACCCCGCTCCCAAACCGGCCACAAGCGCCACGATCGCGACGAGGGGCAGAAGAAAGGGCTCGACCTGCGACAGGTGTTCCGCGTCGGGCGTGAAGACGAGAAGAACTGCAAGCGCCGCGGGAATGGAGAGTGCCGCGAACGCGGGCGCCCGGAGAATTCGTACGCTCCGTCCACCGCGTCGCCGGGCGACCGCCAGCAGTGCCACCGCGGTAAGCGCGAGGGCGAGGACTCCCGCGCCGCGGGCGACGACGGCGGCCATGCCGGCGAGATCCCCCACGACGAGGTCGAGTCGCCACGGATTCTGCGCCACCGCGCCGTATGCCTGACGCGTGAAGACGTCGCCGAGCGCCTGAAGCGGGCTTCGGTCCTTCCAGAGAAGTCCCGCACCTTCCGCAACGCGCCACGGAACGATGAGCGCCGGCGTGAGCCCGACGGCAAACCAGGC
>JANMQV010000130.1:0-2533 GCA_031370645.1 Candidatus Eiseniibacteriota bacterium | reverse complement strand
TTCCCATCGACGTGGATGGGATAATCGAAGTTCCCTCGCTCGATCTCCTCCGCGCCTCGAACCAACTTCCGAAGCGGAGAGGTGATCCGCGCGGAGATCACAAAGCCCGCACCGAGCGCGACCAACGCGGCCAATAAGCCCAGTTCCACGAGGCGGCGCTGAACCTCGCGGAGGAATGCGGTCTCCACGTCGTGCGAGCGCTGGACGGCGTAGTACTGGCGCGCCCCGCTCGTGGAAGAGGGAAGCGGGCGAAGGAGCGTGATATAGCGATGTGTCCTACCATGCAGCTCAACGATCGTTCCGTCGTCGACGCGCTGGGGACCGCTGAGCCGCGCGGAAGCGCCGAGGAGCATCGCCTGATCGGCCCCGTCCTCGAGCGTGCTGCCTGCGACGTGCTGGTCGGTGAGAAACGTCACCTCGCTGCGTGTGAGGTCTCGGAGCCGGGAGGCCATCCCGCTTCCGATCTCTTCCCCAACGAGGAGCACGCCGACAACTCGCCCCCCGGCGAGAATCGGAGTCGCGAAGGCTTGGTAGAGAGCACCCTGACCCTCGAGCACGGCGGCTCGCGGATTCTCGGCAAGCGCAGCGCTCGTGAGCGGGTCCCGCGACGCCTGCTCCGTGTGCTGCGTCCCCACGGAGGCGATCAATCCTCCTCGCGCGTCGAAAACCTCGAAGAGCGCCGCCCGCGTGATGGAATTGAATTCGCGAGCGACATCCGCGACAGTCGCGCGGAAGTCGGGGTCGTGCGTGGAGCCGGGGAGCGTGAGGGAGGAGAAGAATCGCGGATCCTGAACGATTACTTCGCCCGTCACGCGGAGGTATTCCGAGCGCGAGGAGAGCATGCTCTCGAGCGTCGCCGAAGCCCGTCGGAGCCCATCGTCGATCCCGACCCGAACCTCAGTGGAGATCGTCTTATTGACGACCCAGAGCGTGACGAACGTGAGCGTCACGAGCGGAAGCACGGTGAAGAGAATGATCCGAGGACGCAGCGACAGCGTCATGGCGCGAAGCTCAGATCGACATCGAGGTCGCCGTGGTCGGGAACCTCGACCGCGCGCCGGATCGGCGGAAAGTCGGGGTGCCAGGCGTGGAGCATGTAGCGCCCCGGCGGGAGTTCAGGGAGGACATAGCGCCCGGACTCATCCGCCTGCGCGACCGCGCGATTTGGGACGACGAGCACGAAGCCTTCCATGTTCGAGTGAATGTCGCAGTAGACGTTCACCAGCCCGGGCTTCAGGAATCGAACGCTCTTCGATTTCCCCTTACCGAATCGCCCCAGGTCGAAGCGCTTCGCGGGAGAGACGCTGAAGACGCTGTGATAGATCGGATCGAGGTTCGGGAAGTCGACGCTCCCACCCACGGAGACGACGACCACCCGAGGCTCGAACGATTGCTGTCGCTGCGTCAACCGAGGCACGGCGGCGGGCGCCGGAATGGTCGCGTTCGTCTCGGGCGCCAGCACCTCGAGGTAAATGACCGCGTCCTGGGGCGTACCTCGCGCCGGAACTCGAGGCTCCGGCATCGACGAGGCCTGTCCCGCATAGGGGTCGCGAGCGCGCGGCGACGAGGCCGACATCGGGGGCACTTCCACACGGCCCCGAATGACGCCGGCCATGCCGAGGGTCGGGTTCGTCAACGCGAGCCCCACGGCCAGAAGTGATGTGGTCTTGAAAAACGTCACCTTGCCTGCCTCCAGAGGGATACGGGTTGTTCTTGCTTTCATCGGTACGCCGAGGGCGCTTCTTGAGGATTTCGGGCGTCACAAACGACTGTGGAGGCGTGAGATATGAGGTTAGTTCGGGGAGGGATACGAAAAGGGGACCACCGAAGCGGTCCCCTTTCGACTTCTCGACGAAACGAGTCAGGCTGAGCGCGCTCGAAGCGCGCCCCGGCCGCGACTAGTGCCGGTTGTGTTTGTTGCCGTTCCCGTGGCCGCGATGCTCATCGCGACCGCGATCCTTGTAGTACCCCTGCGCCATCGAATGCGACGGCGGGCCGTTCTTCCAATGGCGGCGATACCTCACGGGCACCGAAACCACCGAACGCGGGATCGAGCCGTCGCGGACGTGCCGGAACGGGCCACGCCACGTCGCGGAGCGGTACCAGAAGCCGTCCTCGACGAAATACCAGTAGCGGCCGTAGCGATAGAGATCGCAATCGCGGTCGCGTGCGTAATAGACCTTCGTGTCCGGGACGAGAACGACCTGGGGCTCGTTACTGAAGGAGAGCGTCGCGCCATGGTATGGATCGCCGACGGAAACTCGAACGTCGACGCTCGTGGCGGCGTTCGCCGTCGTCGTGATCGTTGCCGCGAGTACCGCAGCCGCGGCAATGGCGTAGAGGCTGCGTTTCATGATGTCCTCCTGAACGTTGGAGTAGTGACCCCATCCAGGGTCTGTCCCCTGTCGTTGCAAACCGCGTGCCACGGCATTGGAATTCCGGTCTCGCTAAGGCACTGAGAGTTAATTAGTTGCGGGAGCGACGCCGCGCCGGCCAATCTCCTACCGTGCGCGGAGCGGTCGCAGTGTGGCGA
>JANMQV010000127.1:0-4223 GCA_031370645.1 Candidatus Eiseniibacteriota bacterium | reverse complement strand
ATCGAAGTACGCACCCTACCTCGGAACGCCGGAATTCTGCGGCTCCTGCCACAAGTATTCCAATCAGAACGGCGTGCCGATCAGCGACACGTACGGAGAGTGGAAGCGGTCGAAGTACCCGAAGCTGAAGGTGACCTGCGCCACCTGCCACATGCCGGGCGGAGCGGGGAGGAACACCGCGGAGGGACCTCTTCGCGCCCGCGTCGCGAACCACGCCTTCGATCACGAGACGCTGGCTCAGGCGCGGCCGAACGCGGTGACCATGAAGCTCCGCGGCGAGCGGCGTGGCGACTCGCTCCGCGTCGTCGCGGTCGTCACGAAATCGGGCTGGGGACACACGCTCCCGACCGGAAACGATCAGAACGTCGCGATCATCCGAGTTCGCGTGAAGAGCGCGGCCGGCGAAATCCTCTGGGAGAACGATCCGTTCGAAGACTGGAGCGTCTCCGTATTCGGTTTGCTCCTGGCCGACGAGTTCGGAAACGCCCCCGCCGACACGTGGACCGCGCGGAAGATCGTCTCGAACCGCCGCATCAAGGCGGGCGGGAGCGCGCAGGTGCGCTTCGACGCGCCCCTCGCCGCCGGCGCGACCAAGGGCGCCCTTCAGGTGGAGGCGCAGTTCCTCCTTCGCCACGCTCGCCCCGAAACGATCGCGCTCTACGGGCTACCTGAATCGTTCGACACCGAGCGCGTTCTCGCCGAAACCAAGCTTTCGGTTCCCTAGAGAAGGGAGGCCCGGCCGTGTTCGCCGAAGATCTCCTCCGCGAAGTCCGCCGAGCCGGTTACACGCCTCAAGCCTTCCTCGCTTACATTCGCGCCATTTTCGCGCGGGTGACGCGCCGACTCCCGCTCCATGCCGAGCTCGTGCGGTCCATCGCCGCCACCTCGGTACTCCTCTTCGCCGTGCAGTTCGCCGGCGCGCTCACCCTCTCGGCGACGATCAGCCGGGACATCGCGGTCGAGTACCTCGTGAGTTCGAGCGCGGTGCTTCTGCTCGCGACCTTCTGGCTCCTGGCGCACCTCGGCATCGTGACCGCCGGCGGCGGACGCGAGGAGGGAGGGCGCGTCCTCAAGCGGCTTCCGCTCCCCGTGATGCTCACCATGCTCCGTCTCGTCTCCATTCCGGCGATCGTGCTCCTGATCGGAACGCACGCCTGGGGTGCCGCCACGTGGCTCTTCGTCGCGAGCGCGCTCACCGATGTCCTCGACGGCGTGGTCGCGCGCGCGCTGAAACAGGAGAGCCACGTCGGGAAGGTGCTCGACCCGGTGGCCGACATCGCCTTCAACGCGTCGATCTTCGTGTCGCTCGCGACCGCGGGCGCGCTCCCCTGGTGGGTCGCGGGGCTCGTCGTGACGCGTTACGCGATGCTGATCGGCGGGACGCTCGTGCTCTACGTCTTCCACGGACCCGTTCGAATCGAACCGACGCTGTTCGGAAAACTGAGCGGCGTCGTGATGACCACGCTCGTCGCTCTTCTCCTCCTCGGACTCGCCACCTGGACCGAATCGGTGAGGCAGCGCGTCCACGAAGTCTTCGTCGTCGGTCTCGCGACCCTGTCGCTCGCCACCATCCTGCAAGCCGTCTTCATCGGTCTCGCGAACAAGAAGGCGGCCGCGCCGGAGATCGAGGCCGCCCGCTCGAAGAAGGTCGTCGGCGACGTTCGCTGGCCCCGCCGCTAGCACGCCGCCCGGGCAGACGTTGCATTTTGCAATGCCGTCCCACTCGTTCCTGCCGCTCCTCACCTCAACGCGCCACACCTCCGCTTAAGCGTTAACCCGCAATAGATTGCCGGGCTCGTTCGGGATGGTCGCGACGAGCCACGCGGCACGGAGCTTGCCCCCTCGTGGGCGGGATAACTCTGTGCAACACAACGGCGGGACCTCTGCCGATAGCAGAAACCGAGGCCATGACGACCACACACCACCACACCACGCGATCCGCGCGACGGTTGTCGCGCCGTGCGCTCCACGCGTTCGCGCGTTTCGCTGCCAGTCTCCAGGCGGGCGGCGTCATGCTCTCCGCGGTGACTGCTTTCGCGGCGGGGCCCGGCTCGGGGAATGCCGATCTTTCGCCTTCGGCATCGGTCACGGCGGGATCGAGCGGGTCGTGGGTCATCACCTATCGCGCCGAAGAGGGATTCCCCCATTCGACGGGCGGCGCAGTCGACGTGGACGTGCCGGCGGGATGGACTTTGCCCACGCTCACCGTGGGACAGCCGGGCCAGGTCACCGTGTCGAGTCCTCACGTCTCGAGCGTGACGATTCTTCCGCCTCGCACCATTCGACTCTTCGTCGGCGATGCTCCGTTCCAGAAATTCAACATCGGCGACAGCGTTCGCGTCGTCTACGGCGGCGCCGGCGGCGCGGCCGCGACGGCCTCCACCACGGCCCCTGCCACGGCGTCGTTCCGTGTCCTCTCCGACCCGAACGTCGGCGACGGGATCACCACCGCGGAGATCTCCGGCGGTCCGCTCTCCGTGAGCGTCCTGCCGGGCGCGCTCGCCTCGGTTCGGATCGAGGATGCCGCGGGCTCCGCCGTCGGCGCGTTCACGAGGAGTGCGGACGAAGACACGACGCAGCTCTTCCTTCGCGGGTACGACGGATTCGGAAATTCGCGTGGCCTGGTGAGTGCTACCTGGAGCGTGAGCGGCGGGATCGGATCGGTTTCGCCTGCCTCCGGCTCGAGCATCACGCTCTCGCTCACGACCGTCGGGAGCGGCGGCGTCACGGCCGTCGCCGGCAGCTTCTCCGATGCGACCGGATCGATCACCGTGACGCCGGGCGCTTATACCGCCCTTCAATTCAGCGCGCCGTCGGCGATCGTCGCCGGGACGGGGCTCTCGATCTCCGCGGATGCGGTCGATGGCGACGGCAATGTCGTGACCTCGGGGCCCGGCTCGTCGGCGTCGCTCCGCTTCGCCGCCTACGCCGACAGCATCGGCGCCACGACGGCCGATCCACAATTCGTGGACGACACGGCTACGTTGTCATCGGGATCGTTCATCGGCACCGTCACCCCGCGACGCGCCGGGAACTTCTGGATTGCCGCCCGCGACGAGGGAAGCGGCTTCGAGTCCGCCCGATTCCTGGTCACGGTCGCGGCCGACCCGCCGCATCACCTCACGCTCGTGCCGGGCTCGCTCGCACTGGTCGCCGGCGTGGCCGGAACGCTGACCGTCGAATCGCGCGATCTCTACGAGAATCTCGCGCCGGTCCCGGCCGACGAAGCACTCGCGCTCTGGAGCAACCGCCCCGCGGGGACGTTCCAGGATCTCGGCGGCGGCACGATCTACGAGATCACGATCCCAAGCGGGAGCACCTCCGCCACGTTCCGTTTCCGCGACACGCAGAGTGTTGCGGGCGGTGGACGCGTGCGCGCGATCGACACGGGACTCGCTCCTCCCTACCTCGGTACGGGCGAGGCCACCGTCACGACGAGCGCCGCCGCCCCGGCGGGAAGTGTGGCGCTCTCGGCCGCTCCCGACACGCTGGAAGCCGACGGCGTCGCGTCCACGAGCCTTCTTTCGGCGGTGGTGCGGGACGCGTTCGGAAACGCGGTCGCGGCCGGAAACGCGTTCACCGCGACCGGAACGCTCGTGGCGCCGGGTGGCGACGCCGATGGTGGGACGCCGGGCGTCCAGTGGCTCACGAATGCCTCCGGCACTCTGAGCGGATCGGCAGTGGCCGGCACCGCGAAGGGGAGCGGCAGCCTCTCCATCGCGTCGCTCGCAGGCAGCGCCACCGGGAGCACGCTCGTGACGCTCCTTGCGGGAGTTCCGTCCGGAACGATCGTGCTCTCGGCCGCTCCGGCAGCCATCCCGGCGAACGGTACGGCCACGAGTGCTCTCACCTCGTCGGGGCTCGTCGACGCGAACGGCAATCAGGTCGAGAACGGCGGGCGCTACACGGTGGCGACCACGCTCGGTTCGATCGTCTCAGCCGATCTGGATGCGATCACTCCGGGGATTCAGATTGCCGCTTCTTCCGGCGCCATCGCCTTCACGCTGCAGGCGGGAACGACGCTCGGCAGCGCCACCGTCACGGCGACGTCGGTGCGCGGTTCGGCCGCCGGTTCGACGCCGGTAGCGCTTCAGGCGGGAACGGTGGACGGAAGCGCGTCCGCGCTCGTCGCGACGTCTCCCGCGCCGGTGGGGGCCGTCGGAAGCATTCTCACGGTCACGCTGCGTGACGCGCAGAGCCATCCGCTGCCTGGCGTCGCGGCC
>JANMQV010000179.1:0-4957 GCA_031370645.1 Candidatus Eiseniibacteriota bacterium | reverse complement strand
CAAGACGGCACCGACAGAGGCGGCCTTCTTTCTCACCAACGGAAACGAGGCCGGCGCCTGCAAGATGGATTGCTTGTTCAATATGCGCCAGACGTGGGGCGCCTACTTCGGCGTCGACGGGATGATCTACGCGAGCGATCTTCAGCGAGGCTTCTACATCGTGGATCCGACAGGTGCGCGAGGTGTCGCGGCATCCGCGGCGCCGGCTTCGATGGCGGGTGCGTCGGTGGCGTCTGCGGGTGCCGCCAACGCGGCCGGCAAGATCTCGCTCCGCGCCTCAACGACGGACGCCGTCAGCCCGGCCTTCCTCTTCACGCTCGCCCGCGCGTCCCTGGTTCATCTTGCCGTTTATGACGTCCAGGGCCGCCTCGTAGCGACACCGCTGGCGGGCCAACTTGCCGCCGGGCCTCACACGGTCCACTGGCAATCCCGCACGTCCGATGGGCGCCGGCTTTCCCGGGGACTCTATTTCGCCCGCCTGGAGTCGGAAGCCGGCATCGCGACTGCGAAGTTCGTCTACCTCGGGAGGTAGGCGGCGGGGGTAGGAAAAACCCCTCAGCCGACGGCGGCAGTTCGTCGGCTCAAGATGATCTTGGCCAAGTCGTGTCGGGACGCCCCGAGGGCGAGCAGCGACCGAATGAGCAGGTCGAGCGTCACGGTCGGGTCTCCCGCCTCCATCTTCGCCACCCGCGACTGGCTCGAGCGCACCGCTTTCGCCAAAGCGGCCTGCGTGAGCCTTCGGCGAATCCGGCGCTTCCGGAGCCCCGCGGCAAGCCTGAGCCGGAGATCGATGTAGGACTCCTCCTCAGCCGTGAGGCCTAGGAATTCCTTGGTGCCTCCAAACTTCCAGCCTCGGGCGGCCAAGCGACGCTTCTTTAGGTCACGCATTGTCGTACTCCCGAAGTCTCGCCTTGCAGGCGTTCAAAACGCTCTGAGAACGCGATCGCACCGTGCAGCCAGACAAGCGGTTTATCCGTGGGGTTCACATAGAAACATTATATGTCAGATTCGACATATGATCAAGGTCGTGTGGCGCGCCCGGCACTTGCGGTGAAAAACTCCGTGCAGTGAGACCGCTTTATCTTGGCTCAATTGTGCCCAGAATGTATCTAATACCGAACTTTGTTAACAAATCAGCCACTAACACTTGCCCATTCAAATCAATAGTGCTATCTTTGGTATCAATGAAGGCGTACTTCAACAAGTCACATGGCTCCCCAGCCTACTTTCTGGCTCACCCTGTCTTTACCCATGACGAGTTCCTGGCTGGGCGGATGGCTCTTGGTGGCAGTTCGAAAACAGTCAACGCACTACTTCACAAGCACTTGAAGTCAGGTAGCCTCCTCCGCGTCAAGCGCGGGCTCTACGCCTCGGTCCCGGGCGGCGCAAACCCCAGCGAGTGTTCCCCCGACCCTTTCCTAGTGTCATCCAAGCTTCGCCCGGATGCCGTTGTCGCCTACCACACGGCGCTGGCCTTTCACGGGAAGGCGCACTCCACCTGGCGCCGCTACCAGTACCTCACGGCCGACCGGCCGCGCACGGTCACATTCCGAGGGCTCGAGTTCGTCGGCGTTCAGGCGCCCCTCTCGGTCCGTCCCCTCCCTGACTTCGGTGGAGGCGTGGTCGTTCGCCCGCACGCCGGTGGCGAGGTACGGGTAGCGACTCTCGAACGCTGTCTCGTGGACGTCCTTCACTCGCCCGAACAGGGCGGCGGCTGGGAGGAACTCTGGCGATCGCTTGAGATGGTTGAGTTCTACGACCTGACCGCGGTCGTCGAATACACGCTTCGGCTCGGCAGTGCGTTGACCGCCGCGCGCGTCGGCTTCTTCTTGGATCAGCATCGAGCGGCGTGGATGGTCGAGGAGAGACACTTGGCTCCGCTCCTGAAACGCGCGCCAGCCCAGCCTCGTTATCTCGATTCACGCCGGGTCCCCGGAAAGCTCGTTCCCCGATGGAATCTGATCGTGCCGGCCGACGTGCTGGAGCGCCGGTGGGAAGAGCCAACGTGAAAATCGACCGCACGTACCTGGAACGGGCCGCGTCCGAGAGCCGATTTCAGGCAGAGCCGCTCGAGAAGGTGCTCCAACTGCTCGGCCTCCTCGAGGCGCTCCGAAGCCATCCATTCTTGGAGAACCGGCTCGCCCTCAAGGGCGGGACGGCCCTCAATCTATTTCTCCTAGACCTGCCGCGCCTCTCGGTGGACGTCGACCTGAACGTGATCCATCCGGTCGGACGCGACGACATGTTGGCCGAGCGGCCGCAACTGGAGGAAGCTGTGCGAGCCGTCTGCGCGCGCGAAGGATTCGCGATCCGCCATGTTCCGGAGGAGCACGCCGGCGGAAAATGGCGGCTCGGGTACGAGCGCTCCGCGGGCGGCACGGGAACCATCGAGCTCGATTTGAATTTCTTGATGCGGGTCCCGATTTGGACGCCGTCCGTGCGCGACTCCATCCCGGTCGCGGGCGCGGCCGCCCGGCGGATCACCGTGCTCGACGAACATGAGTTGGCGGGGGGGAAGCTGGCGGCACTCTTCGGCAGGAACGCGAGCCGCGACCTTTACGACGCGGTCGGACTCATCCGGCGAGGCGGACTCGATGTGCATCGGCTGCGGCTCTCCTTCGTAGTGCACGGCGCGATCAATCGCCGCGATTGGCGAACGGTCGCGCTGGATGAGCTTCGATTGGAGGCCGGCGACGCCGACCGTCGGCTCACGCCGCTTCTTCGCGCAGACCTCGTCCCGACGCGCGGCGCCCTCAAGGCGTGGTGCGCCGGGCTCGTGGCCGAGTGCAGGGAGGGGCTCGCTGGAGTGCTGCCGTTCACGGCTGCAGAGCTCGATTTCCTGGAGAGCCTGAACGGTAGGGGCGAAATCGCCGCGGAGATGCTAACGAGCGACGGCGAGATGCAGGCACGCCTCCGGAGTCATCCGGGGTTGCTCTGGAAAGCGAAAAACGTGCGCCAGCACCTGAATCTCAGCGGAGATGGCGGGGTGGGGTAGGTTTGACGAACTCTGGATCGCAGGTGAGGCCCGTTCGAGACCTCGTACGTCCCCTCCTCGGCGAGTGTTCGTGCGTCACCGCGCAGGTCGAATCCTCGGCGGCGCCGGCGGTCGGCCTCCCAGAGGGAAGTCTCAAGCGCCTTACCCGGTCGAGGCGTCGGGACTTGTGGACAAACCCCGACGTTTTGTATCATTCACCTCATCATGGCCAGCAAGCGTGAGAATCAACTCCTCCGAGTCATCAAGCGACTGGGAATCGTCCGCGCGGCCGATCTGCGGGCACACGGAATCCCCCGGGAACAGATTTACCGCCTCGTGCGCAAGGGCCTGGTTGAGCGGCAGGCTCGCGGAATCTACGCTGCCGCCAGGCACCCCATCACCGCCGAGCACGGGCTCGCGCAAGTCGCCAAGCGAGTTCCGGGCGGCGTCTTCTGCCTGCTAACGGCGCTACGCTTTCACGAACTCACGACGCAGGCGCCGGCCGAGGTATGGATCGCGCTACCCGAGAAGGCGCGCAAGCCCAAACTCGACTATCCGCGCCTGCGGGTGGCGCGCTTCTCGGGGCCGGCTCTCACGGAGGGCGTCGAGACTCATCGGTTCGAGGGTGTCGAAATTCGCGTCTATTCAGCCGCCAAGACGGTCGCCGACTGCTTCAAGTACCGCAACAAGGTGGGCGTCGATGTCGCCATCGAAGCGCTGCGGGATTTCAGTCGCCGACATCGCGGCGGCGCGACCGCGCTTGCTCGCTACGCTCGCATCTGCCGGGTGTCGCGCGTGATGCAACCGTACCTGGACGCCATCGGATGACCGGCGGCAAGAGCACATGTCCGCCGGGGGGGCCGTGGCGATGAGCATCTCGCGCGAGAAGGCGATTGTTCGTGCTGGATCGTGATGGGCTTCCGAATGCGAACGCCTCGGGCGTCGAGGTGCAACCCGTTTACGAGTGGCTGCTCGCGGCGTCGGTGACGGCGGTGCCGCGCGCATGAAGCGGAAGGCAAAGGTGGTCGAGATTGGTAGCGTGGAGCCACGGCGAGAGGCTTATCAATTCTTGATCGTTCTAGCGGGTACGCAGCCACTCGTATGGCGGCGAATTTTGGTGCCGTCGACATACACGTTCTGGGATCTCCACGTGGCGATTCAGGACGCGATGGGGTGGAAGGACTATCACCTGCATGAGTTCGAACTCGTCGGGTTACCTGGCGAACCATCGCTACGGGTCGGGCTGCCGGCCGACGACATCGCTGACGATCGGCGGCCGCTGCCGGGGTGGGAAACTCCGATCGACAGCGTCTTCATGGGCGACCGGAGCGTGGCGCGTTACCACTACGACTTCGGCGACGACTGGGTACACGCGGTGATCCACGAGGGATACGTGGCGCCGAAATCAGGCCGGAAACTCCCCGCCTGCATCGCCGGCGCCGGCGCGTGTCCGCCCGAGGACTGCGGGGGCCCGCCGGGATACGAACGCTTCTTGAAGATCATCGCCAATCCGCGTGATCGGGAGTACCGCGAGATGCTCGACTGGGTGGGCGGTTCGTTTGATCCGGCTAAGTTCGACGCGAAGAAGGTGAAGTTCGACGATCCGAGGGAGCGGTGGCAGCGGGCATTACAGGAAGAGTGATGAGGGTGGGGAGCTTTAGCCGTAAGCTGTTGTTTCTAAAATGTTTGCGCGCGTCACACCAGACACGAACCTGCTACCTCCACGGAAACCATTATTCAAACTTAACTCATGAAGTCTTATTAACGTGCGCGGCTATTCAGAGTTGCTGAGTGACCAGGAGACCCGGCGAGTTCCGCCACTCGCAACACTGGATCGGCGGCCTAGTAGCGAGAGAGAATCTCTTGCCGCTTCTTTTCGTATTCGACCTTTGTGATGAGCCCTTGGTCGCGGGCGCCTTGGAGTTGCTTGAGCTGCTCCTCAAGTGAAGGCTTGCCGGCGCCTGTCGAGGTTTCGCCGGTATT
>JANMQV010000134.1:0-2724 GCA_031370645.1 Candidatus Eiseniibacteriota bacterium | reverse complement strand
GGGGTGAACGATGACGACGGCGGAAATGCTGGTCTCGGAGCTTCAGGTCGAGGCGGCGACGACGCGCCGGATGCTCGAACGGGTGTCCCGGGCCTCGCTCGCCTGGAAGCCTCACGCGAAGTCGCGATCCCTGGGGGAGGTCGCGGCTCACATCGCGAACATCCCGGGGATCTTTCTCGCGTCGCTCGTCGGCGACGAACTCGACCGCACCACCTTCGGCGCGGGAGCACCGCCCGACGACGCGGCCGCGATCGTCGTAACGTTCGATCGCAACGTGGCAAACGCGATCGATTCGATTCAGTCCCTCACCGACGACCAGTTTCTGAAGCCGTGGCGGTATCGATACGGCGAACAGGTCATCTTTCAGTTGCCGCGACTTGCGGTGGCACGCGCCATGGGGCTGAATCACCTCATTCACCATCGCGGACAGCTCTCGGTCTATCTCCGCCTCTTGGACGTGCCGCTCCCGCCCGTCTACGGCCCGACCGCGGATGAAGGGCTTGGAAGGTGAATGCGAATCCCGCCCGTGCTACGGTGTCCCCTCACCTCGCCTCGGCACCCTACTACCTAGGTATCTCTACACATGGGGCGGCTGACCCCCTCACTATGTCCGTTAATTCCGACGATAATTAGAGACACGGAATCCGAACCGAAGAACGGGACTCAATAGTGCGCTCCAAGCGCGCCGAGACCTAGGGAGGGGCTACGGAGATGAGAAAAGACAAGCAGCGAGGGAAGCCCCAGGCGAAGTGGATCGCCGGGGCCGTGTTGTTACTGTTGGCCACGCTAGCTCCGCCCGCGGCGAGGGCGGAGGAGCCTGAGACGCCCCCCGCCGACACCACCGCGACGCCCGCCGTGGCTCCCACCGCGACGCCCGTCGCGGCCCCCACCGCGACACCCGCCGCGGCCCACACCGCTACCACCACCAGCGCGACCTACATCGGTCCCGAGCGCTGTCTCGAGTGCCACGACGGGGTCGAGGCGAGTTGGAAGATGAATCCCCACCATGGCGCTGAGGTCGTAGGCGCCCCCGGCGGAAAGGCCGTCGGATGCGAGAGTTGCCACGGTCCGGGATCGCTCCACGCCGATGCCGCGGGGGAGAAGACCGACCCGAATTTCGCCACGATCAACATGTTCGACAAGATGAAACCGGCGGCCGCGGCGGCCGTTTGTGAGAGCTGCCACAAGACGGGTCAGCAATTCTATTGGGCGCAGAGCGCCCACTCGCGGAACGACGTCGCCTGCCAGAGCTGCCACTCGATTCACGCGGCGAAGGCGCTCGGCGGCAAGGCACTCCTGAAGGAGGAGCGCGCGACTCAACTCTGCGTGAAGTGCCACCAGGAGAAGCGGGCCGAGATCGCACGGACGGCTCACATGCCGCTCAAGGAAGGCGGCATGGAGTGCTCCAGTTGCCACAACCCGCACGGATCTCCTGGCGCGAAGATGATCCGGGCCGTGTCCAATAACGAACTCTGCACCTCATGCCACATGGACAAGCGCGGTCCGTTCCTCTGGGAACACGCGCCCGTGCGCGAGAACTGTGTTACGTGCCACATGCCGCACGGGTCCAACAACGACAAGGTCCTCGCGGCGAAGAAGCCGTTCCTTTGTCAGCGTTGCCATATCGCGTCGCGGCATCCGAGCGACATCTACGACCGGCCCGATCTCGTGGGCAACCGACTCTTCAACCGGTCGTGCACCAACTGTCACAGCCAGATTCATGGCTCCAACCACCCCTCGGGAAAGACTTTCCTGAGGTAACGGAGGCGGACGATGAGAACGCTCTTTCAGTTTTCGAGATCGCTCGCGGCCGCCGGAGCGCTCCTGTTGCTCTGGTGGGTGCCCGCATACGCAGCGGATGGGCAGGTGACATTCGGTTCGCTCTACTGGAATCAGACGGAGCCCGAGGCGAAGTACCAGGAGTTCAGCGACCTGCCTCGAGGCGCGTACCTGGAATCGTTCCTCTACCGGGACAATCTAGGCAAGGGACGCATGACGTTCTGGGGATCGCACGCGCTCCGAGACGATCAGGCGATCGGATTCAGCTACAAGGCCGCGCGCTGGAGGGCGGACGTCGACTACACGCAGACGCCGCACAATTTCAGTTTCGTCACGCGGACCGGCTACACGCTGCTCGATCCGGCGCACCAGGTGCTGCCCGATTCGCTCCAGCGGGCGAATCAGGAGAACGCCGCCGCCTACGTCTCCACCATGACTGACTTTCTGAAGACCGCCAGCCAGATCAATCTGGGGTTCCGGACCGACAATCTGGCGGCCCGGTTCAAAACAAGGCCGGCGCAGGGATTTATCTTCGAATTGAAAGGCGTGCGGAAGAACCGCTCGGGAAACAAGCCGTACGGCGGTTCCCTCGGCTTCTCCAACGTGATCGAAACCATTGAGCCGATCCGACAGTCGATGGCCGACGGCTCCGGCACGCTCAGCTATTCGAAGAAGCGAGTGAGCGTGGAGGGCATGGTCGGTTACTCCGCGTTCGAGAACGACTTCGACGCGCTCGAGTGGGACAACCCGCGCCGTTACACCGACGCGGTAGGGAATCCCACGAAAGGCGTCCTCGATCTCTATCCCGACAACCAGCAGATGCGGGTCGGCGCCTCGATCGGCGTCCAATTCCCGCATCGGACCGCCTTCACGGGGTCTGTTCAGTGGGCTCAGACGACGCAGAACGACAAGTGGCTCCCTTACACGAGCAATACGGCCGTAGCG
>JANMQV010000117.1:0-4858 GCA_031370645.1 Candidatus Eiseniibacteriota bacterium | reverse complement strand
GCGTGCCGCGGACCGATCTGAGGCTCTTCGGGAAACCGGAATCGTTCACGCGGCGGCGGATGGGCGTAGCACTCGCCTGGGGTGGTGACGTGGAGGACGCGCGGGTGCGCGCGAGGCGCGCCGCGGGGTTGGTGAAGACGGAGGCGTGAAGACGTTCAGTGTGCGATGAGTACTCTTCCGGTCTCCGATGCGCTCTTTGTTTCAATGAGATAGAAGTACACCCCGGACGGAATCCGCGCGTTACCCGCCCCGGGGACCTCGAATGGCACCTCATGATATCCGGCTACCAGCGGACCCTTTGCCTGTAGCGTTCGGACGAGGCGTCCCCGGGCGTCGAAGAGGCGAATGGAGCCGACGGTCGGCGCCGTGAGGCGGAAGCCGATCACGCCTCCGCGCGACATGGGTTGAGGTTTCACATAGGACGCTAACCCGCCGCCCCGGGCGAGTACGAGCAATGCCGTCGCCCCGTCCACGATCGCTCCGTTGAAGAGCCGGCATCGAAGACGTACCGGGACACTTACCCTCCCCGTGGCACCGCTGAAAAGATCGGCAAGATCTTCCCTCGTGAAGCAAGCAGAACGGTCCATCACCCCGTCTCGGTCCGCGTCGGAGATGAGGGTGCCCTTTCCTGTCACCGCCTGAATCGAATCGGACGCTCCGGATGTGCTTGCGATCAGCCAGACGGCGCCCGGATCGACATCCGACACGGAGAAGGCACCTGCGACAGGCTCGAAGGAGATACAGGAAGTCGGGGGACCGGCCCCAACGACGATGGGCGTGGTGTCCCTCGTTCGAAACACGCGTGCCGCAAGAACCGCAGAAATTACCGATGTGGTCGAATCCGAAGCGTTGAGCACGCCGTCGTCCACGGTCAGTCCGACGCGATAGGTTCCGCTCGCTGCGTAAGCGTGCGCCGCGTGCGATCCGACTCCCTCCACGCCGTCACCGAAGTTCCACCGGAAGCCCAGCGCGTCGCCATCGGCATCGCTCGATCGAGACCCGTCGAAATCGATGGGGCTACCGGCAACGCCGGCATAGGGCCCGCCAGTAACCGCCACCGGCACGCGATTGATGCGCGAGGTCCCCAAGTTTCGGTGGATCGATACCGTGTGATCGGACTCGTTTGACACGAGGACGTCCAGACGTCCGTCGCCGTCCATATCCCCGAGCGCCACTCCCACCGCGCCGGCACCGGCGCCGAAGTCCTGGGGCGATCCGATCGAGCCGTCCGAGCTGCCCGGGAGGATCGAGAATGAGTTTCCCGCCGCGTTCGCGATGACGAGGTCACGCGCGCCATCACCGTTCAGATCGCCGACTGACGGTGCGGAGGGGCAGGCGCCGGTGCGGAGGGATCCTTGGAGCGTGAGTGCGAAGCCCGGATCGCCACGGTAGATCGCGATGGTGTTCGCCTCGGCTGAGACGACACCCAGACCGTCTCGCCCCGCGGGATCACGACCCAGTACCGCGAGGTCGCTGAAATTACGCGGTGAAACGGGATAGTAATACGGTGCTTCCAGGCCACCACCTGCTGCTCCCCAGGCAACGGTGATGGGGTACCCGGACGAAGGAATGAGCATCGCAATATCGCGAAGAGCGTCGCCGTTGAAGTCACCAACAGCAATTCGCCCCCCGTGTCCCCGAACTCTGGCGATTTCGTGAAACGCGCCCTCCTGCCCCGCTGCGAGTACAGCCGTGCTGTCGAAAAAGCCAAACCCTGAGGTGACGATGAGATCGAGGCTGCCGTCCCCGTTCCAATCTGCGACATCAAAATCGCTTATGGGGTGAGTCCACGGCACGGTGCCGACCATGCCCCCGCCGGTCCCGGGCCGAATGACGTAGAGACTGCTTTCAGTCGGAATTGTCGCCACCAGTTCCGGAATCTGGTCTCCGTCAAGGTCTGCGACCCGAACGCGCGAAGGCGCTCCCGGAAGCGTGACCGTGCCGGTGGAACGAAGCACGCCGTTCTGTGCGGTCAGAAATTCGATCTCGCCTGATCCGCGCGCGCCGACCGCCACGTCCACGATCCGGTCCTGATTCCAATCGCCGCTCACGATCCACGCCGGCGCCTCCCGCGTCCGAACGATCGGGACTCCCCCGAAACCGCCACCGTGCTCTTGTCGATGGACCGCGAGCTGATCTCCCGCGTAATCGAGGCTGAGAATATCGAGCTTCCCGTCGAAGTTGACGTCTCGAAGGATAGGGTCGAGCGCCGAGAAGGCGGAGTGAATGCGTTCCGACGGGACGAAGGTGAAGAAGCCGTTCGACGTGAACGTCTCCAGCGTCGCCGTGCCGGTCCGTGCTGTCACGAGATCGAGGTCCCCGTCGGAATCGAGATCTCCGAAGGAACAGAAGTCCACGCCTCCATCCGGAGCCACGGTAGTCCTCTCGAGGAACCCGACATCCCCTTGGTTCTCGAGGATACGCAAGCGACCGAATCCGGTTTCCGGAACCGCAAGGTCCAGGTCTCCGTCGGAGTCCAAGTCCGCGAGCTGGTAGCGTCCACCCTGGCCATTCGTCTGGATCATCCTCGCCGAGCTGAAGGTTCCATCGCCCCGTCCGAGCCACCTCGCGATACTTCCGTCGTAGACGTCCCCCACGATCACATCGACGTGAGCGTCTCCGTCGAGATCGCCCGCCGTGAGAGCCAGTGGATACGAGCCTACGCCAGTAAGGTCGACCGGTTCCGGGAACGCGCCGGCTCCGTCGTTCAGAAAGACGAAAACTCTCGAACCGGCTTGGGAGATGGAGGTCGCTACGAGGTCAGGGTGGCCATCTTCATTGAAGTCCGCGGCCCGAACAGCGCCGAAATTGAAGCCGAGCGCGAGGTCGTTCCCGGAGACAAACGTCCCGTCGCCGCGACCGGCGAACCACCGAATGAAGTTTCCTCCAGAAACTAGGATGTCGGCGTGGCCATCACCGTCGAGGTCGGCAACACTGATATCACGCGCACCGAAGACGTCGGGGATCGTAGCTCCCGACTGGAACGTACCGTCACGCCGTCCGTCCAATATCTGGATGGGCTGGACGGAGCCGTCCAGCTCGTAGTCGCCTTCGCAGGCAGCCGCGGCGTCGAGCACGCCATCCTCATTGAAGTCACCCCATCCGACGACCCGCGGTTCCTTTGGAAGTCTGAAGCCGAGAAATGTAGACGCGAACAGGGGGCGTGCAGCGCCCGCCTGACCCGTCGGGTCGAACACGTGAACGTGAAATCTCGCCAGAGATTCGCCCTGTTCTTCCTGGACCGCGATCGTGCCCGTGGCATCGCCCACGTCGAACGACTGAGGAGATAGCCGGAGCAGTCCGCGGAGCGTGCCGGGGGCGGAGTCGAGAACGGAGGCCGAAATGAAGGGCGGCCCACCCGCAAGCACGAGGGTCATCGCTCCACCGTCGGGGTCGGTGGCCGTGAACTCCTGGGTGGCTGTCTCTCCAATCGCGACGGACATGTCCTGAAGCGGTGAAATCTGTGGAAGCGCATATACCGTAATGCCGAACGTGTCGGTCACGGTCAGATAGCCATCGGTAAGTCCCACGGTGCCCGACGTAGATCCGACGTCAAAAATGGTCGGCGTCAGGTGCAGCAGCGCCACGTCGGGGTAGGGTTGTTCCACGCGCATATAACGCGGCCCGGAGACCATGAAGGCTTGCACGGATTGCCCCACGTCCGGATCGGAAAGCGCGAGGAAGTCGAGGGACGGCTGCCCCCCTTCGATATAGTAATCGTTTGGCCAGCGGCCCAGGTGCGGAGGACGATTCGTTTCGAGGACCTCGAGCCGAACTTGGGTCGAGTCTCGAAAGACCCCGTCCGTGACGCCCAGCGCGAACCCAAGGATCCCGCTCACATCGTAGGAGGGCGCGATGTGAAGGTTCCCCGCCGCCGTGCCCGCGCCCGGACTCAGCGTCGTCAGCGTGACAAAGGCTGGCGCGGGACCCAGGAAGAACTGGAGTGGATCGCCGTCTTCGTCGGTCCCGGCGACAGCGACGTCGGCGACGGCGCCTTCGGCGACGAAGAGTGTTCGGGTGGGCACAATTCTCGGTGGATGCTTGACCTCACCGCCGTAAGAAAGTCCGTCGGCGTCCTGCCAGTCCAATCCGAGTTTCACAGTGTTGTCGAAGTCGAGGCCGGAACAGCGGGAGACAAATCCGGTGAGCCACGACCCGTTGCTTGCTCCGATGGGAGCAAAGACAATCGAAGGCGTTCCCGATGCGACATTGATCGTGAGACGTGAGAGCCGGTAGGTTCCGGGAGCCAGAACTTCACCTGAATACCCGACGTGATACTCGGAGGCGATCGAAGTAGGAGGAACCACGACGGAGAACTGCGGAATCGCATTCTCGAACTGCCCCCACTGGATTGATCCGTTGCTCGCTCTCAGGACGAACTCGTAGCCCGCGATCGAGAGCTCACCATCCTCGGTGACGCACGTCGCCTGGCTTCCATCACGGTTACGATCCGTGCGAATCCAGAGGTCCGCGATCGTCGTACCGGAGGTTGCGATGACATCCGCCGTCGAATGTTCTCCATCGCCGTTTGTGTCGAGGTAGAGGTATTGGGCATCCGCCGGAGCAGCGATCGCCAAGAAGATCAGCGCATGGAGGAGAAGGGTCCGCTCGAGTTGCCGACGCACTGATGGGTTCAAGCTCATGGGGCCCTCGAAGGCGAGGCGATCAAAGAGGTTTAAAGCTATATCAGATAATCATCTACGAGGCAAGATGAAAGTGAGATCGGGACCTGCCCCCAGCGGTCGTTCGTGAAACGCAAAGGGCCCCCGACCCTTGTCGGGGACCCTTTTAGAGAATCCTAGTTGGGCGTTGAATCGTGCGCTCAGCCCCCTGCCGCCTGCTGCCGCGCCTTCTCTTG
>JANMQV010000098.1:0-16231 GCA_031370645.1 Candidatus Eiseniibacteriota bacterium | reverse complement strand
GTCGGTCAATGTTATTTCCAACAAGAACTACGCCCATTAGTTCGGCAGCGACCGCTCCGACTTCGGCAGCTACGTCTTCAGCGTCGGCTCCTGCGGCTGCGGCGGCGGCGGCAGTGGCGGCGGCGGCAGCGGCGGCAACGGTGGCGGCGGCACCGGCGGCGGGTCGCCTGTCCCCGAACCCTCGGGCATGCTCTTGCTTGCCTCCGGGGTGGCTGGATTGGTGGCATTTGGGAAACGGTTCAAGAAGGCCTGATGATTTAGGAACAGGTTAAGAGAGAGCTCATCAGAATTCACCTGAGCGAGCCAAGAACGGCGGCTCGCGGATACCACGCATCGCGTCGGCGCCGGTGACGATTCGCATCCAGGCGCCGACGCTGCATGCCTTGTGATATGTACGACCCTCTGAGACAGTTCTAAGCTAATAGAACTGCCAAGGAGGTGCGCATGGTGGTGGCTCAGCGGGACCGTGTGAGGGGATGTGAGCCGACGCGGAGCGAATCCCTGCGCCTACCTTTCGTCGAGTCTCCTGCTCCCGACGGGGCCGCTCTCAGGTGGTACTGTCAGAGGCAACGCGCGCTGGAGCTGGCCTTCTTCACCCGCCCGTCCTCAAGATTGGCATGCGGCGGACGAGGACTTTCCCCCCCGCGCGCATCCTGACGAAGTAGATGCCGTGAGCCATGTGCTGGAGACTGAAGGCCGCGCGGTGCACTCCCGTCCCCTCCACGATATCGTCGCGGCTGGCCACTCGGCGCCCCGCGACGTCGAATATCATCAGCGACACCTCGCCGGGCGCCGCGAGGGTGTATTCCACAGTGGCGCGGGCCCCTTCGATACGGGGCGCCCGCAGCGCGGTGGTTAAGGCGATCCCGGCGCCCTGCTGATCCTTCGTCGCCAATTGCATGCGGCCGCTTCGCTCGGCACAAGTCTCGAGCGAGTTGTAGGTCTGTCCGTCATTGACGGCCAGACGTACCCCCGCTTTGCCCGGAACCGCCACGAGCACGATGCCGTCGGCGGTCCCTCCGTCACGCGTCACCGCCGTGAAAGAAACGCGATAGACGCGGCCGTTCCCACTATCCTGCCGTTCCCGGCGCAGGTAGAGCTGCCCATCCACGACCTGGGCGTCGAAACAGGCGTCATCACCGTCCTGGTTCTTGTTCCTCGCAGCCGAGCCCGACATAAATGTCGCCGCGGTCGCGCCCCGGGACGCGCGGTGCGAGATCGGCTCGTCCTGCGCCACGTGGGTCACGTGGACCGAAACGAGCGCGCCTGACGAGTCGCTCACCCCCGTGATCTTCACGGGAACCATGGAGAGATCGGGAGGCCAAAGCCGGGAGGGCTCTGCCTTGGCGCTCGCGACTGTCGGCTTGGGACCCTTCGGTGGAACCACCCTGAACTGCCGCATCATCTCGTTGTCTTCGTGCTCGAGCATGTGACAGTGGTAGACGTAGTCGCCTAAGTAGCCGTCCGGGCCGAATCGCATGATGACGCGAAGCAACTCGTTGGGCTTCACTTTGGCCGTGTCTTTCCAGCCAGCCTCGTCGGGGTCTGGCGGCCTGCGATCGGAACCGGGAACGACCTTGCCGTCAACGACCTGGAAACTCGAGCGATCGAGTACCTGGAATTGAATCAAGTGCATGTGGATGGGATGCGTTTCCGGGGTCTCGTTCGCGAATTGCCAGATCTCCGTGGCGCCCAGAACCGGGAATTCGGTCACGTCCTCCCAGCCGAAGTCACCGAAGCGGAATTGCTGGAGTTTCTGATCGAAACGGAGCTCGAACGTTCGGGTCCGATTGGCTTGGCTCTCCGGGATGCGCTCCACAGGGCTCAGGGAGAGTGGGAGCGGCGCCCTCGAGCCCGGCGTCCCCGAAACGATGAACTTCATGATTCTCGAGGCAGCCGGGTCCGAAGCGTCCGCCTGACCGGACTCTACTGTGTCCAGAAGGAGCACCGCCGAATCGGGGGCGTAGCCTTCGAAGTCGAGCACGAGGTCGGCCCGCTCGGCCGGGCCGAGCGAAATCTCGCGGACCTTGACCGGCGACGAGAGAAGCCCGCCGTCAGTGCCGATCACGTGGAACGGATGGTGATCGGATAGGGCGAGCGTGAATATCCGATGGTTGGAGCCGTTCAGGACGCGGAAGCGGTACCTCCCCGAATCGACGCGGAGCTTGGGCCAGACTTTCCCGTTCACCAGCACCTTGTCTCCCACGAACATCGGCGTCCACTGGTTCGGATAACGCAGCGAGCCGTCGGGATTGAAGGAACGATCCTGGATGACGAGCGGGATCTCGTACGGTCCGCTCGGAAGCTGAAGGGCTTCTTCGTCTCGGTCGCGGATCAGGTAGAGCCCGGCCAGGCCCATCATCACGTTGTAGCGGGTGATGCCGAGCGCATGATCGTGATACCAAAGCGTCGCGGGAAGCTGCCTGTTCGGATACCGATAGAGCCTCGAGCCGCCCGACACGAAGGTCGATTCCGGAAACCCGTCGAAGTTGGGCGGAACGTGACCGCCATGAAGATGCACGACGGTGCGGGGCGTCCTCCCTTCCATATCGGGGCCATGGATCCGCGTGTCGACGTCGAAGTAATGATCTGTTCGCGGGAGACCAGTCTCGTAGTCCCTGAGATCGTTGATCCAGCGGACCTGAACCGGCCGATCGCGATAGGCCTCGATCGTGGGTCCGGGATACTGTCCATTGTAGCCCCAGAGGGTTGTCGGCGGCAGGTCACGGTGGAGCTTCTGCCGGAATTCTTTCATCGCGATCTCGTAGTAGGCCTCGCCTCCCGCCCGGCCTCGGGCAGGCACGGCTACGGGTGGAGTCGGAAGCCAGTCCACGTAGGGCTCGAGACAGACCTGCTCGGCGCAGGTCGAGTTGTCCCCTCCATAATTCCCCGACACCGCCTCGCACTCGCCTAGAGTCAAGAGATCGCACGTGCCGTCCGGTCTGCAGCAGGCCCCCGTCGGAGGGGCGAAGAAGACCGTCAGAGAGGGCGCATGATTGGGGAGCGGGTCCTGCCGGCTCGCGAATCGCATGCCCGTCCCCGGTTTCGCCTCGTCCCCCAGGAGAACCCAACCGTGATTGGATGCGGGGTCCCTTACCCAGTCCGCCGCGTCGCTCGTGATTCCGCTGCTTGTCAATCCGACCGACTGGTCCCCGGGGTATACGTTTTCGGAATCGCTGGACGCGCTCTGGAAGTTCCCGCCGTGCAACGGGTCGCCTGCGTCCGTGTTCCACACCGCCCCGGTTCCAAAGAACCGGTAGTTCCATGTGGAAGAGCTTTCGGTCGGGGCTCTGCCCAACTGCCTGGGGGGCGGCGTGCAGGACTGCGAGGCGCCGGAGTTCCCCTCGCCCCAGGCTTGTAGAAGCCGGTAGATACGCAGGTGATTTCCCGGTCCCCCCGACAGGTAACGGAACAGGTTGAGTCGCGCGGAAACGATATGACTCCCGGCGGGGATCGAGGTGAGATCGAACTGAACGAGGGCGCGGCGAATCTGGAGCCGGTTCGCCGTGGATTGGGTTGGCCGCCCTACCTGGAGACACATTCCGCCCCCATAGCTCGAGTCCGATTCCGAATAGATCGTGTTGTCCTGAATTGCCGAAAGCGTGACTTGATCGGTATAGGCGTTGGAAATGGTCGCCGATGTGGAAGCGGTTGCGCTGAGGTTTGGGATCCCGACGTCAACTACCTCGAGCGTGACCGCGTAAATCCCCCCACTGCGATACGCATAGGCCGGCCTTTCCCCCGATCCGGCCCCGCCATCTCCGAACGTCCAGTGGAAGTCGAGGCTGCTCCCCTCCGGATCATACGAACCTGAGCCGTCGAAGGAGACCGGCGCCTCGGCCGTGCCTATGTAGGGTCCCCCCGGATCCGCAAATGGAGGATGGTTGAGCACGGTTACCGTGATGGTGATGTCGAGGGTGCTGCTCGCGTACCCATCCGATGCGGTGATCGTCACGGCATGAACACCCGCGTCGTCGGCCGTGGGCGTCCAGGAAAACGTCCCACTTACGTTTTCAAATGTGGCCCCCGGGGGGAGTCCGTCGGCGGAAAGGAAGATGGGGTCAGTGTCGAGATCGGTGGCGTGGACCGTAAATTGGAGAGGAATCATAGCGATCGCCGAGATGCTCCCGATGGGGTCGATTACCGGCGCTGTGTTCGCCCGACCGCTTGCGAGGATCGTGAACGCCCCGTTCGTAGCATTGCTGCGGACCTCCAGTGTCCCGACGACGGTGCCGCCTGTCGGCGTGAACTTGGCGTTGGCCACGAAGGAGCTACCGGGGCCCAGTGTCATGGGAAGCGGCTGGTTCGTCATAAACTGCGGATCCGATATGAGGATGTCCGATATTTCGAGATCCGCATCCCCGGTATTCTGCACCGTGTAATCCCGGGTTCCTGTTGCCCCGATGGTCACAACCCCAAAGTCGAGCGCCAGGGGTTGGATGCTGATGATCGGCCCACTTATCGCTGCAGAGCGAGCCGCGGCAGCTGCCGATAGACCAGCCTGTCCGTTGTATTCGGCGTCCTCGGCTGCGGCCAGGGCCGGGCCCATCGCGAGGACGAAAAGTCCGAGCGCTGTTGCGATGGTTCCGATTCGCATTGTCTCTCTCCCGCTCACAGCAAACATGAAGTCCATCGAGACGACTGAGACGCTGGGAGCGCCTAATTCATGGCCATATCCCGATCCGGAATACTGTTGAACCGCACTCTGGAGGAAGTCTTAATCTTAGCAGGATCGAGCTCGACGGCGACATGGGACGGAGGGATACCTAGAAGCGTGGGCCACGGCCGGACGATGGGCAAGCCTCACAGAGGCTTCAGGGGTATGAGGCGCACTGATCCAGTGATCCGATCTCTTGTGCGGGACGTATCTACGAACTCGGCTCCCAAAACTTTTGAGAGCCCTTAAGAGGCAGGCGCTCTACCACCGGAGCTAAGGGTCTGAGCTAAGGCTGCGTCTTTCGTGGAGGGTGCAACATGGTAAGCCGCGTGACACTCCGTTCCACGTGGTGTAGCTTCCCTACCCATGAGCGATCTTCGCGTCGAAAAACTCGCCAATCTCCTCGTGAACTATTCCATCGCCGCTAAGCCGGGTCAAAAGGTGGCAATACTCGGGAGCACCCTTGCCGAGCCGCTGATCCGGGCGATTTACGCCTCGGTCCTCAACGCCGGCGCCCACCCCACGGTGCTCGCCACGCTCCCCGGACTGGATGAAATCTTCTACCAGCACGCGTCCGAGGAGCAGCTGCAGCACGTTCCTCCGCCGTTCCGACTCGTGGTCGAAACCTACGAAGGAATTATCGCCCTGATGGGAGCGGCGAACACCAAGTCGCTCAGCAATGTGCCGGCCGCGAAGATGGCGCTGAACCAGCGGGCCACGGGCGAGACCTCAAGAATCTTCATGCAGCGCCACTCCGCAGGCGAGATGCGTTGGGTAGGAACCCTCTTCCCGACCAACGCGGGAGCGCAGGACGCGGAGATGGGGCTCTGCGAGTTCGAGGACTTCGTCTATGGCGCCTGCCTTCCCGATCTCGAGGATCCGATCGGATACTGGAAGCGCTTCTCGGCGAGGCAGCAGCGAATTGTCGACTGGCTGAAAGGTAAGAAGCGAGTCCACGTGGTCGGACCCGATACCGATCTGCGGTTGAGTATTGAGGGACGCCCTTTCATCAACTGCGACGGTAAGGCCAACATGCCGGACGGCGAAGTCTTCACGAGTCCGGTGGAGGGCTCCGTGGAGGGGCACGTCCGATACACCTACCCGGCCGTCTATCGAGGACGCGAAGTCACCAACGTCCGGCTCCGCCTCGAGAAGGGGCGCGTCGTCGAGGCGACCGCCGACAAGGGAGAGGACTTCCTGATCCAGACACTCGACGTCGATGCCGGGGCGCGCGTGCCGGGCGAGTTCGCGATCGGCACCAATACTGGGGTCACCCGATTCATGCGGAATACCCTCTTCGATGAAAAGATCGCGGGCACGTTCCATATGGCGCTCGGCGCGAGCATCCCCATCTCAGGGGGCACGAACGTCTCCGCCGTCCACTGGGACATGGTCTGCGACCTCCGCCAAGGGGGCGAGATCCGCGTCGACGGCGAGCTGCTCCACAAAGACGGGAAGTTCGTCATCGACTTCTGAAGTACTCTGGCTCCGCCTGCACCAACCGGCCCCCTATCCGCACCGGAATGAAAAGCGGGCGCCGAATGGCGGCGCCCGCTTTGGATTGAGCTACACGGTAGTGGCGAAGGTTCAGAGTCGGCTAGTTGCCGCCGCGTCCGCTCCCCCACTGGTCATTCCGATCCCGCGAGCTTCTGCGGTCCGAATTGTTGTACCGCGGGTTGTTGTTATCGTCCTGCCAACCCGACGGATAGTTGCGCCAATGGTTGCGCGGGATCGAGAAGAACTCGTCCGGCACGGAACCTTCGTCGATTTGCGTGAACTGACCGCTCTCACGCGAGGACGTGTACCACTGGTCATTGTTGTACGCGTAGTAGCTGCCGCCGTAGCGGAACACGTCGTATCCCGGCCGCTGCTGGCCGTAGATCTCCTCGACGCGCGTACCCGAGATGCCGGTCCAGCGTGGAGCGCTCCCGAAGCTGACCGTCAGCGTCCCGTACGAGCCGTTCGACCAGTTCGAGCCGTTCGATCCCTGGTAGTCGCGGCCATCCCATTCGGACGGATAGTTGCGCCACTGATCCCGAGGGACCCTGGAGAACTCGCTGGGGATCGACTGTTCGTCGATGATCGTGAACTCACCGCTTTCGCGAGATGAGGTGTACCACCGGTCGTTGTTGTAGGCATAGTACGAGCCGTTCAAGCGGAACACGTCATAGCTCGGCCGATTCGCGCCGTAGACCGCCTCGACGCGCGTACCGTTGACGCCCATCCATCGCGGCCTGCCGCCGAAATTAACCTGCATCGTCGAGTACGGGCCATTCCAGCCCCGGTAGTCGCGATTATCCCAGGCGGTCGGATAGTTGCGCCAATTTTCCCGTGAGAGACGGCGGATCTGCCACGGAACCGAGCGATCGTCGATCATCCGGAATTGGCCGCGATACCGGCGGGACATGTACCAGCGGTCATCGGCGTTGTTGTAGACATAGAAATTCTGGCCGTAGCGGAACATATCGTAATTGGTGCGATACCCCTGGTTGATCCTCTGGACGGAGGTGCCACGAATGTTGGACCAGCGCGGCGAACTCCCGAAATTGATCCGGAGGCTCGCGGACGTGCCGCTAGATCCCGTGGGGTTGTGATTCTTCGCGTGACCCGTCTCGGCCATGCCGAGCGTCAGGCTGAGGGCAAGAAGCGGGACCAACAGGTGCGTTCTCGGACGAGTGATCATGTGGTTCTCCTTATTGGTGAACAGCATTCGGTCGAATCCGATGGCAGATCCCCGGAGTGCGCGCCCCCGCCCCCCGCGGGAGGGGCGGCGCGGGTCTCGCGCGTTGAGTGCCATCCTTCACTTCAATCGGGAATTGCGAGAAGCGTGCCACCGGTGGTTCGTGGCGGAAATGCCCCGCAAGATGAGGCGGGGTATGGCCCTCGGATGTGCCGGAAGAGGGAGACCGAGAGGCGGATCGTGACCCCAAGCCACAGTTGGGGTAGGCGAATCTACGAAGCGTAGGTAGCTCTTACCGAGGCGGATCCTCCTGAATGGATGCCCTAACGACTCCCGCGCGCGGATTGAGATCATGGCGCTACAATCGCGAGGTGGTGACATCCTCGAAGGAATCGCGATCCTGGCCCGGCGAACGTCCTGTTCGCCGCATCATCCAGTTCTCGCTTTCAAGCCCTAGGCGCCGGGGCGCTCCTCAGCGCTAGCCTTACGAAGCGCCGCCGCATCGTCCTCCCGACCGAGAGCGGCCGCCGCGTCGGCCAGCGCGGTGCGCGCTTCGCGAGTCCTCGCGCACCAGAGCCACGAGCTGTCGTAGGCGTCGCCGCCCTCGAGGATTCGCTTCCCTTCCAGATAGATCGACTCGTCCGCACCCAGACGCGACAATCCGGCAAGAGCCCGAACCAGGAAGTGTCTCCCTCCCAACGTTCGCGGCCTTCCCTTCAGGTGCGCCACCGCCTGCGTGAACGCGGCTTGTGCCGCATCGCGATCCCCCTGATCGACCGCGATCGTGCCGATGATGACGAGGCCCATCGCGCGCATCGAGTCCCGTAACATGTGATCCGCCTGCTCGGCCGTTGCGATTCCCTCCAGACAGGCGCGGCGCGCCTCCGCGAGCCGCCCCTGAAGCCGAAACACCTCACCGAGCGTTACGCTCGCCCCGGTTGTGGGACTCGACCCGGGCTGTCCCTCCTGGGCGATCGCTTGCGCGACGCACCACTCCGCCTCTTGGAATTGTCCGAGTTCGGCCAGGAGCATGCCGAGCGCCATCCAGGCGAACCCATGCTGGCGGTCGCGGAGCACGGCGCGCTGGTAGCAGACCACCGCCTCTTCACGCCGTCCAATCGACCAGAGCGTGCAGCCGGCGAAATAGTCGCCGTACGAGGAATCGGGCGCCAACTGCTCGGAGAACTTCGCGGCGGCCAGCGCTTCCTCGGGCCGTCCGAGACGCCAACAGGCATACGCGAGCCAGGAATAGGCGTCGCCGTGCGACGGGTCGAGCTCGATCGATCGCTTCGCGTACGCCTCCGCCAATTCGAGCTCTTTCGTATCCGTCATGTAGGTGAAGTGCATGGCGTGGATCGACGCGAGCCCGCTGTGAGGCGGAGCGAAGCGGGGATCGATCTCGATGGCGCGTTCGAATTGCCTCTTCGCATCGGCAAACGTGCCCTTCTGAAGTCGATGAAAGAGCCGTCTCCCCGTGGCGTAAAGCTCGTAGGCGCCGATCTGCGGCGTCTCGGACGTCCGCGCCGATACTGAGGCGAGATCGAGCGGAAAACTTCGGACGACCGCCGCGGCCAGCCGGTCTTGCAGCGAGAAGATTTCGGCCACCGTGCCGTCGAGACGCTCCGATGTGACGACGCGCGCGGTCGAGACTTCGGTGAGCCGAGTGGTGAGTCGGAGGGCCGGACCGCTCCGTTGAAAGCTTCCCGAGAGTAGCCAGCGGCACCCGAGCGCACGCGCCCGCTCGAGGGCGTCATCGGCGCCTCCGCCCCCGGCGACATCGCGTGACCGAATCACTCGTTCGCGGGCTACCACCTGGAGCCCGCCGACGCGCGCCAAATCGCCCGTCAGCTGTTCGGCCACGGCGCTCCCGATCCAAGCGTCGGAGGGGTCGGCCGAGGCGTTCTCGAGGTCGACGACCGCCACCGTATCGGGCATCGCGCTTGCGCGGCCACCCGCCCCGAGTGCTTGAAGCGACACAAGGAATTCGGACGCCGAGGCAAAGCGCTCGGCGGGATTTTTGGCGAGGGCGCGCGCTAGGATCGCGTCGATGCCGCGCGGCGCGCCTTGCGGCTCCAGGGCCGGCACGGTGGACGTGAGAACCCGCGCCATCCGCTCCGAGCCGGAGGCGCCGTCGAAGAGCCGGCGGCCCGTCAGCGCTTCATGCAGGAGCGCCCCGACCGAGAAGAGATCACTCCGAGCATTGGCCGGTGATCCCTGCAGTTGCTCCGGCGCCATGTAGCCGGGCGTTCCGATCATGGCACCGGCTTCCGTGAGTGCCGTTTCCTGCGTCGCGGGGCCGGCCGCGTCCGCCGACAACTGCTTGGCGATGCCGAAATCGAGGAGCCGGCCGAGGTTCGGCCCCGCGACCATGACATTCTCGGGTTTGATGTCGCGGTGGAGCACGCCGAGCGCGTGAGCGTGGACGAGCCCCTCGAGGATCGAGGCGATCAACCCGATCGCGTCCGATGAAGGAAGCGCGCCGCCGCGAAGTCGGGCGCGGAGCGTCTCCCCCGGCACGTACTCCATCGCGATGAACGCCTCGCCGCCTTGTTCCCCCGCCTCGTAGAACGTGGCGATGGCGGGATGCTGGAGCCGCGCCGAGATGCGCGCCTCTTCGAGCAATCGGGAGCGCTGGATGGGATCGAAGCCGCGCGGCAGGATTTTTAGGGCTGCGGGTCGCCCCAATGCAAGATCGCGGGCGAGGTGAACCTCCCCCATGCCGCCCGCGCCGAGGAGGCGTTCGAGCAGGTAATGGCTGATGCGGCGCTCGGCCATGAGGAATCGGAACTCAGGGAGTCCCGATGAATCCTTCCACGACGCGGACGAACTTCTCCGGCTCCTCGAAGTACGGAAGGTGACCACTCTTCTCGAACACTTCCCACTTCGATCCACGAATCGCTTTGTGGATCTTCCACGCGGTACTCGGCGCGACGTTGATGTCGTAGCGTCCCGTGAGGACGAGCGTCGGCATGGCGAGCGTCTGGAGTGCCGGCCACATGTCGATTCGGCTCAGCTCGGCGTCGAGCGTCGCATTCACGGAACGACTGAAGTGGTAGTCGCGTTCGTGCGAGAGAAACTCGTCGCGCTTCTCCGTGGAGACGAAGAGCATTCTCAGGTACTCGTGCATGCTCCTGCCTGCTGCCGCAGTGTCGCCGACGGCGTCCGCGAAATCGAGCACCCCCTGCCGGTCGATTCCCTCCGGGAAGACGTACTTGAAGATGAAGTCGGTGTCGGTCCACTTCGGCGAGGCGGAATCGGCGATGATGAGGTGCGCCAGATGTTCCGAGTGACGCGCCGCGTACGCCATCACGAGGTACCCGCCCCAGGAGTGCCCCAACAGGTCGATCTTGTCGGCGTGGAGTTCCCTTCGGAGCGCTTCGAGGTCGGCGATCTGGTCGGCAACCGTGCAGGTCTGGGCTTCAGTGAGCGCGCCCGACCGCCCGTTTCCGCGCTGATCGTAGAAGACGACGCGGCGACGTTTCGCGAGTGTGTCCCACGCGTCGGAGCAAAGCACGTAGGTGTGGTCGAAGCCGGGTCCGCCGTTCACCATGACCAGCGGCCGCCCCGTCGTCGTTCCTCGGACCTCGTACCAGATCGTAACGCTTCCGGTGTTGAACGTCTTTCCCGGCCCGCTCGGCGCGGCCCGTTTTGCCTCCGCCTCCGTCGCCTGACCTAGCATTGCGACGACAAGCGCCGCCACCATCGCCCAACGTGTCCCGAGCATCTTCGTCCCCCCTAACGGTCCCGCGGCCCCTTACGGCACGAGGATCAATTTCGTCGTCGTCGTGAGTTCTCTCGTCTCCAACCGAGCGAAATAGACCGCTGCGGCGAGGTGGTACCCCCGCTCGTCCGCGCCGTTCCAGAGCACGCGGTGGACGCCCGGCGTGAACACACCCTCTGCAAGCGCCCGAACGCGCCGCCCCTGCGCGTCGAAGAGCGCGAGACGCGCCCATCCACCCATGGGGAGGTCAAAGCGGATCTCCCCGGCGCCCGAGATTGGATTCGGCACGGCGAGGACGCGCGCCACTGCCGGCGCCAGCGGCTCCACCGCGACCGCCGTCGGCAGACTGGACACCGCCCGAAACGCGTTCACCTTCACCCCGATCGGAAGATCGTACGCCACCGCGTCCCCGGTGGCGATCAGGTGCTGCATGACGGTCTGAGGCGTCAATCCGGGGTATTTCGCGCGCACGAGGCCGCAGACCCCCGCCGTCAGAGGGCAGGCGAAGGAGGTGCCGTCGCCGTACATGTAGGGATTCAGGCCGTCCCAACCGAAGAGGAGGAGATAGAAGAGTTGATCCAAGGTCGTGAACTCGTAGTTGCCGCAGATGGTGGACCACATGGTGCTCCCGGGTGCCGCCACATCGACCCAGGCGCCCCAATTCGAGAAACTGGCGCGGGCGTTGTCGAGACCGGTGGCGCCGACCGCGAGCACGTTGCCGCAGGCAGCCGGATAGACGGGGACGTCCGAGCCGTCGTTTCCCGCGGCCGCCACGCAGAGGACGCCCGCGTTCGTGGCCATGTCCACGAGTTCCTGGAAGAACTCCGGCACTCCCGGATCGCCCGGGCCGCCGAAGCTCATCGAGATCACCGACGCATGCTGGTCGATGGCGTAGAGAAACGCGCCCGCGATCGCACTCGAGACGAGGCCGCTATCGGGGCGCGATATCTTGAGCGGCATGATGCGGCACTTCCAACCGGCGCCCGAGATGCCGTCGCCGTTGTCGGTCGCCGCGGACGCGATCCCCGCGCAGAATGTGCCGTGAAAGCCGACATCGATTCCGGATGCATCGGCCGTGTACTCCGGTTTCGGATCGTTGTCCCCCATGCCGAAGTCCCATCCCCCGACGTCGTCGATCAAACCGTTTCCGTCGTCGTCGATACCGTTTCCCGCCACTTCTTCCGCGTTCCGCCAAATCTGACTCGCCAGGTCGGGATGAGTCGTGTCGACCCCCGTGTCCATGATCGCGATCACGACCGAAGTGTCGCCCCTCGCGAGATCCCACGCTTGTGGCAGGCGAATGTCGGCGAACCCGTTGTCGTCCACGTACCACTGGAACGGGAGGAAGAGATCGCTCGGAAGTGTGGCGAAGAGGCTGAAGCGATAGTTGGCGGTTGCCGCGCGGACGACTCCGGTCGCCTGGAGCGCGCTGGCGGCCGCGACGGGATCGAATCCGGGGCTCCGACTCGTGAGGACCCACGCTTCCTCGCGACGAGGGGCTCCGCGCCGGAGCGATGGTCCGAGAATCCGCCCCTTCGCGAGACCCAGGCTGGCGAGAAGCCCATTCACGCTCGCGTTGCGTGAGAACGCAGCACCTCCCGTTGCCGCGTCGAGGATTCCCTGGTTCGCGATGACGACGACTTCGCCAGGGATGTACGGGAGTGACTGGGGTGTTCGGGGCGGGGGCGGATGGCTTGGCCGACTTGCCGCTACGGCGTCGATCGGTGAGGTCAGGAACAGGACGGCAAGACCGGGGCCGATCCATCTCCAAATGCTCGCGGTCACAACTCGCCTCCCCTTCATGGCGCCCCACTATGCGCCCCGGCGCCAGAGCACTCAAGCCGCTACCCGCGATGCGGGATGCCGGAGCGAGAACGGGCCGCCGCGGATCGCGCGACGGCCCGTCCCGTGTTCCTAGGCGGAACTGCCGCCGTTAGCGGGCAACTCCGCTGATCCGCATCTTGTAGAACGAACGCCAAACGAACGTCATCGAGACCACGAAGAAGATCGCGGCGAGCGTCGTTGTCAGGATGGGTCCCTGCTGGCGCGAAACCGAAACCGCCAGATCCACCGCGAGAAGTCCGAAGAGCGTCGTGAACTTGATCACCGGGTTCATGGCGACCGACGAGGTGTCCTTGAACGGATCGCCGACCGTATCGCCCACGACCGTGGCCGCGTGGAGTTCCGTACCCTTTTCCTTCAGGTCGACCTCGACCACCTTCTTCGCGTTGTCCCACGCGCCGCCGGCGTTCGCCATGAAGATCGCCTGGAAAAGACCGAAGAGCGCGATGGAAATCAGGTAGCCGATGAAGAAGAACTGCTCCACGAACGCGAACGCCAGCGTGCCGAAGAAAACCGCCAGGAAGATGTTGAACATCCCCTTCTGAGCGTACTTGGTGCAGATCTCCACGACCCTTTTGGAGTCCGCAACCGACGCCTTCGTCGTGCTCTCGAGCTTGATGTTCTTCTTGATGAACTCCACGGCGCTGTAGGCGCCGGCGGTCACGGCCTGCATGGAAGCGCCGGTGAACCAGTAGATCATCGATCCGCCCGCCAAGAGCCCGAGCAAGAAGGGCGCGTGGAGGAGCGAGAGCTTCGTGACGTACTCGGGCTTCAGGCCTTCCGTGAGGCCCACGATGATCGAGAAGATCATGGTGGTCGCGCCCACGACGGCCGTGCCGATGAGCACCGGCTTCGCGGTCGCCTTGAAGGTATTCCCGGCTCCGTCGTTCTCCTCGAGGTTGTGCTTCGCCTTGGCGAAGTCGATGTCGAAGCCGTGCGACGCCTTGATCTCCTGCTTGATGCCGGGGATCGACTCGATCATGGAGAGTTCGTACACCGACTGCGCGTTGTCGGTAACCGGCCCGTAGGAGTCGACGGCGATCGTGACGGGACCCATGCCGAGGAATCCGAACGCCACGAGGCCGAACGCGAAGACCGCGGGAGCCATCATCAGCATCCCGAGTCCCATCGTGCTGACCGCGTAGGCGAGCGCCATGAGGATCATGATCGTGATACCGAGCCAGTAGGCGCTGAAGTTGCCGGCCACGAGGCCCGAGAGGATGTTGAGGGACGCCCCGCCTTCGCGCGAGCAGGTGACGACTTCCGCCACGTGGGCCGACTTGGTGGAGGTGAAGATCTTCACCAGTTCGGGGATGATCGCGCCGGCCAAGGTACCGCAGGTGATAACGGTCGAGAGCTTCCACCAGAGCGACCCGTCTCCCAGCTCCTTGATCAGCAGGTACGACGCCACGTACGTGAGCGCGACCGAGATGATGGAGGTGAGCCAGACGAGGCGCGTGAGCGGCGCCTCGAAGTCCATCTTATCGACGTGCTCGTATTGCTGCCTCGACATCGCTTCGTTGATGAGGTAGGAGCCTCCGCTCGCCACGACCATCATGACGCGCATGGCGAAAATCCAGACGAGGAGCTGAACCTGGACGATCGGGCTTGTGACCGCGAGAAGGATGAAGGAGATGAGCGCGACGCCCGTGACGCCGTACGTCTCGAAGCCGTCAGCCGACGGGCCGACCGAGTCGCCCGCGTTGTCGCCCACGCAGTCGGCGATCACACCGGGATTCCGCACGTCGTCTTCCTTGATCTTGAAGACGATCTTCATCAAGTCGGCGCCGATGTCGGCGATCTTCGTAAAGATACCGCCGGCGATTCGAAGCGCCGCGGCGCCCAACGACTCGCCGATGGCGAAGCCGATGAAGCAGGGACCGGCCATGTCGCCCGGAATGAAGAGGAGGATGATGAGCATGATGAAGAGCTCGACCGAGATGAGCGCCATCCCGATGCTCATGCCGGCCTTTAGCGGAATGGCGTAGCAGGAGAACGGCTTTCCGGTCAGCGAGGCGAAGGCGGTCCGGGAATTCGCGAACGTGTTGATCCGGATGCCGAACCATGCCACGGCGTAGCTGCCCGCCATGCCGACGAGGCTGAAGAAGAGAATGACCGCGACCTTGAACGGCGGGAATCCGCGCGTGATGTTCCCTGCGGCGTCCACACCGGAGACGGCGAGCCATCCGAAGTAAACGAGCACGATGGCGCTGATGAAGAGCCAGAGGACCGCGAGGAACTTGCCCTGCTGGAAGAGGTACGTCTTACAGGTCTCGTAAATGAGCTCCGAGATCTCCAGCATCGACTTGTGCACCGGGAGATTCCTGAGCTGCCCGTAGGCCGTAATTCCGAAGAGGAGCCCCAGGACACAGACCACGAGTCCGAAGAGGAGGAGCGTGTGCCCGTCGATCCCGCCGGCGAACGTCACCGTCTTCAGATCGGGGAGCTTGAGGTTCGCCTCGCCGCCGCCGTGATGCGCGGTGCCTTCCGCGGCCACAGTGCCCTCGGAAGCCGCCGCCGCGTCCTGAGCGAGCGCCAAGGGAGCGAGCACTGCCAGCGTGAATATCAGAAGCGCCGAAACCATCAGCGCCGCAAGGAGACCCTGCCTTCTCGACTTTCCGAAACCGATCATCAATACCTCACTTCGAGCTTGAGCTGTCCGTGGGGTTGGCCGCCTGGGGGGTGCAGACGCTTCATCGCCCATTCAATCGTGAAAAACCCCCGCAAACCTTTCGTTTATAACAGGTCGGGGGGGCGGCTGTCGAGGGGCGGCGGCCGGCGGGGGTCATCCGTTTGGGCGGCAATGAGTTCGCCCGAGTTCGGAGGCGCGGTCGCCGGGAGGCGCGGCCCGGTGTGGCGGAGCTCTCCTAGCGGAGAATGATCATCTTCTTGTTCGAGATCTCGCCGCTCGGAAAGACGATTCGGTAGAAGTAGGCGCCGCTCGCGGCACGCGAGCCGGATTCCGTTTCGCCATTCCACCGAGCCACGTAGTCCCCCGAAGGCATCACGCGATCCATGAGCGTCCTGACCAGGCGTCCCGCGACGTCGAACACGCGGATATTGACTCGTCCCGCGGCGGCCGTACTGAATGGGATGGTGGTCGCGGGATTGAACGGGTTCGGCCGGTTCTGACCGAGCGCGTTCACGCGCGGGACCGCCCCCGGCGCCGGCTCGGTCACGCCCGTCGCCTTCGTGAAGTCCTGGATCGGAAGAAGCGGACCGTACGTGGTCGTGTTGAAGCCACTCGCAGCCGCCCAGTTGCTCATCATGGTCGCATCGGTCGGGCACGGCCAGCAAAGCGAGCCGGTACCACGAGCACCACGGCAACCCG